>ONJN01000261.1 GCA_900318155.1 uncultured Eubacteriales bacterium
AGCAGGTGTACCTGTCCCTTCTGGTATGTCAGCCGGCCTGCCGTGACAATGAGTTTCCTGCCGGCCCAGGCTTTGGATTCATCGGAGCTTATTTTTTCCGATGCTTTCTCACGGATCAGGGGAAGGTCCAGGCCGTTATAAATCACGACGCTCTTGTCTGCCTTCAGCCCGTACTGGTCCGCCAGCTCGTCCGCTATGCCTTTTGAACAGCTCACCGTCCGGTCGGCTGCCGCACAGCACCAGGTATACAGAATCAGGGAGAACAGCCTGTACATCCAGCTGCTGCCCTTCCTGATCCGGACCGAATTCCGGACAGATATAATCGTTTTTCCATAGCGGTTTCCACTCAGGACATTGGCTGCGTTGCTCATTTCCGATAAGGAAATGACTGCTTTGTACCGCCTCTTTCTTTTGAGGACCCGGAGAGCCCGTGTCCGCCTGCGCAGAAGGGTGACCTGATAAGAAGGATCCGAGCGCCGCTGGTCCGACGGCATCCCAAGGGAAACGATCCTGCCCCGGTATGGATACTGCAGGTGGTCTCTGTCATTCACGATTATATCGACATCATATCTCCGGGACAGTCTTCTGCTCAGATTGGCTGCTGTCTTTTCTGCCCCGCCTCCGGACAGCGTGTTCACTACCAGCGCGATCCTATTCTTCATGAAGCGTCACCTTCTCCTTCACGCGATACGGCAGAGTTCCCTGAGTGTTAAAATAAGTCTTCATCATCATTTCACCCAGCAGTCCCGTGATCATCATCAGCAGCCCCGCCATAAAGAAGAAAATCGTCAGAATCATCTGTATGATAAAGTATCTCATATGTCTGGTTAAAATATAGCCGGCTACCGTCCAGCAGCCGAAGACTATAGCCAGGAAAAAGAAGAGCAGACTCACGCCGCCCAGCAGATACAGGGGCCGGCTGGCGTATTTGCTCCAGAACCAGACAGAGAGCATATCCAGAAAACCCTTCACGATCCGCAAAAAGCTGTACTTTGATTTTCCATTGATCCTGGGGCGGTGATTGACTTCTATCTCACCGACCTGAAAGCCCCGGATCTTCAAAAGGGCCGGTATAAAACGATGCTGTTCCCCGAAAAGAGTAAGATCCTCAAAGCATTCCCGCCGGTATATTTTCAGTGTACATCCGCTGTCATGGATCCCGTCATGAACGATCAGATAGCGCAGAAGATTGGCTCCTCGTGACACAAAGTTTTTCATAAAGGAATCCTGCCGGTTCCTGCGCCAGCCGGACACGACATCCAGGTCGTGGTCCAGAAGATAGCGGACCATTTCAGGGATGTCGGCGGGATCATTCTGCCCGTCCCCGTCCAGTGCGGCGATCAGGTCCTTTGAAGCCGCCTTAAAGCCGCAGTCGAGGGCGGAAGTCTGTCCGTAATTTTTCCGGAATTGAATATATGTCAGAGGGCTGAGCGAACGGCAGATTCTGCCCGTCCCGTCTGAAGATCCATCGTCGACTATGATAATCTCATAATCAAAGGGATGGCCGTCTATTCCCGCTTCGCAGACCGCCTTTGTCTCTTCAAACAGCTTCGCGATATTCCCGGCTTCATTAAAAACCGGTATGACAATCGATATTGAAATATTCCGCAATGAATCATTCTGTAATGAATTATCCTGCAGGGAATTATCCTGCAGAGAATTATTCTGATGTTGTTTTTCCATCCTTGTGGCAATGACCTCCCGTTCTCAAACATGTATGATTAAAGCACGCGCTGCTTCGCGCGTCCCGCGCTCCCGCATCGCTCCACACATTCGCATTCCCGTGAAGCCGGGGCAAAACCGGGGCAAGATTGTGCCGGGGATATGTGCAGTCACATCCCCGGCACAATCTTTTCAGAACCTCTTAATACATATAAATATTGCTGAACTGATATTCGAAATCCGCACCGCCTGTATGATCAACATAACCGCCATTTAAAATGACCGTAACATTTCCGCTGAGCGCAGACAGGTCCATCACATATTGATGAACCTTGTGATCCAGGTCTTTATCTTTTGCTTCTGTCTTTTTGATGAGCTTTCCCCCGGCATCAAAGATAAAAGCTGTCAGGCATCCGCGGCCGGCGATCTTTTGCCCATTAAAGGACAAATAGTTGTATCCTTCGTCCAGGTTGACATCGAACCTGATCCCGATATATTCTTTTTCCCTCATATAATACGCAAGGTTTTCTCCTTCCGGTTCTCTTGACAAAGAACCCCTGCAGTCAAGAACAGTCTGACCGTTTTCATCAGTCAGGGACTCCGCTCCGCTGATCACAGCACCGGCTTTCTTATCATGAAGAACATCCAGGGGTTTTACCCCGGTCAGTTCCTGATTCAGCAGAGCACCTGCATAAAAATCTGCTTCATAATCTTCCTGATCGAACAGACTTGAATAATCAAATGTTGTTAAAAAGTCATATTCCTGTTTCAGTCTGTCCCTGTAATTATCCTCAGTAAGCTGGTATTTTCCCTCATGCATCCATTTCAGGATCAGGCTGTTGATCCAACAGGCATAATGAGACTGGTCTTTGTAATTATTCAAATCAGTAATAATATCTGTCCTTCCGTTAAATGAAAACAGATGTATGTTCTTATGCGGAAGAATAAGCTCTGTCACATATCTGACAGATTCCAGGCGTTCATATAAGGTTCCTTTTCTATTCCATTTGTCCCAGAGAGCAATGCTGTAGGGAGAATAAAAATAATAAAACTCCACTTCCGGATGTTCATCTGCCAGGTCTGTCACATTTTGCCTGATATTTTCCCTGATAATTTTCTTTACATCATCAGATAATTGAAACTGCGCTTTATCTTTTTTCTTTACCTCATCCTGAAACGCAGTCTTGTTTCCAAATGTGTACCGCTCCTGCCATCTTGAGTATTCATCAAAGGATGTTATTCCGGGTTCAAATCCTTCTTTGTCCTTTTCAAGCATCATCTTGTAAGCTCTTCCGAAAACGACGTCCCTGTTTAAAAGATATTCTACATCATTAAAAGGATTGGAGTCATACAAATACGTCGGGTAGCGTCCTGTTTCGTCATGTTCTTCGTCCTTGACCATATCGAATCGTCTTATATCCAGACACCGTATTACGATCTTCAGGTCAGGGTTATATTTGATAGCATTTTTTATGTTGTCATTGATTTCCTTATATATTCCTCCCGAAAATGAGGTTTTTATAAAATGACAGCCAAATAATCGATCTGCTTCCGTAGTCCTGAAATTTTCCGTCATGGAAGTCCCTGTTATCATAGCATCATAATCAAAATGTTTTACGATTCCATCGTTTTGACTTCTTTGATTATCCAGCCGATAAAAGTATCTGCCCAGATCAGGTTTACGATAATGGAAAAACGGATCAACGTAAAATGTCAGGTATCCGCAGACACTTAGCGATGATATGACTATCACCAGCCAGCTGGTCAGCCATATTTTTACTTTCATAAGTCCCTCATAAAACTAAAATAGTCAAGTTTCTCTTAGAAACCGAATTCAAGACTTGCTCGCGAGTCTTGCGCGATGAAGAATAAACAAGTCCCTCTTAAAAACCAGAATATACGAATGTCGACTCTGCTCCCAGGCATAAAACGCCCCATACAAAAGCCAGTGAGGCGAGAAGGAGCGAGCCTGTATTGAGGA
>ONJN01000260.1 GCA_900318155.1 uncultured Eubacteriales bacterium
TCCTCAATAATGTTTCGCCTGTATCGTTTAGCCCACGGCATATTAATCGTTTTCCGGCAGATCGCATCGACAAGTGCCGGCATAGCCTCCGCACGGGAGGTATATTGAGCTGCAGTGAAGACCTGATTTCTTTTATTATTTCCATCATCTGAGCAGTAAGAAAAAAGGCACAGATCTGTATCTGAACGGCTAATATATTCATCCATTATCCCGAAAAAATCGGGCATCACATAGTCGTCGCTGTCGACGAAAACGACATACTCGCCGCGCGCATGATCCAGTCCCGCATTGCGGGCCGTGGAGACGCCGCCGTTTTCCTTCTCAATGTAAACGATGTTGGGAAAGCGCTCCGCGTAGTCGTGGCAGATCTCTCCGCTTCGATCCTTCGAGCCGTCATTAACGAGAATGATCTCGCAGTCCGGATAGTTTTCAGTCAGAAGGCTGTCTACACAGCGATTCAATGTCTTTTCTGCGTTGTAAACAGGTATAATTACGGAATATCTCATAAAAAATATACTTATTTGCAGTAATAGCTCCAGCCCCGCTCAAGGTCTACGATCACATAATCACCGTGCGGTTTACGATGGTCAACGGGCGGCAGAACCATATAATCAACGTATTTAATCTGTCAAATACTGATCACAGTTTTACGGTACCAAATACTTCTATCCTTTAGATTCCACCGTACTAGGCTTACCTTCAGTTGCGTTCACAGACTCCTTTAAAATCTCACAGGATTTCGAGACCGCTTTGCTGGATATCCACCGTGTTATAGTTCATCTTTATCACGACTGAATCATTCAGTCTTTTCTGCTTCCCGCATCTTTCGCATCATTCTCAGTGTTCTGGCAACGCCGGTTTTCATGTCATACTGCGCTCGCCATCCGGTTTGACGAAGCTTTGCGCTGTCCATGATCGCTCTGGTAGCCGTGGAAAAGCCCTGTCTTTCTACCTCGTCTGGTAGTTCAAAAACCACTTTTGTACCGCTTTCCGCAGCAATCAACTGAGCGAGGTCACGAAGAGTGATATTAGATCCCTCATCTGCAACGTTATAGGCCTCGCCAGACTCACCGAAAAGCAGGCACCAGAGGATGCCGCTGACCGTGTCCGCCACGTAATTATAGGAAAAGAACTGGGTACCTGCGCTTTTCAGAACGATGTCTCTTCCATTGACGCCGTCCTGCAAAAATTGGGTGAGCGCCTTCGTATCGGTTGCAAGCAGCGTCGGTCCATAGGTACGGGAAAGCCGCGGGATTACAATGTCCAGTCCTTTCTGCTTGATATATGCCTGGCAGAGTGCTTCGCCGGCTCGTTTGCTCTCCGGGTACCCGGCACGCAGCGTATTGCTGTCAATATATCCGCAATAACTCTCAGTAAACGCCTCGGCATCCCCTCTGTTTTGTCCGTAAATCTCTACCGACGAGGCAAACAGGAACCTTCTGGCATGATGTGAAACAGCATATTCCAGCAGATGATATGTGCCCATGATGTTCGCTGTAATCGTTCCTATCGGATCGAGCGCATAGGCTCTCGGATGCGTATTGCTGGCAAAATGGAAAACATAGTCCATGCTCTCAGCCGGGCATTCGACCTTTTCCGAAATACTGCACTCACAAAAATGGAACTCAGGCGCCGTCCAGTACTTGCTGAAACGCTCAGAAGCCTTTTTCTCGCTTCTACCAAGCGCGTAAATCCCGCAGGACAAATTTCTTTCCCGATTCAAAGCCATCAGAACATCGATCAAAAAACGGCCGATCATTCCGGTTGCACCCGAAATCATCACTGACCGATTGCGAAATTGTTCCCAGTCAAGCGGCAGTTCGATCACTGTCTGGATATCTTCCAGGTATTCTTTACATTCGTATAATTCCATTTTCCCTCACTTCAGCCATTCGTCCTTATCCATTTTCAGATAGGATTTGAATAATTCAAGATCGTCGACAGTCGTCAGCTTAATGTTTTTGTCGGATCCAGCCGCAAAATACAAGCGCTCACCAAGTTCAACCATCATGGTGTTGGTATAGGACGAGCCATAAATACCGATCTTTTCA
>ONJN01000258.1 GCA_900318155.1 uncultured Eubacteriales bacterium
CTTCCCCTTTAGCAATACCAACAACATACCGTCCGTTCAGCATCGTGCCGGGCAAAAGTCGGTGAGGCGGTGTAATGATATTCTGACCTTTTCCGCAGTGCGGACATATTTTAACATCCGCTTCCATTTCCTTCATGCAAAAATAGCAGTACATTCTTTTCCCCTCCTAAGATCAGTAAACCCCACATCGAAAATTAACCTCAATTTCATCTATATATCTTTCCGAATTGTCGACAAAAATAGCAACATATTTTTTCATATCCTTACATTCTTCTGGATAATCGTGATTAATATAACTATAAAATATTTCTTTTTTCTCTTCTTCGGAAAAATATTCAATTGGGATAAAATAACAAGTCTTATAAGCTCCCGATAAACGAATGTGATCAATACCTTTTAGCAATTGTAGAAGTTCATCGTTTTTCATTTTCAGATGTATATCTTTTGGAAGTTTAATCTCGCTTTTATTCTCAATTGATTCTTTATTATCATCCAAAAAATCAGTTATAATAATTGGTGAAATATAAATACAGTCCAAGAATTCAACGAATCCATATTTAAGCTGTACACTGTCATTGGAATGGTTGATTACACGAAGTCTTTTTTCGTCATTATTTCTTACTATAGTTACATACTGTTCTGAGTTGGCTGAAAGGTAGTCTTCTTCACTTTCCTGAATTGTCCAGCCATTATTTAAAAAGGCACTTAACGGTGCCGGCAATTTATAAAGATCACCATAAAATTCAACTATACCAGATTTCAGATCGGTGCCTAATTCTTTTGGAATGACATAGTTCGTTACTTCTATAGGAACTGTCGTTGGTGTGTCATAATCAATGAAACTATCTGGAGTTGCATTGTTTATGATACTTATCTCAATAAGCTTATTCGTTTGTTTTTCAATTTTCATTTCTACTAATGCATATATGTTTGATTTGTTTTCCGAATATTGTAATGTAGTGTTTCCTGTAGAAGAATAATAATTTGTTTCTGATGCTTCACCGTAAGCATTTTGAATATCTTCTAATCCGGATTTTCCTAAAGTAATTCCTTTTGGAAGCATGACTACTGTGTCCTCTTTATTATTATAGTCAAAAACAATATGGAAATTGTATGCGTAACAATCTGTGATAACCTTATTGACCTTTGAATAATTATGAAAAGAAACAAACAGGCAATAATTATCTTTATAAAACGAGTCACTATAACTATCAGAATTTGCTTTTAATATGGTATTCTTATCAAAATATTGATCTGGTTGCCATCCACAATCAATAAGATCCGAATACTTCATTGGCAAGCTGTATACATCACTTCCTATCATAATCTGATAGTCAAAGATATTATCACTTAATTCCGATGGTAATTCAGTTTTATTATCATGACTGTTTTGTAAATCTTCAGGGATAATATCATTATACATGATAATACTATCTAATTTATCCTGATAAGTTGTTCTAAGCTGCACAAAACTATGTGAAGTATCACGATATATTAACCCGTCTGATATATCTTTAGGTTGTCCGTATGCACTAACAATTTCTGATGATGTTGAAATACCCCTCTTTATTCCTTTTGGTAACTCAACATCAATATCGTATTTATAAATACTTATGTATATTTTGAAAATATAACAGTCTTTTATACTTTTTTTTTCATCTGAAAAATTTTTTATTGTTATATGTCCGCCTAAAGAATCATAGTAGTTAATGGACATACCAACCGTTTTGCCGGGTTCAAGTATCATATCTTCGCTTACAGACGATTCTTGATGTTGACTAATTTCCCAACCATTATTGAAAAAATCCGAATACTTCATCGGCAATGTATAAACATCTTTATCAATCATAATTTTGTAGTCATAAAGATTATCTCCCAGTTTATTGGACAGTGCCAAATCACTGTTTTGTTCCCACACAGCATACAGCGTATGGTTTTCAGGGCATACGACTTTAGTATCAGCATAAACATAATGATAGTCATTGATGACTATTTTATCTAAATCAGTTATTTCCTGAGTAAGATAAACATTTTCAAACACTGTACTCGGAATGGGACCTAATTCCTTATGAATGCTCCATGCTCCCTCAAACAAAGATTTTGCACCTGGCACCTGGCCGATACAGTAAAAGAGATCGTTTTCACATATAGTGGCAATGGCCACATCATATGTCTGATAGCCGTCAGAAGACGAAAACAGAACACTGTCAACATTGGCACCGGCAGGAATGGTGTACTTGTAAACATTGCCGTTTACCTGTTTGCATCTCTGCTGTTCTGACTGCCAGGGATACAGCGAATCTTCCGCCTGACTGTTCCATAAATGGCAGTAAATATCATCCGATGTTCCCCAGACATCAGGTACACGGAAATAAATATTGGTGTTATGTAAAAATTGCGTCGAATATTGGTTGACATCCGAAAAACTCCAGCCCTTAAAGGTGTATCCTTCCTTTTCAGGAACCGGCAAATCTCCATAGGTATCACCGAATGAAACAAACTTACTGACAATAGGAGCCGCACCATTCGTTTCAAAAGTAATATTGACTGAACCGGTGACAGTACTGTTTTCGGAACTCTCTGTTGGAGATTCTTCTTCGGTGGATGCTAATTGGTCATCTATAGAGTTTTTTTGATTATCGTCAGCAGGCTTTTTATTAAATACGCCCGATGCGAACAGGATTATTCCTACTGTCAGCAAAACCAAAGCAACAGAAAGCCCAATCATCAGCGGAATGGAAGGACGTTTCTTCACATTTTTTTCTGCTGCCGTTGGAGACGGAACGGATTCCGCCTTGTTTTGGCTGCCTGAATGCGGATTATCAACAGAAACTGCACGTTCGTTTTCCCTTTGCGGTGGATTCGGAAGCGGCTGACTGGCAGGGAATACACGATGCTCGTCAATCCATTCGGTTGATTTATCGTCTTCTCTTTTGCCGGCAACACTGTCATTTGATGAAGGATCGTTATGTCTCTGCGGTACGGAAGTAGTAGGTTTATCTTCATATTTTATGGCACTTATGCCGTTCAAGCCGTCAAGGAGTTCCTGAATGGTTTGATATCTGTCATTAGAATAAACTGCCAATCCCTTCATCAAGGCATTTTCAAAATAA
>ONJN01000255.1 GCA_900318155.1 uncultured Eubacteriales bacterium
CAAGGTCGCCCTGATCAATATCGATGCCTTCATGGCAAGTCATAAGATCGCTGACCTGTTTTTGTTCAAGGCGATCCTTCTTGGAGTCATCATCTTCGTCGGACAGAAGCTGTTCCCCAAGATCCATCCCATTGCTTTCATCGCCTTCTCGGCGGTCGTCGGAATCGTCTTCCGCTTTGCCGGCGCCTAAGCCACCGGCAAAAAAGCTTAAATGCAGCTCAATGTTATAGTAAATTATCTATAGTTCCGCATAATAATTAGACTTACAAATAGGCAATCACTTAATAATTCCTTATAAATACTGGTGTTTTCAGCCACTTTTCTTGATATAGTAAGTCGAACATGGTATAATGTAAGTACATTTAATTAGACTTACATTATAGGAGATTCGAGCTGCTATGTCATATATCCATTACGATACAAAGCCAAATGGGGCAGTTTACGCCTCTGTTTATGAATCCTACCGCGAAGGAAACCGGGTTAAAACAAGGCGTCTGGAAACCCTTGGCCGCGTTGTTGATAAGGATGCCGGTATTTTCCGTGGCCGGGGAAATAAACTGTTTCAGTACACAATTGAAAACGGCAGGAATGACAGCCCTGATTATTTTCCTGAGGAGCAGATAGTTCCTGATCAGGAGAAACTGATCCTTGACTTTGGGGATACATGGTTCCTCAAGGAATATATTTCCGGTCTTCCCTTTTATAACTGCATTGTAAATGCACTGCCCGGTGAATCGGATACGCTCCTTGCCCTGCTGTTTTTCCGTATGCTGACCAACAGAAAAGCATCCTGCCATGCAAAGCCATGGTATGAAGGGAATTATGCATACCTGGCGTTCGGACGAGCCGACCTGACAAGCCAGAATATCAGCAAAGTGCTGTCAAAGCTTGGCCAGGAAGAAACGCAGCGGTCATTTCTTCGGGAATACCTCTCAAGCATATACGGTGACACTGAAGAGCAACACGGCATTCTCATAGACAGTACCGGAGTTCCCAATGCCACAAAGATGGATATTACGCAGATCAGCAATCACAACGGTGATATCAACAGGGAAGTCCGTGTTGTATACGTGATTGACAGGAAAAGCGGGATGCCCGTATATTTCCGTTACATAGCAGGAAATATAATAGATGTAAGCACTCTGATCACAACTGTCAGCGAATTACAGCAATACGGCGTTTCGGTTAACCAGGCGATCCTCGATGCAGGATATTTTTCTGAAAAAAACGCACAGGAGCTTCTGGACAACGATATTCCTTTCCTGACAAGGCTGGCTCCAAACAAGCCGATATTCAAGGCTGCATCCGAGGGGATGTTTGAGGGCCTCATGTCGCAGAAGTATGCATATCGTTACGGGGAGCGCCTGGTATTTATCCGTAAAGTCCCTGAAAAGATTGGCAATCACCAGGTGTATGTCTACATTTGCATAGATGAAGACATGTACCTTATGCAGCATAAGAAAACGATCTTAAATGCCCTTGATGATAAGAAAGCGGCAAACGAAACAGATTCTGCAGTAAAACAACTCGGTGCATTTGCGCTTTTATCATCTGAAGACCTTTCAGAGAATGATATTCTGCCGCTGTACTACACCAGACAGCAGGTAGAACAGGTATTTGACATCAGCAAAAACTATGCTGATCTGCTGCCGATCCGTGTACAGTCTGAAGAACGATTTGCAGGCCATCTGCTCCTTTGTTTTATGGCAACAGCAATCTTTCAAAGGATCCAGAAAGACCTCCTGAAGCGACGTTCCAAAAAGGCAAAGTCCTTAAACGCCGAAAGTATCTGGGATTATCTCCGCAATCAAAAGTGCAAGGTTTACGACAGCTTTGCGGTTCCTCAAGAGCCACGGAAGGAAGTCAATGCAATCTACGACATCTTCAAAATACAGATGCCGCATAAGATACCGCTTTCAACAATTCAGGTGTAAGTAGAAAAAGTCTGCGGAACTATAGATTATAGTAAAGAAAAATCCCGCTTCGGCAGGACTTACGATCGGAGTCCCTGCCGGAACGGGATTTAGTTTTTTGACTCACTTTATAGATTCATGACTGGTCGCGCCCGAGTATTTTTACTTA
>ONJN01000253.1 GCA_900318155.1 uncultured Eubacteriales bacterium
GATATCTATAAACAGCTCAGTCAAATTGAAAGCATGTCGGGGTTCTCAGGTGAACCGCAGCACGACAATCGTTTAGCGGAGAAGATTTCTGAGCATCGTCAATGGCTTAGGAGACTGGCACGTGAGAGGCCTGACCCGGAGCGGAAGTACAAAGTCGGAGTTTATATTCGCTATTTCAATCAAACCAAATATGAAAACTACCTGGATTATCACATCAAGCAATTCGCGGACGCGATAGAAATGTGCCCCAAATGGGAACTGGTCGGAATCTACATTGACGAGGGGATGACTGCGCCGCGAATGGAAAAGTCGCCGGAATGGAGCAGACTGCTGACAGACTGCATGGGCGGAAAGATAGATCTCATTATCACACAGAAGATATCAAATATTTCGCAGAGAATTTTTGATGTCATTCTGTGCGCTCGGATGCTTGCAACACAGGAACATCCAATCGGAATGTACTTCGTCTCTGAGGACCTTTTTACACTGGCCTCTTACTATCAAGAGGATCTTCGAGATACCTATTTCTTCCCTGAACTGCAATCAGCTTCCAAGGGAGAAATCCGATTGCCTGGAGAAAAGGAATTAGATCATGATAGATGAACTGCGCAGACAGGAAAAAGAAAATGCCAAAGCAAAAGCACGCCGCAGAATGCGTGTGGAAATTGATCCGGAACACTATGAGTTTGTCCCGGAGGTCAAGCCCAGGGATTTCTATGATACGAGTGTTCACCAGCGTGTAGCGGTTTATGTCCGTGTTTCTACCGATGATGTGCGGCAAACGACATCCTATGAATTGCAGCAAAAATATTATGAGGATTTCGTTCAAAACCACCCAAATTGGGAGTTGGTAGACATCTACCCAGATGAGGGCATTAGCGGAACCTCGTTGGCACATAGAGACGAATTCAATCGAATGATTCGGGATTGTAAAGCCGGAAAAATAGACTTGATCCTTACAAAAAGTGTCTCCAGATTTGCCCGTAACATCATGATCTGCATCGGCGTTGTGCGAGAGTTGGCTGACTTAAAGCCTCCTGTGGGAGTACTGTTTGAGAGCGAAGCGATTTTTTCGCTGAATGATGATTCGCAGATGGCGCTTTCCTTCCTTGCGACCATGGCTGAGGAGGAATCTCATACACGCAGCCGCAGCATGGAAACATCATTACGTATGCGTTTGGATAACGGTATTCCGTTAACGCCCGAATTGCTCGGATATAAACATGATGCTGACGGCAATCTGGTGGTCAATCCGGAGGAAGCGCCCACAGTAAAGCTCATTTTTTTCATGTATCTGCTGAAGTATACCAGTCAGGAAATTGCAGATGTGCTCAACAAACACGGGATGCGTTCCTATTTGGGGAATTTGAAATGGACGCCAACTGCTGTCGTCAAAATTTTGAGAAATGAACGATATTGCGGAGATGTGCTTACGAGAAAAAGTTTCACCCCGAATTTTCGTGACCATTTGCGAAAGAAGAATCGAGGAGAACGACCGCAAAGCCGATATATTGACCATCATGAGGCACTCATAGACCGCAGAGACTTCATTGCTGTTCAGCAGATGATTGACAACGCAAAGTATCAACGGGCGGAAAACAAAACACTCCTGCCATCGCTTTATGTTGTAAAGCGGGGTTTGCTTCGGGGCTTTGTTCGTATGCACCCTCGATGGGGCGCCTTCTTGCCAGAGGATTTTATGATCGCCGCAAAGAGCGTGGAGAAACCACCTGCAACAAAAATCCCGTTCGACCTATGTGGATACGAGGTTGTAAAAACAGATTTGATGAGATTTGCAGATTTGCCGCACATCACGTTTGCGAATAATTACGTTCTCATTAACAAGGCTTGTTTGCTCCGGATGCGCCCGGATTACTGTGTTGAATTTTTGGTTGATCCAATCGGGAAAAGAGTCGCGATTCGAGCAGTTTTAAGAGACAACAAGAGGGGCGTTAGATGTTCTAAGTCGTTTTCTTGTATTGATCCTACACCAGTTTCTGTGAA
>ONJN01000250.1 GCA_900318155.1 uncultured Eubacteriales bacterium
CCGGATTCTTTAAACGCACTCATGTTTATCCGATCGCCGTAACTTTGCCGGTTAAGTGATGAGACGGCGATGACCGGAATATCAAAATCGCGGGAAAGCTGCTTAAGCGCTGTAACGTTATAATCCACAACCTGTTTATCCGTAGCTCTCTCATGTCCTTCCGGCGCCTGCAGAATCTGGAGGTAATCGACGAAAATGATGGGTCTCTTATTGCCCGTAATCTGGATATGTCTTTTTAGTTTTTCCCTGATTTCCGAAACCCGTATGTTTCCGATCCCTTCATAAATGAAAAGATTTTCTGCGTACTTTCTGTACGCTTTGAATGCACTGCCCATGACACTTAATTCATCTTCGCCGTAATCAAACCAGCGTCGTCCATCCAGTATCCCCAGGTTGCTTTTGGCAAGTCGTTGATCAAGTCCGTTGCATCTGCAGTATTTATAGGTTTCCCGGCTGACCGATTTCGACATAAGTTCGTACCTGCTTTGCTCCAGAGAGAAAAACAGCACATGTCTGCCCTGTTCAGCAAGACTATCCGCAATCTGTAATGCAAGCGTCGTTTTTCCGAGCGACGATATCGCGCCGATTACGTAAAGTCCAGTATAAATCCCGCCGTCAAGCGCATCATCAACTGCCGGGAAGCCGGTACTGAGTCTGGGTCTTTCAGCAATTTCATGAACTCTACCGATAAAATCGTCAACTGATTTTCCGGCGCTGGTCATCAGATAGTCCTGCCGTGCTTCTTCCTGAGGGTCCGGAAAGAGCGAATCTGTTTCTTTAATCGTCTTTTTTACCGCTGCTGTCAGTCCATCCCGATCATGCATAAGTCTATCGTTCGGATCGTGATAATCGCCCAGAAATTCCATCAGATCCGGCTTAAGGAAAGGTATATTCCTTTTTTCGAGCTCTTCGGCGAGCTTATCTGCATATTCTTTTCCTTTGTCGTCATTATCCAGCAGCAGAATCAGCGGTTTATTCGGAATAACTTTGTCCAGTTCACCCAGAAGATTCTTTATATTATTCCCACTTCCAATACTGACAGCCTGTCCGCCGCTTTCGATAATGCTGAGTGCGTCGAAAACGCCCTCGCAGACAAATATCGGCTTTTCCTCAGAAAGCGCAGCAGCGTTAAATACTTTCGTTGATCCGGTTTTCTGATGTCTCGCTCCTTCACTGTTCGGATCAGTCATCGTATTCCTAGCCTCAAACGAATTTTTTGACGTCGGGAAAATAACAGCCGTCTCAAAAGCCGGGTTCCACTTGCTGTTGCTGCCATACGTCGGATCGTAGCCAAGGTTGAAGCGATCAATAATTTCTTTTCCAATCCCGCGCTTTTTAAAATAATCCGTCTGATCAACAGCGGCATGGCATTTTTCGTAATACCCGCTGTAATCTTCCTCGGACTTCGATACAACCTTGTTAATGATCTTCCCGGCATCCTTTTTTTTAAGCCCGGCACCGGGCACAAAAGAATCATCATCGATCGTAATGCCGTAGATCTCCGCACCTTTTTTTAACTTCCCGTTATAGTCTGCGATATGAAACTTAAGTCCGATCAGATCCAGAACATCCCCATCAAAACCGCATGAAAAGCAATGATATCTATTTTCCTCGTACAATTCAATCCCGGTGCCTTTTTTTCCGCTTCCATTTCCGCATTCAGGACATATAAACCCGGTTTCTTTAGCTTTGTCCAGGAATGTGCCAGGATTCTGTCTTTTGATATACTTACGCGCTTCTTCTCTATTCATTATAATCCCCCTTGTTGAATTACAATATTATTTTAACATTGAAATAATATTATTTCAATGTTGTTATAGTATTGATTTAATCATGATGACCGTCTTCTTATAACCACACCCAGTTTTTTGCAGAAAAATTCTCCAGACATTTTAACCTGCTCAACGATGTTCTATCTACCGACGTTCATATTCATACTGCAGTATCAATTTATCCAGGGTCGGACGACTTATTTTAAGAATCTCCGCAAATGCTTTCTTTGACAAACGTCCCTCTGCGTAATCTGGATAAAGTTGATTAAATATAGGAAACTGATCTAAAGTATACGCCTTCAGTCGGGTTTTCTTATTCCATTCGTTGTTAATGATTGCGATTCTCCGGAACATCTTGTCCCCATCCTTAAAAAGCTTGATTATTGGCTGCATGTAGTGGAACATCTCGATTTGATAAAAATTTCCAGAATCAAACTTCTCATTAAGACAAATAACCCTATTACCCTTACGGTACAGATCAAGAATGTCATCGATGGCTTTTTCAATATTCCTGGCATAATTTGCCATGTATTCTGTAATGATGACATTTCCATATCCGTGATAATTTTTCAGCCAGTCCCATTTCAGCTCCGGGGAATTACCAATAAGCTGAAGTACAGAATCCCGCATTTCACTCTTTTGTCCTGTGAAAATATATTCATCGATTTTTTCTCCGGCAAACTGTTCAATCTGCAACGGGATGATTCCATCCGCATTATTATTCATCGCTGGGTTTACCGAAGGAATTTCCCTCGGTAAACTGCGCCCGAGGGAAATCTCCTTCTTCGGATTTGTTAA
>ONJN01000249.1 GCA_900318155.1 uncultured Eubacteriales bacterium
AGGAACTGCGTGTGCGTTTTCCGTATTTTTACGTCAGGGCCGCCTGTAAAGGAAGCGACGTCATTACAGTGCCGAACCCTCTCCCGATGACAGTTCGGAACACCTGGGAACCTTTTCGTGTGACGAATTTGTGATATATACTGCGATATACTTCATACATAAACATTCAAGCACATCAAATCAGATAGAATAAAGGAGATAAAAGTAATGAAGAAGATTTTTGCAGTATTATTTATTTTTGTAATGGTGATGTCATTTAACGTTTCTGCTTTTGCCGCCGGCCATAAACTGAATCTGAAAGAAGCCAAAAAAGTGGCTGTCGATTTCGCCGGAGTAAATGAAAAGGATGCTGTGTTCACGAGGGAACATAAAGCTTATGATAATGGCCGCCAGGTATTTGACCTTGAGTTCCATGTCGGCAATACAGAGTATGACATGGACGTGGATGTCAATACCGGCAGAATTCTGGACTATAGTATGGAATACTTCGAAAGCTACAGGTGGAGCAGCAGCACCAGACAGAGCAGCAGTACCACACAGAGCAGATTTTATGACGATGACGATTTCGAGGATGACTTTGATGATTTATTTGACTGGGATGACTGAGTAACACGGATCTGATATCGCGAGTGAACCGGGAGTGTGAAAGCCGGAATTATATAATTCCTTTTTTCACAGTCCCGGTTTTTTTGTCTGTCTGAAGAAGAACAGATATTGATATGATGCAGGACTATCCTTTCAGATGATATAATAAAAACACTGCTGCAGGAAATGAAACGTACAGGATTTATAATCGGCAATTCACAGGTAAGAATTCTGATTGTGAGGAGAGGTTATGCCCATGAAGAAGTTGTTGGATTTTGGTAATCGCTACGCAAAAGAGAGCACCTGGAAAGATTTCGCTCTTGTCAAGTTTTGCCTTTTTTCAATGGGATTAGCAGCCGGGACACAGGTGCCTGACAAGCATAAGAAGAAAGCGCTTGGAGCAGCGGCATGTGTATTTGTATCCACGTATGTTCCGCTTATGGCGAAGGTATTCCGAATTGCATTCAAAAGGAATTAGTCGCATAATAAACTATGAGATTGACGTGACGGCAGCTGAGAGTAAGGCAATCTGTTGAAAATAGCGAAAGGAAAGAGAAAAATGAACGGAAGGAAAGCGATGTTTTTGAGGAAATTAACCGCTGTTTTGCTGCTGATCGCGGTGTGTGTGGTCTCGTCGTCCGCAGGCGTGTGCGCTGATACCTTCACGGAAGACGATTTTGATGATCTCGCGGTTTCGCTCGACTGTTTCCTCGGGCTTTTTGAACCCGATTACCAGGATGTCATGAGAGTCTGGCCCATGCTCACAAAAGAGGTGTTAGCAATATTTGCCAGAAAATATATCTATCACTCTCCGGACGACTATACGGTCGAGGACAACTATTTCTGTATGAGCAGAGAGGATGTCAACCGCGCGATCACAAACCTGTTCGGTTGCACTGGTATTGGGGATCTGGACTCGCCGGAGTCGGGTCTTTTCTTAAGAAACGGAAAGTACTGCGTGCCTGCCGCATCCGGTGAAGGCGGTTTCTATGAAATGCGGCTCGTCAGCATCGATGCGGACCGGGAGTTCCCGCGTGTGACTGCGGAGCGCTACTATGTGAGCGATTTTGAGGATGACCGGTATATCGGAAGATTCTGTTTTGGTTTCACGAAAGATGACAATTGTGATTCAGGGTATCATCTCAGCAATATGTATATCGAAGATCTTGCACCTTGAATAAAACAGGAGCAGCTTGCGGAGACAGAAACCGATATTGCTCACTAATTGGCAGTATTTGGAAAACAAGAGAAGAATACATGGAATTATGTATGAGGAGTCCCGTTTATCTGACAGTAATTACAGTGAAAAATGACTTCTTTGGCACAACGCATTATAATATAAAAATCTAATAGCGGAGGAAAGGGAATGGAAGGTAAAGTATATGCACAAGTATACTCACTGATCAGAGTTGAGCGAGAAGGTCTTATTGAGGCCTTACGAGAATTATCGAGGATCGGTTACGACGGGGTAGAGATCGTATCTGATAACTCGGGCGGACTGTCACTTGAGGAATTCAATGCGCTTCTTAAAGAATTGAATCTTGACGTGATCGCTATCCACGGGTGG
>ONJN01000245.1 GCA_900318155.1 uncultured Eubacteriales bacterium
CGAGAGCTTTGAGGAGCATTTCGTTTCCGTACCTGAACAGGGCGGCGGAAAGCTGATCCCGGAGGGACTCTGCAATCCTGGTCAGGTCTATACGGTTAGCCAGGGAAAGACAGGCATGATCGGTGTTTTTCGGTTGGAAAGTCAGATGCTGCCCGGAAACGG
Organism: uncultured Eubacteriales bacterium; assembly: GCA_900318155.1. GTDB lineage: Bacteria > Bacillota > Clostridia > Peptostreptococcales > Anaerovoracaceae > Aminicella. The sequence goes on from ONJN01000245.1 coordinate 163, forward strand.
GAAGTTCGAGCGGACAGGGATCGGCAGTGATCGTGACGCGAAGGAATCCTCCAATACAGCCTTCAGCTTCTTGAAAGCCAATGGAAACCGGATCAGCGGGTCCATCAGCACGACCACGAAGGATTTCATCATCAATTATCAGGACCTTCAGGGTATTGGGATGACCGGGAAACTGGCACTTCCAACCCTTATCGCGCTGTGTTCCATATCCCTTAGCAAACCAGTGCTGAGCTCGCTTGCAGTGCTGGGCGAGATCAGCATCAGCGGAACTCTGATTAAAGTCGACGAGCTGGCTAATTCGTTGCAGGTGTGCCTTGATAGTGGAGCGAAAAAAGTGCTCTTGCCGATCACATCAGCAGCTAACCTTGGCACCGTGCCGGCGGATCTGATCGGTTGCTTTAACCTTATTTTCTATAACAGTGCAGAAGATGCAGTATTTAAAGCATTAGGTGTGGAGTAAAAAAACTATATAGCTAGATATTATAACGAAAGGCAACAGTAAAAATGGATAGAATTGTTCAAAGTTATATGGATTCATTTTTAGTTTCACAGCAAATAGAAGAAAAGGACAAATGCAGACAGTTCGAAATGTTTGCATCATATTGCGCCGTTGAGAAACATTATACAGATACATATAGCATATCGGATATAATCACATCCGAGGGTGATGATTGTGGGATTGATGCAATTGCAATTATTATTAATGGAACTATGATTACATCGGAAGATGAAGTTGATGATTTGATTGAGCTGAACAAAACACTTTCGGAAATCAGTTTTATTTTCATCCAAGCGAAGACATCTTCAAATTTTGATTATGGAGATATGGGTACGTTTGGAGCCGGTGTAAGGGATTTTTTCTCTGAACATCCGCAGATGAAAAGAAATGCATCTATTGAAGAGAAAAGTCAAGTAGTTGAATATATCTTTTCAAAGGCAACTTATATCAAGAAAAATCCTAGTTGTTATTTATATTATATTACTACAGGGAAATGGGTTGATGATAAGAATTGTACGGCAAGGATGGACATTGCCAAGAAAGATCTCTTTGATTTGAACATATTTGAAGAAGTGAAGTATATTCCTGTCGGTGCGGATCTGCTTCAAAAACTATATCGGAACACGATAGATGTGGTAGAAACAGAAATTAATTTTGAAAACAAAATCTTTCTCCCTGAAATTGATAATGTAACGCAGTCCATTTTGGGCTTCATTGATTATTATGAATATTTAAAACTCATTACGGGTGAAAACGGAGAAATTCGTAGAAGCGTGTTTTATGACAATGTCAGAGATTATCAAGGGGATAATCCGGTTAATCATGAGATATCTGAAACAGTCTGTAGTGATCCGAATAAGTTTGTTTTGTTCAACAATGGCGTAACTGTTATTTGTAAGAAATTAACGAGCTTTCGCAATAAGTTTACACTGACAGACTATCAAATTGTTAATGGCTGTCAAACAAGTCATGTTTTATTTAATAATAGAAATGCGATAACTGAAGGGCTTCAGATTCCAATTAAGCTCATTGAAACAGAAGATGATGAGACTGTTAATCAGATTATAAAAGCGACCAATAGACAAACTCAAGTTTCTGATGAACAGCTGATTGCTTTGAATGAGTTTCATCGGAAGTTGGAGGCTTTTTATGCCACATTCCCTGTCACAAACCGTTTATATTACGAAAGAAGATCCAAGCAGTATAGTTATGTAAGAGATATTGAAAAAGTGCGTATCGTTTCTATCGCTATGCAAATAAAATCGGTGGCTTCAATGTTTTATGACAAGCCTCATCTTGCTAGCCGCTATTATGGAAAACTATTGAGTTCGATAGATGGGATTTTTAGCGATGATCATCAACTTTTACCGTACTATACATCTGCATACACTCTATATAGGCTTGACTATCTATTTAGAAATAAAACTCTTCCATCGCAATACAGAAAATTTAGGTACTACATATTGATGATGCTAAAATATAGCCTTACTGATGAAAAAATCCCGGAAATGAATGCACGTAAAATGAATAAATTGTGCGAAAGCATCCTTCAAGCAGCGAATGATAATGTAAAACTAGCTGAGGAAGTTAATAAGGTGACTCCGTTTATAGACAAGTATGTTGAGGATATTACCAGTAATGAATCTACGAAATCTGCTTCTCTCGTAGAGAATTTAAGATCGGAATTTCCCTCTTGGAATCGGGGTAGAAAGGAGAGGTTGCAGTTTTAGAAGGTTTATCTATGAACTCTCATTATGAAG
>ONJN01000243.1 GCA_900318155.1 uncultured Eubacteriales bacterium
ATATGCGGTGGGACCCGTTGAAATGTATGAAGAAACTTTTCCGATCGGCGGAAGCCAGGTTCCGTATTTCCGGAATCAGGAATTCTCAGATGTGGTTCTCTATTGCATGGACGGCCTGAAAAAACTGGCGAACTGTGATGAGGACGGAGAAGTGATCATGCTGACGTGCTCCGGAACGGGCGCGATGGAAGCGGTCATTGTAAACTGTTTTAATCAGAACGATAACCTGCTGGTCATTGATGGCGGATCGTTCGGGCATCGCTTTGTCCAGCTCTGCGAGATCCATAAGATTCCGCATACGCCGGTCGAGGTTCCGTTCGGGACGGTACTGACAAAAGAACTGCTGGAAGAAGCGGCGGAAGACGGTAAGTACACCGGACTGCTCGTTAATATTCATGAGACCTCAACCGGTCAGCTGTACAATATGCAGATGCTGAGCGATTACTGTCGTGAGCATGATCTCTATTTTATCGTTGACGCGATCAGTTCGTTTCTGGCGGACCGGCATGATATGAAAAAGTACGGAATCGACGCGATGATCATCAGTTCCCAGAAAGGGCTGGCGCTGGCGCCGGGTCTCGGTATCGTTCTTTGTCAGCCGCGGATTCTGAAAGAGCGGGTTGAAAAAATCGACAGCGGCGTCATGTATCTGGATTTCAAGGATCATATTATTAACGGCAAGCGCGGACAGACTCCGTTTACGCCGTGTGTCCGTGTCATTCATGAGCTGAAGCGCATGCTGGAGCTGATTGAAGAGAAGGGTCTTGACAACATGCTCGACAATGCCGATAAAACAGCGAAGGTATTCCGTGAGGGCATTAAAGAGATCGGATTGTCGTATCCGGATTATCCGCTTTCAAACGGCTGCACTCCGGTATTGTTCCCGGATGGAAACGCGCCGGAAGTCAACCGTCGTCTGATTGAAGAGTATGGATATGTCGTAAATCCGAGCGGCGGTGAACGAGCGAACACGATGTTCCGTGTCGGTCATATCGGAAATCATTCTCCGGAAGACAGCCGTGACCTTGTCAGAGCGATCGGGAATATTCTGGGAAAATAAAATGGAATGAAGGACGAGGCGGCGCAGCAGGGCTGAAAAAACAAGACAGGACTGAGAAAACTCAGTAAAGAACATTTTTACCCGGCGGAAAGGTGATAAGTTATGAGAAGAGTCATTACGTACGGTACTTTTGATCTGTTTCATAAAGGTCATTACAACATATTGAAAAGAGCCAAAGAAGAGGGCGACTATCTGATCGTCGGCGTAACGGGCGACAGTTATGACGTTGAACGCGGGAAAATGTCGGTTCAGGACAGTCTCGCGACGAGAATCGAGAACGTCAAAAACACCGGTTTCGCGGATCAGATTATTGTAGAAGAATATCTCGGTCAGAAAATACCGGATATCATCAGATACAACGTGGATGTCTTTGTCATCGGATCGGACTGGAAAGGCAAGTTTGACCATTTGTCCAAATACTGCGAGGTCAAGTATGTTGAGCGGACAAAGAACATTTCCAGCACGATGCTTCGTGAACAGAGTATCAACATTTACCGGTTCGGCATCGTCACAGACGATCTCGACGACAACGACGCGGTTTCAGAGCCGCTTCATGTCAGTGGGTTCCACGTAGAGTGCGTCTATTCAGACGACGCGGAAATCGCCGATGGTTTCTGCAATAAATTTGAACTGGACAGCGGATACTCGGACTACGCGGAATTTCTTGACAATGTGGATATCGTTTACATTAAAACGACCCGCGAAAAACGCGCGGACTATATCCGCGCGGCACTGAATGAGGGAAAACACGTGATCTGCGAGGCGCCGTTTACGCTGGATTCGGGTGAAGAGAAGGAACTGGAAGAACTCTCGGTCGAGAAGGGCGTATTCCTTCTTCATAATGTGTCGGAGCTTTATTTCGCGACATTCGGGCAGTTGCTCTGGATGACCAGAGGAAATCTTATCGGTGACATCGTCAGCGTGAAGTGTTCGATTTCCAAGGAACTGTTCGGGGTAAGCCCGTTCGCGGATTTCTATGATCTGGCGTATTATCCGCTCTGTGTTATTGTGAAGCTGCTCGGTACCGAGTTCCATTCCGTGACGAGTGACATCGTCCGGAACGAGGACGGATCGCCGGCGTACGGGCTGATCAAGTTCCTTTATAATAACTGCATTGCCACAGCGGAAATCAGTATGGACATCAGTATCAACGGCGGTATGGAGATCGTGGGAAGAAACGGTTCGATCTATGTGCCTGACGACTGGTGGCAGATCGGCTATTTCCGTCTGAAAAAGCTGAATGAACCGCGCTCCAAGCGCTACAGCTTCAATTTTGAAGGAAACGGGTTCCGTTACCTGCTTCAGGCGTTGCTGGCGATGATTCGTGATGAAGGTGACATTGTGACAAAGCGTATTACAGCCGAGGAATCCGCGTCGATTCAGGGCATTTTCCGCGAGGTTCTGCACGATTAACGGCG
>ONJN01000242.1 GCA_900318155.1 uncultured Eubacteriales bacterium
GCCTGCATATCAAATGTTATCTCATCTCTTATACTCTTATAATTCTTTACTGAAAACTGGCACAGCACGGCGCGTCCCTCCATCTCTAGGATATATTTTTACAGCGTCATTATAACCCAATATGCTTATTACGTCAAGATATTCGAGATATTATCACGGATATTGGCTTGTAAAATCGTTTTTAGAGAAAAACAACAAAAAACTGTCCCCGGCAAGTGACCGGATCCATTTTTCCGGCTCAATCGGCTCATCTCTTCTTATCTCATCCTGATAACAGTCCCTGTGAATCGCATCGGCAAGCCAGGCATAATCTTCAGAGGACATAACCGGAATCAGATACTTGTCCACCGGGAAGGCGCCGGGATATCTGGCCTGCAGGCTGTCTGCCTCATCCAGAATGACTCCTGCAAAATGGCATTCCATATGGCAGGGCCGGAAATCAAAGCAGTAGCGCAGACGCAGTGTCGGTGTAATGGCATAGCGGTTCTTCATAAACGCGAATCCGCTCCGGACTTCTTCAAGTTTGATCCTCGTCTCAACGAGAATATCCACCTTAAAGTCTTCAACCCGCTGCTGAAATACAGACTCCGGGCGGATGATCTTCAGTTCATTGACCCAGGCACGGGACACATTCCAGTCACTGCCCGTCGTCTTAAACAAATCCGGATGTTCTCCGATATATCCCAAAATCCGAACTTTGGTCACTAATTAACTCTCCTTGATCACGCCCAACCGGGTGAGGAACAACCGATCCCTCTCGATGGTTTCCGTACGCCAGCGTGCTCTGCCCATGTTTGTATTGACAGTAGTCTCCTGGACAGCGTCGAACCAGTCGAAGAGCTTTGCGACAGACATGCCCTTCAGCCAGTTTAAGAGTGCTTTCTCCTTCTTGAAGGTATCCGATTTGTCATGCGCAGAATCACCATTCGGAAGAGCCAGTGAGCTTTTGACCCGGTTCAGTTCCTTCTGGAAGAACGCTTCATAGCCCATCGCAACAAACTGGCAGAAGAATCGGCCTTCCAGAGATTCTGTGGTTTTTGACCTTGTTACATGTGCATCGTTATACTGCTTGTCCAGGCGTAATGATTCCTCCGTTTTCTCCCGGAGACGGTATTCCCGCAGGGCAGTAAATGCATCCATCTTTTCGTTTGAGACAAGAACGAAGCATCCATAATGGCGGGTTTCTTCTACAATCGCGGCATCGTTCAGTGTTATGCTAAACCTGCCCCGCGCGTTTTTTTGTACCAGGAACTTGTCCGCTGTCCGCTGTTCGGCTTTCGTCAGGAGCCTGGGTTCGACACCGTTAAGCAGCTGCTGCTGTACGTTATGTATCTCCTTCATAAGGTTGGCAGTATCCAGCCGTGCCTTATCAGTATCCAATATAAAGTGAAGGTACAGGCGGTGCTCCTCAATGGTCACATCGCCCTTTTCGATATCACCACGTGTCCGCTTGCGTTCATATGCAAAACGATGGTTGATCCTTTTCGTTAAGCAGTATAATTCCGGTGCTTTGGGGCATGCATTGGACGGGCGCATTATCTCCGGGATTATGTCCTCCAGGCAAGGCGCGATCCATTTTACATCCAGCTGGCCGCGCATGATGAACTTTGTATGCGCATGCATAAGATCCAAAATGTTGTCTTCCGAGAAGAAACCGCCGTCAAGTACGAGCAACGGCTTTTTCATCCCGAGGACAGAAAGCTGCTTCAAAGTATTCAGGACAGATATGACGTCGGGAATATTCCCTGGCTGACGCGAAAACGCGATCGGCTGATGATCCTTCAGGCTGTAAAGCGTGAGCAGTTTTACAGAGGCCAGGCCATTCTTGTCTTTGTTGTATCCAAAACGGGCATCATTCAGCAGCTCGGAATACGAGGAATATGTGGTGCTGTCGACTGCGACAGAAGCCTTTTCGTCCATATGAGCCGCACGATACTGAAAGTATTTCTGCGATACGGAAATATCCTGTCCCAGATATTTCATCAGGTTATAGCAGGTATCTTCTGACATACCATCGGTATAAGGGATGTCATGGGTGATCTGCCATTCCTCAATGCGCCGGATCGACTTGTCCGGATTGCTCATCCAGTACCTTGCAACAGAGATGATCTTCTGAGCGGTTCCTTTATCTGTGGAACAGATCAGGTCTTCATCTATTCCTGACTCTTTTCCGACCCATTCCAGGATATCGGCAGCACCGATCTTTTTTCGGACAGCAATAGTATCGGCAATCTTAGATGTTTTACGAGGCCTTGTTGGAACAATGGTACCATCTGCAGCCTTTTTGCCCAGCAGTTTGCTGGAGATATGTTCGTTATACCGCTTTTGGGGATTATACAGCGATGTAACCTCGTAGATGTAGATGTCACCGTTTTTCTGATGACGCTCTATCCGTTGGGTTCTGGGCTCCCCGGATGCTTTTCTCGGCATGTCGGACACTCCTTTTATTTAGTGTCTATATTATAACATAAACGCTAAACGAAATCAAGTCTTTGTATGCCAAAAAATGCTTTATTTTCAATAAAAATCGTGCTCATAACGCCTAGGTTTTAGTAGATACTTAGCGATTATTATTAGGATGTTAGGATACACATCAGGTCAAATAGTAAAGGTGAAATCTTTAACAGCTTTCTCATAATCCTAGAGTATACC
>ONJN01000240.1 GCA_900318155.1 uncultured Eubacteriales bacterium
GATTTCATAGCGACCGTTGTCCATGATCCGTATCAGATCATCTCATTATCTGAAGCGGAAAAGAACCTTGCGACGGTGGATCCGTTGCGCTATGCGCCGCTGCTTAATGGAATTCCTGTGCTCATTTGCTCTGGAACCGAGGATAAGCAATGCCCGGCCATGTATAACGAAAAACTGTATCATGCACTTCCTAAGAGTCCATATAATCGGTATGTGGTCCACAAGGGGCGAGTTCACGGATACAGTTCCTGGTTTCATGAGACGATGATGCAGTTCTTGCGAGGTGAGTTGGCCTGATTGGTTTTTGTGGAGGTGAGAATCAGATGAATGTGACTGTGATGTCTAGGCGAGACGCCATCAAGTACTGTTATCAACCGCACAGTCAAAGAGTAATCATGATATCTATTTCAGACCCATATGAGACGTATATGCGCGGGCCGTTTTCATCTCACGAAAACGGCATTGCGGCGGTTCTGCCACTTGCTTTTGCAGATGCAGAGGTACCGGGAAAGGATGTGTACTACCGGGAGGTGGGGGAGGAGGATCTGATCAGCCGGGCGGATGCAAAGAAGATTCGTGACTTCCTCCAACGATACCCGGATACCGACGTGATCGTTCACTGCGATGCTGGTATCTCAAGATCAGCCGGTGTCGGCGCTGCGATTCTGAAGTGGGCGACCGGAAGCGATTTTGCCATATTTGATGATTCGAGATACCGCCCGAACATGCGGTGCTATCGCATGGTGCTGATGGAACTGATGGACCAAATGGGTTCAATTTGATTGATGATTGCAAAGAAGAACACATTTGCCGGGTTTGGCAAATGTGTTCTTCTGTTCGGGGGACTATTAATCGTATGCAGTCAGGTCCAAAAACGCAAACCCCATTTCGTGAGCGTACTTTTCTCCAGTACTTCCGGCATTGGCAACAATTCTAAGACCATTAGAGCATTTTCGGAATGACCCGAAATCCCCGCCTTCAATTCTAGCATTGTCGTTTCGCACAATGACGGTTTGCAGACTGTTGCATTCTTCAAATGCCTGTTCTCCAATATAGTCGATACTGTCTGGAAGATCGATTTTCTTAATTGAAGCGCGTGTGAATGCTGCATATCCAATTCTGCTCAGCTTCGAATGAAGACTGACGGTTTCCAGATGGAGCGTTCCATCAAAAGCCCGGAAACCGATATCCCTGCATTTTGCTGGCAGAGAGTAATGACTGGCCTCCAAACCAGCAGGGTAACAGAGAAGAAGACGATCCTTTTTCGAGAACAGACAGTTGTCCACAGCATAGTATTTCTTGTGATTGGGGTCAACTGTAATGCTTGTGAGATTAGGACAGTTAGGAGCGGGGTTTTCGCATCCCTGATCTCCTATCAGTTTAATTGTTTCCGGAATATGAAGCCTGACAATTTGACTCGAATCAAATGCTTCTTCATCAATTTCTGTTAAAGAATCCGGAAAAAGCACTTCCTCTAACTGAGAACAGGAGAAAGCATAGCGCTCGACCCTGTTGGTTCCTTCCAAAATCGAATAGACGCCGGTCCTGCCGGCAGGACAGTGTAACAGAATAAAGAACCCGTTTTCTTCAACATACAGGCATCCGTCCGCAGAAAATAGATTCATGCTTTTGAATAACTTCTCCGAAACGGAAATGTGTTTCAAGTTGGGGAAGTAGTATCCAAGCTTGATGATAAAGTCTTCTAATTCATACTCAATTCGCTGAAGAGAATCAGTCAAGACAATGCTCTGTACGGTTTCCATGGCTTTATCAAGGCCGATAATAGATAAATAGACCAGTTTATCTATTATCATGTCAGTGTCGAAATCAGACGCGTGTTCCTTCGTCCAAAAAGGATCTGCCGATAGCTTCAAATCCCGCTTTTCTTTGCCCATTGTTCATCCTCCCAAATAAAATGTTGTAAGAATCAGTGTTGTTCCGCTACGGGGACGGGGAAGCTGCTTTAATTTGCTTATTCCATTAAGTCGAATGCGGTGTCAGACTTAATCCATATGGCTGGCCGAATACCCAATAGAACTGATTTATCCGAACATACTGGCCACGATGACATGCCCATTCCGGCATAGTAAGCTGAGTCGGAAAGACGGCCACGGGTTCTCAGCCACCATTTTTCAAAGTAATCGATCGCTGCTTTGTGAAACTCGCTGTCCGGCAAAGCACCGGGCTCGCGTTGTGCGCTGTAGCACTTTTGCATTGCGTAAGGAGTTGGTTCGGCAAGCAGTTGGCCAAGCACGGTCTTATACTGTTTTGCTTCATCTACGCTTAGCAAAAACACTTTGTCCAGTGTGTCTAAACTTTTGAGCGTAGTCGGTATTCTGATGTTTCTCCACATTCGGTACCGATCCGTTGACATATCAATTGCAACGACTTTTTTCACTTCAAAAATATCATGATTGCTGTTTCTCACCTGAAGGATGCTTGCCTGTTCAGCTTCAGAGAAAGCGGTGTCATAGAAATCCCAGTTCAGCCATCGACGCAGGGAGCAACGTTCCCATGTTGTTTCTTCGTCTATGTCATGGAAAGACATGACATCAATTACATATTTAGATAACAACAGCAGTTTTTCGTTATCCTCTTGCAGTACGATCCATGAGATATCATCTCGATCATCTGCATTTCTAGTTTTGTATGTCCCAAATAGTACGCATTTACCCAGAATCGTATCCATTTTTACTACTCCTTTTTTGATCGAAAAAGAAACTAATCTGATTGCGAATAATATACCTGCATATCCTCCAACCGTACACATGCGAGCCTTCCTTCCTCATAGGCGCATCCACAGTCGATCCCGATGAAATCCTCATGCGTCCAAATCTTTGGCGGAACTTCGTATTGATACATCTGCGTTGGAGTATGACCGAAAATCACGATCTTTCCATTCGGGGCAGTATCTTGCAGAGAGATCCTTTGCCAGACGGTGAATTCTGCCTGTGATTTGTAGCGAGAAGTGACCGGGTTATACCACATAGCAGGAGCACCGTGGACCAGAAGATAATCGTAGCCATTTACGGAAACTTCGAGATTTAGCGGCAACGCTTTAAGATACTTCAGCATTTCTTTCTGCTGATCGTCAGTCCACAGTTCCCATGCTTTGTGGGTGACATCGCCGCCATTGGAATACCATAGTTCGAGATATGCGTCATAGAGCATAGGATTGTCTGTAGTCAAAGCCTGCAGCATCATATACTCATGATTCCCAAGGATCATCTTGGCATTGGGCATTCCCATAATGCAGGACAGAATATTCAGACCATCCGGATTTCGATCGATTACATCGCCAAGGAAATAGATTGTATCGGTTCCAGCAGGCTTAATCTGTTTGATTATGTAATAGGTGACCATGAATGTCACCTATTACATAATGCATTTTGATCCTCCTTTATCAGATCGGAAATGGAATTAAAGATAACTGGAAGCTGGCCTGCGAATCAAAGGGGAACAGACGGATCAATCAGCGCATGAAAGCATTCCGGTACTGCGATTACTATTCCGCGGTCGTTTTGTTGAATGTGGCATCAATCTTCTCTTGTCCCAGGGTATAATCAGAAAACGGACAAAGAGAGTGTGCTGACGGCGGTGCTATCGTGGGCAGGATGTTTCGCGATTCCTGCTCACTGGGATAACAGCATTGTCGGTCCCATGTTTCCTATAGTGGTATCTCCGAGTATTCATAAATGAACAGTATTTACGCGCAGGAGCAACAAGGCGCTGACAGTTCTTTCCATCCCTATTTGAAATCATATCCTATGATTAATATGAAGTCAAACTGATATTTTTCAATCTGGCTGGAGATTATTTCAGGAAGGACTGAAACTGTCGCATCCGGAGCGACCGAAATTGGACATCTTATTAAGCTTGCAAATCTGGTAATGTGTAAATATGGGGAGAAGGTAACTGAAATCAACAAAAAACCAAAATGATTATAATGTGAGCCTGCAGAAGTGAGGCGGGGCTGGAGCCATGTCCCAGTGTCCC
>ONJN01000239.1 GCA_900318155.1 uncultured Eubacteriales bacterium
AGTTGAATGAAAGAAAATAAGCATGTCAACCTGAAGATCTGCTGCCCCTGCTATAAGCACAATAACCGCATGGCGATCTACTGCGTTGGTGTCGCCGGCGCATCCAGCACAGTGACGACTTTCAACAACACTGCGGACCGGAAACGGTATATGAAGAAGCACTGCAGCCCGACGGAAAACGCAAAACGCTGCGCCCTCTATTCGGTTCTTCTGAAAGAAAACGGAGGCTTCTGATATGGCAGATAAACGATGCCTGAAGAAAGAGATCCTTCTCTCGGATCAATTCCTGAATATGCCGCCGAAGACGTGTGTCCTCTATATTATTCTCAACTACATGGCAGATGATGACGGTTTTGTTTCTTCGCCCAGCGTGGTGCTCCGCTCCTGTCGCTGCAACGCTACTGATCTGCGGCGGCTGCTGGATGAAGGCTACATCTTTCGTTTTCCCTCCGGGGTTCTTCTGATTCGTCACTGGTTCCTGCATAACACCATCAAGCCGGACCGTTACCATCCCACCATGCATACAGCAGAACTCAGCCAGGTGGAGAAAGACCGTTTCAAAGTGTATCAGATGAAGAAAAGAGGCTCGCCAGACAATGACACCCGATGAATTCATAGCCCGCCTGAAGGAAAGGGCTGCAGCCATGCCGCCGCCGGAGAAGCCGCCCAGCCCGTTGAAAGAATACGGCCTGGACAATGTTGACTGTCCGATCTGCGGGAACACCGGCTATATCATCTATAAAAAGGATGACTGCATGTACAGCCGTGACTGTGAATGCATGCCAAAACGCCGGTCTCTGCGGGAACTCAACAGAAGCGGCCTGAAGGACCTGGCCCAGCGTTATACCTTTGAGAACTATATTCCGGATAATGACCGCGCTGCCTCTCTCCTGGAATACGCGAAAAAATACGTAGAGGACGACCCGGCCTGGTTTTTTGTGAGCGGGCAGCCCGGCAGCGGGAAGAGCCATATCTGCACCGCCATCTGTCTTGCGCTGATCAACCGCGGAGCTCATCTCATCTATATGCTCTGGCGGGATGAAGTCACCAGGCTGAAAGGTGCTCTTGTGGATAATCCGGACTACTACCAGAAGCGGATGGATCAACTGAAAAAAGTACAGGTTCTGTATATTGACGATTTCGGAAAAGGCAAGTTTACAGACTCCGATCAGAAGATCGCCTTCGAGCTTCTGAATTACCGCTATAACAATCCTGCCTCCCGCACCATCATTTCATCCGAGCTGGATTTCAGCGATATCAAAAAGCTTGATGTTGCCATCGCCAGGCGAATTTACGAGCGGGCAGAGGGCTACTGCAGAAGATCTCCTGCAAAAAATTACAGCATTGATAAGACAGGAAAAATTGATTAAAAGATGTAAAAAATACACTTTTTAGTTGATTATTTAGCCAAAATATGCTATAATTAGGTATCAAATCAATAAGGAGGAAGCGAACAATGGCTATCCAGAAAATCCCATTTGCCGACCATGATGAGTGGCTGCAGATCCGCAGGCAGTACATCGGCGGCAGCGACGCCGGCGCCGTCATGGGTATGAATCCCTATTCGTCTCCCTTCGCCGTCTGGGCAGAAAAGACCGGTGCAGTCCAGCCCTTTGAAGGCAGCCTGAAGACGAAGATCGGCTCCGCGTTTGAAGAGTTCGTCGCCCGTATGTTTGAGGAGGAGACCGGTAAAAAGGTCCGCCGCTGCAATTTCACGCTTGTGAATGACCGTTATCCCTGGGCCTGTGCCAATGTGGACCGTGAGGTCGTCGGAGAGGACGCCATCCTCGAATGCAAATTCACCAACAGCTATGTCAACACCGCTTTGTTCAAGGAGATAGAGTATCCCACCCAGTGGCTGTGCCAGATGATGCACTATTTAGCTGTCACCGGCAAGCAGAAAGCCTACCTCGCTGTTATCTCTGAGTGCCGTAATTTCCACATCTTCGAGCTGGAGCGGGACGAGGAGGACATCCAGGCACTTATGGAGACCGAGAAAGATTTCTGGAATAACTTTGTACTTACCGGCATCCAGCCCCCTGCAGACGATTCTGAG
>ONJN01000238.1 GCA_900318155.1 uncultured Eubacteriales bacterium
CCGCTTCTCCTATGAGATCGTGATCAACCTGATCGAGATGTTTAAGGGCACCATCATCGACTGGTCAGACGCGTATATGACACGCGATGTCAACCCCCTGAGAATTGCGGTCGGGTTTGTTCCGGTCCTCCTTTATTTCTCATCCTGTGACAGAAAAAAGATGACCCGTACGCAGGCGTTCTATATAAACGGCCTGCTCTTCAATGCTTTTGCCATGCTGGCAGGCATGGGCAGCGCATATTTCGGACGGATCGGAATCCATACAGGAGCGATGGTAAGCATCGGTTATGGATATCTGTTCCGGATGATTCCGAAAGATAAGCACAGGAACGCCATTATGATAGTAGTACTTTTGGTATTGCTGGTTTACTGGATATACTCGCTGCAATCAGAAAGTCTTCGTAATTTCAAGTGGATTTTTACCGCTCAATGAAAGAAACAAGCAGAAAGATATGATATGGAAAAAGTTTTATTTTTGATCCATGATCTGGGTGGCGGCGGAGCTGAAAAGGTTTTAGTCAATCTGGTCAGTCGCATGGATCGGACCAGGTATGATGTGACGGTTATTGCCTTGTTTGCCGGCGGCATTAATGAGCAGTTTTTACCATCCTATGTTCACTATTATACAGTTTTCCACAAAATGATTCCCGGCAACAGAATATGGATGAAGCTGATGTCTCCAAAGCAGCTGCATCATCTTATTATTCATGATCATTATGATATAGAGATATCTTTTTTGGAAGGACCGGCAGCACGGATTATCAGCGGTTGTTCAGATGTGAACACGAAAATTATATCCTGGATACACGGCGAACAGCATTCGGAAAAGAAAGCAGCCTCATCGTTCAGATCAACAAAGGAGGCAAAACAGTGCTATAAAAGATATGATCAAATCGTTTGTGTGTCTGAAACGGTTAAGGAAGATTTCCTGACTTTATTTCCGGATATCAGACATATTTCTGTTTGTTACAATGTTATTGACTCTGATAAGATTCTTTCACAAAAGGATGAAAAAGTTGAAGAGGGGATCTTTAATCCGAACGAAGTTAATCTTGTCGCCGTTGGGAAGATTATTCCGCAGAAAGGATTTGATCGCCTTGCAAGAATTGTCAAGAGACTGCGCGAAAATGGTATTCCGGTTCACTTGTATGCCCTCGGAACAGGCAGTGAGCAGGGCAATATAAATACTTATCTTCAGAACAATCATTTGCTGGACGCATTTACTTTTTTGGGATACAAGACAAACCCCTATAAGTATGTAGCAAAGTGTGACCTGTTTGTTTGTGCGTCACTTTCAGAAGGCTTTTCTACAGCAACCATTGAAGCCCTGATCGTTGGAACGCCGGTCTGCACTGTGGAAGTTTCCGGAATGAAAGAGATGCTGGGAAATAACAACGAATATGGAATCATAACAGAAAATAACGAAAATGCTCTGTATGACGGCATCAGATATGTACTAGAAGAAGGTCATCTGAAGCATTATAAGGCGAAAGCACAGGAACGGGGAAGACTATTCAATGCAGAAAATGCAGTGAAGAATGTAGAATTATTACTGACCCAATTGAATGTCGCAGGGGTGTAAGAGTGGAACCACTAATATCTGTTATTATTCCTGTCTACAATGCTGAAGAGACTTTACGTCGCTGTCTGAACAGCGTATGCAGCCAGTCATACAGCAATTTGGATATCATAATCATAAATGACGGATCAACTGACAGGAGTGGAATGATCTGTGACAGTTGTGCAAAAAGAGATCAACGAATACGGGTCATTCATCAGGAAAACAAGGGAGTTTCAGTAACCAGAAACAAGGGAATCAAATTAGCTGAAGGAGATTATCTCACTTTTCTCGACAGCGATGACTGGATTGAACCCGGTTTATTTCAGTATCTGATTGATGAAATACGAGAGAATGATTCGGACATTATTCAATGGTCCTATTGTATTGATAGTGCAGATGGACAATGCCTGTCAATTCGGACCCCCGGAATCAGATCACTGAAGGATTGTAATTGCAGGGACATTGCCGGCTTTTTTTCTACGGTAGGTTATGTCTGGAATAAAATGTATAAAGCAGAGATAATCAATGTTTCATCAAAACAATTTGATAAGAATGCTGCTTTGTATGAAGACATGTTATT
Source organism: uncultured Eubacteriales bacterium (assembly GCA_900318155.1). Taxonomy (GTDB): domain Bacteria; phylum Bacillota; class Clostridia; order Peptostreptococcales; family Anaerovoracaceae; genus Aminicella. The sequence goes on from ONJN01000238.1 coordinate 2,142, forward strand.
TAATCTTGATCTGTTATCCGGCGGATACGAAATATGTTTTACTGATTTCATAGGGACGCATTACGTGCAGTATTCAAAGTCTCTGGGAAGAAAGCGAACAACTGCAAACTATTCACTTGGAATACTGTGTCTGGACCGGAAACTATCTTATTTGAGGAAATTTGATATAGCTGAAAAAGAAATAGAGAAATACCGAGCCCGGGAAATAATGGATTTATCCTATAACGAAATGAAACCAAACGACCGGGATTATTGTCCATCCGCATCAATTGTGCAGATGATTAAGAGTAAACTTTGCAATGTTTCTGTTTTTCGGCTTGACAAGAAAAGGATTATAAAGCTTTTTATACTTAAACTCTTGCTTCTTTTATCACGTTTCAGGAGAATAGAATGCTGATAAAAAAAATATTACCCGAATCAGTAAAAATACGAATAAAGCTTTTGTTTATCAGCGCTGAACAACAAAAGTGGGTTGAAGCTGTCAGTAATGATAAAAGGAATGTTTTTGTTTTTCTTTGCGGGTTTTATCAGAATTTAGGAGATTTGGCAATTACTTTCTCTCAGATCAGACTTCTTAAGAAGGAGTTTCCTGACGCCAATATTGTGCCGGTGCCAAGTGTTGAAACTTACAGCGCTGTAAAGACGATACGACGGTATATACGCAAAA
>ONJN01000236.1 GCA_900318155.1 uncultured Eubacteriales bacterium
AATCGTTTGGATCGTGATGATCATTCCTCTGGTTTTGAAAGTACGCACCTGGGAAAAATGATCTTCGTTGTCACTGTCAGTATACTCTATAGGTACTGTTGGTATCTATGCAAATAAAAGACTTCCCGTTACGGTCTGAGGACTTGTAAACGGGAAGTCGTATCGGCTTTTAAGACGGAGCAACGCACCGGGCTTGCCTGAGCTTCAAGGACGCAGCGAGCGCCGGAGCGGGCTCCGGACGTCTGTTATTTAATTCTGATTTTAATTGTCACCGTTTTCCAGGCAGATGGTTTATAATTCTTATTTCCTGCCGCTTTGACTTTGACCTTTACTTTGTAGAGGCCTTTTTTCAATCCTTTCTTTTTCTTTTTGATTTTTTTCAGTGTCACTTTACCGGTTTCGGCATTGATTCTAAAGTATTTCTTATAACTTTTTTTGCCTTTTCTGGCAGAAGACAGCTTGTAAGATATTTTGCCCTGCCCCTTCTTTGTGAAACGGATCACCCTGGCCACAGCGAGCTTCTGCGTTTTTTTCTTCAGCTTTTTATATTTGACCACCGCTTTTTTGCCTTTGATCTTCAAAGGATTGGCTGCTTTTTTGATCGTGAAAGAAGCGGTCCCGCTGCCGGAGTACTTGCCCTTCAGTGTGACGGTAACCTTGTATGTGCCTGCATTCCTGCGGCCCGACGCAAAGGTGACTTTATAATCCGTATCTTTTTTCAGAACGACACTTCCATCTTTTACCGTAACACCCGGCGTCTTAATCTTTCCGTTATAGGTGTAAGATGATGAGGACAGTGCAACAGTCGGCTTGATTGCTTTTAAAGTGACCTTCTTCCACAAGGCATATAAGTTGATATTTTCATCGATCGGCGTGCTGAAATCAAATTTCTTAGTAAGCGCTGTATCAAAATACCATCCGCAGAACGTCCAGCCTTCTTCTATCGGAGTCGGCGGCGGTGATACGCAGGTGCCCTGCGGCACGATCTCGTACCGCGACGTTCCGCCATGACCGTTGTATTCAAAAATAACATGTTTATTCGCTCTGTACCATTTGGCATACAGATAGCTGGCTTCCATCACTGGTTTGGTGAAATTAAACTCCTGTGTGCAGGCTTTGTCTGTGTACCAGCCGCCAAAATGATATCCGTACCGTTCAGGGTTTTTTGGTCTGGTCAGCTTCATTCCCTTAGGAATCGTTACTGTCTTATTGGCAGTCGCGGAATCGTTGTACACGTAGGTCATATTAAACTGTTTTTTGAATTGAGGGAAACCAAAGCCATATTTATCATCTTTTCCCGGATCCCCGAGATCCGTGCAGAATTCTTTAAGGAAATCGACGGCTTCTGTATTATCCAGATCCCGGTAATACAGACGCAATATCGCCAGTGCCGCTGTGATGTGCGGCGCTGCCATGGATGTACCGCTCTTAACGGTATAGCAGGCACTCTGGGTATCCCAGTCATATCCCGCGCCGACGATTGACGTACCAGGCGCGCAGAAGCTGACATTATCACCGTAATTGGATGAATCTTTAAGAACAAATCCATCACTATATTTCAGATTACTTACCGCGATCACTGCGCTGTTTATCGCGGGAAAATGCATCCTTTTACTCACCGCCTCCGCGTCATTTCCGGCAGCCGCTACAACACAAAGATCATACGTCGCGATCGTACTGGCAAGTTCATTATTATAGTAATTAAAAGTTTCAGACCCGATATTCTCCATATCGGTTATGCCTTTACCATAGTATCCCTTATATGTACCCGCTTCATAATCGTAACACCGGATCCCCTGGCTTATGTTAACGACTTTGGCTCCGTACTTTCCAGCCCACTCTACACTCTTTACCATCGCGTCAATATCGCCCGTCGAATACCTGGTTGAATTATACTTTTTTGGATTCTCACATGTATCGCGAAGGACAAAGACCTTCACATTTGATGGTGTCCCATCCAGAACCGTACTGATTACATGTGTTCCATGACCGCCGAGATCCGCGTAGGCGCATTTCTTCGGCTGCCAATAGCTGTCGGTGTCGGTGACGTAATAGTCATGAAGCGCCGTGTAATCGAACACCGAACTCGTGATCGACCGGCAATAGTTTTTCATGATCCTGCTGCTGTCGATCCCAAACCCGTTTATGATCTCTTCATTCGTCTGATCGACACGGATTCCGGAATCGATGACGGCGACAAACAGATTTCCCGAAGCCCGATTCTGTTCAGTCCAGTCCCTGAGCCGATCCAGATACATGACATCCGTCCCCCAGGAAAGAGATTTGGCTGTGGTAAAACTCGAATAAGTCTGATTATGATTCACTTCGTCGTATTTTATTTCAGTCGGCGCAACCGGCAGATCGACCAGGACTTTCTTCCTGCCCCAGGTATCTGTAAGCTTAGCATATGCCCTGGCCGTATCCTCCTGTGAGGCGTACTGCAAAATATACCGTCTGCTTTCCCGGTCATAAACTGCGTTCTCAGCACCGTATGTATCCTTAAGCTGCCCTTCCTTAAGGAGCACGAAGAGGGTCTTGATCGAGAATGGATAAGCCGCTCTTAAAGTCCCGTCATCCTGCTTATGTACAATACAGGGTTCCTCAAGCAGGTAATCCAGGATCGCTTCCCGGTTTCTGGCCGTACTGCCTCCGGTCAGTTCTTTTTTCTCCCGGCTGGAAAGCGCAAAAACGTCTTTGATCGGTTCTTCTTCACCACTTCCGTCAACAGCCGCCGTTCCCTCCGCAGGATCGATCGTAACCGGCAGCAGCTGCTCCCCTTCCTCACAGCTGATCGGATCCAGCAGTGTATGTGCTTCTGTATCATTCTGCACCACACTGATTTCATCATTTGCCGAACCGGCTGCATACGCTTCGTAGGCGCTCAGCAACAGAACCATGGCAAAAATCATCAGCATGACCACAAAAATCGGGGCTAATCTCTTTTTCGCGAACATGACACTCTCCTCCTTTAAGTAATTCAACCAGGAGCGAAACTCCAACAAGCTCGCTTGATTGGCGCGAGCGACGCCGTCAACAGACGCCGGGAGCTTCAGTCGGTGGGGAATTGATACCCGGCACCGACGTTCGAAGATAGAACCCGCCGCCTTCGTAAAACGTAGAGGCGGGGGATATCCGGCGTCTGTTATAAAAAACCAGAGAAATCCATGCGGCAGACTGCTGCATGAGGTTTCTCCGGTTAATTCCTTTCTGACCGCTATAGATATTTTTATTATATCATAGAAGGCATTGTACCGGGTCATTTCTTTTCTTCTTTAAGGAACTTCTTGAAACGTTTCTTCTGTTCCTTCTCAATTTTTTTGACTTCATCTATCGTTACCTGAGATTTCCCTTTATAATTACGCAAAGCTTTTTTGATACATACGTAATCGTCAAGGCCGGAAACGACGGAACCGTCTGAAGACTGGAATTTCCACTTATGTTTTTCAGAAGGATCAAATTTATATGAGATATGATAACAAAGTGACTTCCCCGGCTTCACTTTATCTTTGTCTTCGCTGTCAAGCGGTTCATACGTGGCATTCACGACTCTTCCATCCATGGTAAGCTGCGGCAGATCGATCAGTTTTGCTGTTCTCAGTTCGGAGTTGTTAGTAATAATGCCATCCATAATCAGTCTGGCAGCACCTTTCTTCACCGGAACCACATCAGCAACGGAATCATGTATCCTAAGCTCAAGCGTACCCACCGCTGACTGATCTGAGGAACAGGCGCCCATTAAGATTACAGCAGCCAGCACAGAAATTATTAAAACAATTTTTCTTTTCATCAAAATCTCCTCTTGCATCCTGTATATCAATCAAACAAAACGCTAACGACTCCGCTCAAACACGACACTTCCGGGTTCGGTCGGATGGTCAAAGATCACGACCTCGCCCCCTTCCGCTTTATAACGGATCAGCCGTGCCACGATCAGTACATCGCCGCCCGCGGCCAGAATCATAAGACCGCCGGTCAGTGAGATTAACAGCGAACCGTAAGCAATCCCCAGCGCCGCCGGCAGAATTCCCAGCAGAAGCAGCGGCGCCACACCGCCGATCACATACTTCCATTTTGTCAAAGGCACACTGCACGCGCAGTACGGCGTCATATATTCCTGCATGAACCCGAATTCAATGTCTTTGAAATGGTGTTCGGCAAAGAGCCCCCAGACCAATCCGTGAATCAGTTCGTGCACCGCTGCCAGAACAAAAAAAACAACGCACAGAAGCAGGAAATTCAGCAGAAAACCACTGATTGAAAAATGAGGAAGCCGCCACCTGTTCAGAACAAAAAAGAGGATGAGGATAACCGCGAATACAGGCACCGCCGCGATCATCACATAAATGTTCGCCCGGACAATGTCGATTATAAGCTCGGTTTTCCGATAACCCCGGGCCTGCAAATCCGCCGCCGTCTCCTGAAATCGCTCAAGCCTTCTCTTCTCAGCCGGTGTTAGCCTTCTGTTCATTCTATTTATTCCTCTTCCTCCTTCAGCGCCAGAAGTGCCTGACTAAACTCCGGAATCCGCTTTTTGAGCGCAATCGGCTGTCCATTTTTGTCAACAAAACAATGCTCGGTCCGTCCTTCACAAACCAGGTCACCGGCCGCGTTTTTCATCTCGTAATAAAGCTTCAGCCTGACACCCTTAAATTCCGTGATAGAAACCATGATGGAGATTTCATCCGCGAATGTCGTTGAAGTATAATATCTGCAGTCGATTGCCAGCACCGGCGAACCGATTCCCAGTTCTTCCAGTCTGGTATAATCCCAGCCGAGCTGACCCAGAAAGTCGATCCGTGCCTCTTCCATCCAGCGAATATAGTTGGAATGGTGAGTAATTCCCATTTTGTCTGTCTCATAATACTGGACTTTGTGACGATATTGTTTCATATTGTGTTACCTCCTGTCCGTACCCAACTCAACTCCATTATACACCGATTCCCGGGAAATACTCTCAGCATTTTTTGAAAAAACATAGAAACTGCCCTTTTTTTGTACCAATCCATTTCATCGCGTAAAAACACCACCAGATCGGGCCGGATTGGTGGTGTTAGAACTTCATGGTATTTTTATCAGGTTTCAGGTTATACAGTTAAAACCCGAAAAATTCAATTGTGCTTATGCAGTTCGGATCGAGCGTATCGAGGATCAATACTTTTCCCGAGCCCGTCCTGTGGCCGTTGAGAACCGCAGTATTAATGCTGTGCTGCATCGCCGCAGAGTCCTGCCCCGTGACCTGATCCCCGGTCTGATCGGCGGCTGTCTGCCCGGTTTTCTCTTTGTCCGTTCCGGCATTGTGATAATCACCGGTCGCGATGGAATTATGAATTCCCGCACTTCCCAATAGTCTGTAAACAAGTGCCGCCCTGCCGTTGCAGGTTGCTTTTTTATTGATAAGCGCTCCGTATGCGGTATTATTAAGTCCTGAGGTGTCCGTTGTATCGGTCACATTTTCCTGAACAAAACGAACGATACTCAAAACCTTCTCTTTGTCCGTGTTGTTTCCTTTAAGATCGAGTTCGTTTTCAACCTCTTTCAATTCTTTTTCAAATTCCGCATCCTGTTTTTCCGTTGTCAGATAACTGAATCCGAATGAGTATTTCGTATACTTTTCTCCGTTTATGACGTAGTCTTCCTTAAAATCTCCGTAATTCTTTGCATCTGCTGATTCAAAGAATACAGAAACATTATTCTTTACATACTGTCCGTTTTTAATGCGCTGAAATGCGGAGTTCATCAATTCCTCAACATTTTCATCTGAATCCGTTTTCATAAAAAACGTGCATGTGCTCTTTCGCGATCTGATTGCGCCGCTTACCATTGCTTCCGCCTGATCATTGTTTTTTACGATGACCCGATCTGTGTCGGAGGAGGTTTTAATGCTTTTCTTTATTTCATCCGACTGAACCCCGTTAGTTTCAGAAACAATGCTGAATGTATAGGTTTCTCCCGGATTCAGATCCTTCACAGTGATGGATTTCTTCCCGGTTGATTCCGTAAATACCGGATTACCGGACGGGGAAGTCAGCGTCACATGAAAGATTTCTGCATCACTCGTCCAGGAAATCACAAGCTCCCCGTTGATTCCTTTCTGAACCTGAATCACGGCTTTTTCCGGATTCTCCGCTTTCTGCTGCTTTTCAGATTCGGCAACCGACGGGTCTTTTTTCGCGTTCATAATCGCGCGCAGTTCCTCTTTGGACGGCTCGTACGTTTTTGATTTCGCAAACGCCGCTCCCGCAAAGTGCCCCGGAAGAACAGAAGAAAAAGTCAGTACCATTGTGAACACGATAATGCTTCCGATTATTCTTATCATTTTTGTTTTAATCATTTCCAGAGCCTCCTTCCTATGACGTCACAATGTCGCCGTTTTCTTTGATTTTCTTAAACGCCGGCTGAATAAAACCATGCATATTAGCTCCGTATCTGGTTTTCTGTGTGCATATGCTTCTATAGTAAACACCATTTATAGTATTATAGGTATTTCCTTCCATACTTCTGAATGAGCGCTTCCCGGTTACTTTCCATACAAAACCGGTATGAAGACAGCTGTACCATACGCCATTGCTTCCGTATCCGCAAAGAATAAAGACATCGCCCGGTTCAATTTTTGTTTTCGCAGCTTTATAGTTCTTACTGGCGGTGTCATATTTCCATTTATTCATTCTGATAGCCTTATTCCGTAATCCGCCGCAGTTGACATCTGTCGGAATTTCTTTAAGAAGTCCGTTCGCGTAAGAACCGAGCGAGACAAATGCCGCGCACCATGCTTCCGATGTGCCCAGACTATATCCGCATGTTGTCTTTGTCATTTTACAGATATATTTATGCTTCGCTGAGTATCTTGTCGTCCCTTCATAGGATTTAAACCACTTAACCAGTCTTTCCTGGGCATCCACAGTATGGAGACAGCAATAGAATTTTTTATATTTAACGGTTCCGTTATCAGTAGGTACGACCATTTCCGCGCTGAGATTCCGTATTCTCTGATCATTCCATGTTTTCGGAAGTGTGAATGTCACCACTTTATTCGCTGTTTTTGAACTGATCTTCACGCTGCTGACTTTTTTCCCGCTCATATAGAAATTCACCGTTGACACATAACCCTTTTTAAATACCATTTTCACCGGAAGGGTTTTTCCTGTCCATTCCTTTTTATACTTGTGGACGGTTCCCACGGTTTTGTTATATTTTCTTTTCCCATCCTCTTTGAAACTGATCACTTTTCCTTTGTTTGCTCCGGATGTGTATTTCTGAAGGCTGATGGTTTCCGCAGGCATCGTTACGGTAAGCGTCCACTTTTTTATAACCGCTCTGCCGTTATCGCCGGCAAGCGCCGCGATCCGGTAATCCGCTGTTGTTGTATTGATCGGATAGGTGAAATTCACGTTCGGGCTTTTCGGTGTTACGGTTTTCTGAGCAATGTTCATCCATTCTTTGGTCTTTTTATTGTATTTCTGGAATACAAGCGTTCTCGAAGTTTTAAGCGGTGTTACGCTGATATCTTTTATTGTCTTTTTGGTGCTGTATTCGATTTTCTGGTCATCCGGAACATTTTTCAGCTTACTTGCGTTTTTTACGGAAAAATCAGCATAAAGCGTGACACTCGCGCCGTTTTTCACAGCTGCTTTTGAAAGGTCGTCCCCGGTTCTGTACGTCGTTCCGGTTCCGTCCGTTTTCGTATTCCAACCTTCAAATACGCGTCCTGATACAGTAAGATTTCCGGCACCTGGTGCTGCAGTTTTTTTAGCGTATGTTACATTCATCGCTTTTGGAGCGTTTCCGGATGCCCCGTTCGCGTTAAACTTTACAGTAAATACATTGGCTTTCCACTGAGCATAATAAGTCTCACTTTTTACATAGGTTGATCCCGCTGCTTCTTTCCCGGCTTTATCCTTTGTCCATCCTGTAAATGTATACCCGGTTCTTGTCGGAGTTGGAAGTGTCATTTTAGTCCCTAAAAGCCCTGTCTTTTTGCTGACGGATACTTTTCCACCGTTCGAATCCAGCGTGACAGTCGCTTTTTTTGATCCTCTTGTAAGATAAATATCGATCTCCGTATTCATATACCGCTTCTTATTGGTCGTTCTGAGACCACTCGATGCTGTATTAATGGTAACCGGAACATTCAGCGTTCGGTCGGATGCGGATGCCTTAATCCCTGTTATCGGTTTATTATCATTTGATGCATTTCCGTTTGCTCTGAAGCTTACATGCGTTTCATCCTTATATGCCTTTTGAGTTACATAACGGAATCTTCCGGCCTGATCAATTCCGAATTTATAATACTGCATATTCATCGGAACTTTAAGACTGAGCTTTGCCGTAAGGAATTTCCAGTATTGTTCTGTATTATCCGTATTTTTATAGGTTTTTATCGTGCTGTTTTCAGGGGCAAGAACAAAGCCCGTTTTTTTATCCGCTGAAAGACTCCCTGAAAGCGAAAGCTTCCACACGGACTGTTTATCATACACAAGAGGCACGGTCGGCGTTCCGCTTCCTCCGTAGGTATAGGTCAGTTTCTGAGACGATAATCTCGTATCTTTATTAGTTTTCTCATCGTGCAGATATACAGCCAGTGTGATTGTTCCGGTTTTATAGGCTTTATTCGCGCCGATGTTTTTAGCAACGCTAGTCGGCGTTTTAGCGGCAGCAGCTCCCGCGAAAAAAACACCTCCCGCCATGATGATTCCCACGCACACAGCCACTGCGCACGCGATTTTTTTCCCAAAGAATTTTTGCATAAATCCTCCTTTCTCAGAACCATGAACATGCCTGACATCCCTCCGATGCGGCCGATCCACTATGCATCATCAGGAAAACAGATCCATTCTGTTTCCGGATTCTTCCCGGTAAAAACCGTTGTTCCTGCAGGTACCGGTTTTTTCAATTCCTTATGTGTCCCTCTGACGATTTCAACCAGGAGCGAAGCTCCAACAAGCTCGCTTGACTGGCGCGAGCGACGCCGTCAACAGACGCCGGGAGCTTCAGCTCCTGAGAG
>ONJN01000233.1 GCA_900318155.1 uncultured Eubacteriales bacterium
AGCCGGAAAGAAAAAAGTTACTATTAAATATAAAAAAGCTGCCGGCGCGCAGAAATACGAAATCTACCGTTCCAAAAAGAAGTCTAAGGGCTATAAGAAAAGAACCACCACCACAAAAGCCAAGTTCGTGGACAAAAAAGTAAAAAAGGGCAAAAGATACTACTACAAAGTCCGCTCTGTCCGCACCAAGTACGGTACCGTTAAGAGCAAATTCACCAAACCTAAACGCAGTAAAAAGGTAAAGAAATAAAAAAACTGATGAATAAACCGGCAGTTATGCCGCGTGAATACTGACCACTCATGTTTAAGAAAGGAGTTTCAACATGCGTAAATCATTTCGAACACTGTTAACAATAATGCTGGCCCTGGCCTTCATCTGTGCAATGACGGTTCCAGTTCTTGCTAAGGAATTCCGGGATCTGGTCATCCATAAGCCCGCTGCTGGCTCAACCTGGTATAAAGGCGATAAAATCCCTATGGATGTGGAAACTGAGACTTTGGATGCAGATTACCTGAACAAATTCACTCTGAAGCTCTGTCCTAAGAACAGTACCAAAACGGTCTGGACCAAAGCCAGTCCGAAAGAAGAAATCTACTATTATAAAACCACACTGCCATCCAAATCCATCGCTCCCGGCGCCTACAAACTTACGGTAACGCTGAACGCAAAGTACAACTCGGAAGAAAACGATCTGTCTCATGAATATTCTCTGAGTCGCGCCATCACCATAAAAGAACTGAAGGCACCTACCAAACTCAAGGTCAAAGCCGGAAAGAAAAAGGTTACTATCAAATACAAAAAAGCTAAAGGCGCACAGAAGTACGAGATCTACCGCTCCAAAAAGAAATCAAAAGGCTATAAGAAAAGAACTACCACCACAAAAGCCAGGTTCGTGGACAAAAAGGTGAAAAAGGGCAAAAAATACTACTACAAAGTACGTTCTGTCCGCACCAAATACGGCACTGTCAAGAGCAAGTTCACTAAGCCTAAACGCAGTAAAAAGGTGAAGAGATAATCCTGAACTGCTGAAACATACCGGTAGAGATGCCGCGAAAGACAATCTGAACATCCAAAGAGCCGGGGCTGTCGCTGAAATGCGGCGGCCCCGATAAAAAAAGAATTCACAATAAGCTGCTCCGCTTTTGTGAATTCTTTTTTCATTCTGCAATTATCAATAAATATGTATGTTTACCACTTACATACAGTTCGCCATTCTCACACACTCCATATCCAGTACTACAATACCCTGTCGACCAGCGGAATCTTCCGCAACAGGAACGTAATAACGTACGCCGCAAAGAAAAACGTAACTGTCATGCCGGCAAAAAACAGTACACCGCCTGATTTATACGGATTGATTTCCAGTTGCTTAAACACAAAACGGATAAATATCATATGAATCAGATAAGTCCCGAATGCGCAGTCATCGAGACTCCTTACAAAACGGCTCGTTTTGCCGTATTCCGGCACATTCATTTTATCCAGCAGCGTAAAAATACCAATGCTCTGTCCGATGACCAGTATCGACGAATAGCCGAACAATTCATCGAAAGCCTTGAGCTGATCCGCGTTGAAGAACGCGCTTCCGAGCGGCCGGCGCAGACACGATAAAAGAACGAGCGCAATACTGCAGCCGACGGTCAGAATCCACGCGGCACGCTTTGTCATGCGAAGCCGGTCCGAATGAATCATATATCCGAGGAACAGGTAAATCGGATATATATACGTTGTCGGTATGTAAAATCCACTTTTTAATCTGCAGATGCCGAGCATCGGCAGTACTGAAATAACTGCCGCATATACGACCACCAGATAAAGCAGCTGGCGGTCACTGGCGTGTTCAGTAATAATCTTATAGATCGGCAGCATCAGATAAAGTCCGACCATCAGGTACAGATACCAGAGATGCGCCCAGCTTTCACCCTGGATAAAATTCTTAAGCCACGGTCCGATCAATGATCGATCGCCTTCAAAAAACATCTGATAGATTTGAAAAACCAGGGTGAAGATAAGCAGCGCAAGAAGCATTCTGCGGATGTATTTCCAGAGCTTTTTGCCCGGAATTTCTTTGGTCGGATCCAGTAGAAGCGCGCCTGTAACCATCAGAAAACACGGCACTGCCCATTCGACCAGACTAAGAACGGATTTGGCTGCCGTCAGCCCGTTCGCGCTGATCGCGCCTTTGAAATAAACGGTACTCGCGTACAAAAGGTGCAGCAGTACAATCGCGAGACACGCGAAAATCCTGATCAGCGGAAACTGAGCGATGCGCCCGTTATCAATAGAAGTTTTTGCTGTCATTTGTCTGACATCCCTTTCCTGAATTATTCGAACCCGAGCTCTTTCCTGATGAGCTGCCCGATTTTGATCCGCCTGGACTTTTGCCGGATGAGCCGCCTGATCTGCCGGATTTTGATCCGCCTGATCTGTTTGCCCTGCCTGAACTGTGTCCGGATGAACGGTTTCTTCCGGAACCGTAAGAACGACCTGACCTCGAACCTGAGGAGTAGCTGTTCCTGCCGGTTCCCGAACGGTTTCCGTATGACGAACCGGATCCGTAGGAACTCTTGTAGCTGCTGCCGGAATTATAGGAACTTCCATTTCCGTATGACGTGCCGGAGCCATTGGAATTATAGTAGTTGCTGCCGGAATTGTAAGAACTTCCGTTTCCATACGTTGTGCCGGAACCATTGGAATTATTATAGCTGCTGCCCGATGCTGACGCGCCTGTACCGCCGGTCACTGAATTTGTGCCGGAGTTTGAAGAGTACTGGCCGTTGTTTGATACCGTGGACTGGCTTGCCGCTGCAGCGGCCGCCTGCTCTTCTGCTTCTTTTCTTCGTTTCTCTTCCTCAGCCCTTTTCTTTGCGGCCGCCTTTTTCCTTGCAAGCTCCGCAGCCGCTTTTTCTTCCTTCTTATACTGCGCGTCCGTCTTCACTTTCCCGATCTTCGCTTTTGCCCCAGTCAGCAGTTTATCCAGCTCTTCCCGATCCGAAACCGCCTGAACCTTTGTTTTATAATTGCCGAGAATCCGTCGAACGTCTTTCTTTTCCGCACTGCGATAATCGCTCAGGTCTGCCGTTTTCTTCAGTTTCGCGAGCCCTTCCGCGCGCAGCGTGTCCAGACGATTGTGTTCCTTTGCCACTGCCCACGTCGTTGCGCCGCAGATAATGACCATTACCGCGATTAGAACCGCAGTAATCAGTGTATTTTTCTTTTCAATCATTTTCCTGACCCTGATCCCTGCTGAAAAGCTAATTCATCCTCTTCTTATGATTGTATCTCCACGTTCCTCTCTGACCGTAACGGATCTTGTATCCGTTGCGTCCCGTTTCATTCCTGAAATTCGGGTCATAAACGTAGATTTTACCGTTCTGCTTGATTTCCGTCCAGGAATGCGGCAGATCAACTTTTCCCTTTACCTGATGGACGTTATATCCAAGAAGCTTGGCCATGACATAGAACGTTCCCGCCATGACGTAGCAGTTGCCTTTGCCGTTATTAAAACCATAATTGGCGTACGCTTCACTGTTCTTCAGTCTCATCCAGCGATTGGCGTATTTCAGCTTGTATGAATATGTATACGCCGCTCTCAGCTTCCAGCCTTTCTTGTTGAGAACGCGAATTCCACGATAATATGCAATGCCGAGTTTTCCGGATTTCGGGATTTTCAGGTGCCCGACCTTTTTTCCTTTGACCATTTTCGCGTTCTTTTTGTTGAAATAATACGCTTTCTTTTTATAAGCCAGCCAGCCCGTTGCAAGTTTTCCTTTGCCCTTGCAGTAATATGTGTTGTTGATCATCCCTTTGCCGGCAAGTTTACCATTCGATTTTTTGAAGTAGTAATGCTTTTTACCGATCTTTTTATAACCGGTCGCGATTTTCCCGGCGCCGATTCCGTACATCTTCTTGCTCATAAACCAGCCCTTGGCAACGCCTTTGCCGTTTGTTTTATTAAAAAAATATTTTGCGCCGCTGATCGTTTGCAGGCCCGTGAGCATCTTTCCGCTCTTTTTGTTGAAATAATAATACGCTTTGCCGATCTTTTTATAGCCGACCACGATTATTCCGTTCTTTTTGTCAAAGTAATAATTAGCTTTATCGATCTTTTTAAAGCCGACCGCGATTTTTCCACCGCCAATCCCGTACATCTTCTTGTCCATGAACCAGCCTTTAGCGACGGTCTTGCCGTCTGACTTATTGAAGTAATACTTAACGCCGTCGATTGTCTGCAGACCTTTCAGCATAGTTCCGTTTTTATAATAATGCGTGTGCGCGGCATCCCATCCATTTTTCGGTGCTTCCGTCGCGGATGAGTCAGTATCTGTTTTGCCGGCAGTATCATCTGCAAAAACTGCGGCTCCGCCCAGCGTAAACGTTAAGACGACCGCAATTAAAATTACAAAAAATTTAGTCTCCCACTTCATAACTTTCCGTTCCTTTCTTTAATGTACAACAAAAAATTACTCAATTTATATACAGATAACCGTAGTCCTTTCTGCAATACTTATAATCATCACATTAAGGCGTCATTATTTCTTCACACTAACTTTATCATAAATGTTATAGAATGTTAAGATTTCCTGACAAGGTTCCATAAAATTGTATCCGCAGCCCCTTGTCAAACAAAGTGCCGGTTCTCTTGATATTCAATCGTGGCAATATGTTGAAAAGCTTGTTATAATGGGTATCAGAGAAGAAAGAACGCAGAAAGGAAAGGATTTTGTAGAAGTTATGAGAAGGAAACTATTTTTGGTTATACTGGCTCTTTTGGGTATGGTCATTGTCACAACCGCGCCAGTTTTCACTTACGGAAGGGACGAACAGCTAACCTGCAGCCATGATTGGTCCACGTGGCACATAACGACAAAGCCTTCCTGTACTGAAACCGGAGAGCAGGAAAAGAACTGCATCTACTGCGGCATCATCAAATCTGAAATCGTTCCCGCAGAGGGTCACAACTGGGGCCGCTGGATCATCGACCAGAAAGCGACATATTTTAAGCCGGGCAAACAGCATCACATCTGTGCCAAATGTTCCGAACGTGAAGACAAAGTCATTCCGAAAAAAGAAACCCCTGCAGGCTTCACCAAGGCCGGAGCCAATCTTTTTGCCGCAGTGACCGTCAACAATACTTATATTTACGACTACATCGACACTGAATCCGAAAAACTGAAGAAGTTGAAATTCGGCAGCCGGATCGTGCTCCGCTACACATCCGACAAATGGGTCCAGGTTGGAAATGACAAATACCGTGGCTATATCCCGAAGAATCAGGTCGTTATATATAATAAGAAGAAAAAACACGTCGCGCTGACCTATGACGACGGACCGAACGCAGAAACGACGCCGGTAGTGCTTAAGGCACTGATGAAAAACAACTGCCGCGCGACATTCTTTGTACTTGGAAACTCAATCGGGAAAGAAACCGGTAAGCTTCTTAAGGCCGGAACTTCACTCGGATGCGAGTACGGAAATCATTCCTGGGATCACGCCCAGTTGACCACTTTGTCAGAAGAAGCCATCGCATCGGAACTGTCCAAAACCGACGAACTGGTTAAAGAATACACCGGCAGAATCGCGCCGCTCTGCCGCGCGCCGTATGGCGCTTTCAACGACACGGTTCTCGCCATCATGAACCGGCCGAACATTTTCTGGTCAAAAGACTCGCTTGACTGGAAATACCGGGACACTACGAATCTGATCGCCTATATTAAGAAGAAGGTAAAAAACGGCGACATTGTACTGATGCACGACATTCACCCATCAACCGTGAATGCCACAGATAAAATCTGTCAGTACCTGCTTAAGAAAAATTTTGAGCTGGTAACAGTAACGGAACTGGCCGCCATCAACGGTACCCCATTAAAAAACAGCGGAACGTACTACGGTTTCAGCGGGGAATGGGAATAACAGAAGTGCCGGCGTAACGGATAAAAAAGCTGAGGCAGACAACCTGATGTGTCTGCCTCAGCTCTGTTTTTTTCGGGATCTTTATCCTTATTTCAACTTTATCCTTACTTTAACATTGCTTTACCTATGCTTTTTTCTTTGCTGTTGCTTTGCCCTTGCCCTTGCTTTTTTTCTTTGTCTTTGTCGTTGCTTTGCTTTTTTTGCCTGGCGCAGTATACTTGTAAACATTCAGGATAATCTTTGTTCCTTTCACGTTCCAGGTTCCTGCCTTTGGCGACTGTACTTTGACAATTCCGTTCAGTTTCGAGTTCTTTGTATTGATATTCTTCCTTACGACTTCGAAGCCGATGCTCTTCACTGCGGCAGACGCTTTCTTATAAGTCTGTCCCGTATAATTCGGAACTTTCTTTGTCGTCTTAAATGTCACGGCTCTGGCTACAGTCTTCTTACTCTTGCTGTTGTATACGGAGTAGATGACTTTGTATGCACCAAACATGTTGAATTTATATGTCTTTGCCTTTGCAAATGGCA
>ONJN01000229.1 GCA_900318155.1 uncultured Eubacteriales bacterium
CGTCGGTGGGGGATTGATACCCGCCACCGACGTTCGAAGACAGAACCTGCCGCCTTCGTAAAACGTAGAGGCGGGGGATATCCGGCGTCTGTTACAAAACAGATTCAAAAGAGGAGGGATTTATTAATGGCAACGCAGTCAAATCTGAGTGACATGCAGTACATCGAAGAACGTGTCACGCCACAAATCGAACTGTTTATGAAAAAAGGAAAAACCGCAGATATTCTTTACAATGTCTTTCAGATCCTGGTCACCGCGCTTGCGGCCGCGATCCCGTTTTTCGGATGCATCGCTCTCGCTTTCGGTTCGGTCCGCATCCCGTTCACCATCATCATGGGCGCGCTCGGCGCGGCTATAGTCACGATTGAAGCAGTGAGCCACATCATGCACTGTAGGGAAAGCCGGACTTTATACACACAGGCTGCCGAACAGATGAAGCATGAAATTTTCCTGTACAGAACAGGGGCAGAACCGTATGAAGCGGATGATACTTCATTCTCACAGCTGGTATACCGCGTGGAAAATATCATTTTATCCGTTACCCGCGCATAATTACCCGCACACAGCATTTTTTTGACAAAGGTTTATCGACAAAGGGTACCCGTTCGGAGAACGTTTTGACGATCAAAAGAATCCGAACCCGAATTCTTTTATCGTCCGGAGAATCCTCTTTGTCGCCAAAAGCCAGAAAACATTTGTCGTCAAAAGAATAATTTCCGGTTGACATTTACTGAAAACCACAATATGATGTATTTGTCATATGACTGACGGAAGTGGAATTAACCACATGAAGTATGATGATAACAAGGCCGACCGTCTGGGCTCAACATAAAAGCCCGGAACGGGAGGCTTTTTTGTTGCTTAAATTATGCTTCATTCTCCGCGGCGAAGGCTGCGAAGAGGACTGAAGAGTCGTAAGGAGGTTATATGAAAGGCAGAATCCATTCGCTGGAATCCATGGGCCTTGTTGACGGACCCGGGGTCAGAGCGGTGGTGTTCATGCAGGGCTGCAGGCTAAGGTGCCTGTACTGCCACAACCCGGATACCTGGGAGCTTTATGGCGGGCAGGAAATCGAAGCACGGGAACTGGTCCGGCGTCTGTCCCGGTTTATCCCCTATTTCAGGGATACCGGCGGCGTCACCTTTTCCGGCGGTGAGCCCCTGATGCAGCCGGCATTCCTCGCGGAATGCCTTGAGCGTTGTAAAAACGCGGGGATCAGCACCTGCATCGACACAGCCGGCCAGGCAGCTGAAGGAACCGACCAGACGCTGATCGAACGCATCCTGGACAGCACCGACCTGATTCTGTTTGACGTCAAACACTTTGACCCGAAAAAGTACACGGACATCACCGGAGGGGAATTGCCCAAAGCGGAAGCCTTTTTGCATAAAGCAGAAGACAAAGGCATACCTTTCTGGCTTCGGCACGTAGTCGTGCCCGGCCTGACCGACGGTGAGGACCATATGAACAAGCTGAAAGAGTATTCAGACCACATACGCGGCGTGCAGAAAGTTGAACTTCTGCCATACCATCTGGCGGGTATCCACAAGTACGAGAGACTTGAAATACCGTACCAACTCAACGGCGTGCCTGCCATGAGCCGCACTGTAACAGAAAAATATGAAAACGAACTGTTCTGTCAGCAAGAGCGGAAAACCAAAGATTCTTAGTGAAAGGAGTTTACCAATGATTATTAAATTTGATAAAAACGCATACGATATGTTTGAAGAATGGGAAGGTTTCCGGAGCGGAAACTGGAGACACGTCATCGACGTGCGCAACTTTATCCAGAAGAATGTGACGCCGTATGAAGGCGATGATAGTTTCCTTGAAGGCCCGTCTGAAAAAACACAGAAAGTCTGGAAAAAATGTCAGGAGCTTCTGAAAGAAGAACTCGACAAAGGAATTCTGGACGTCGAGACCGAAGTCGTGTCCGGCATCGACAACTTTGCCCCGGGCTACATCGACAAAGAAAATGAAGTCATCGTCGGGCTGCAGACGGACGCGCCGCTCAAGCGGATCATAAACCTGTACGGCGGAATGAACATGGCAAAGCAGGCGCTCGATCAGTACGGCTATAAAATGAATCCGATCATTGAAGAAAAATTCCATGAATACAGAAAAACACACAATGAAGGTGTTTTTGACGCATACCCGGAGAGAACAAAGGTGGCCAGACATAATGCCCTTCTCACAGGACTTCCCGACGCCTACGGCAGAGGACGCATAATCGGTGACTACAGAAGAGTAGCACTCTATGGCGTCGATTATCTGATCGAACAAAAGAAAACCGACATCGAAATGGCGGACGGACCGATGACAGAAGAACTTATCCGGACCAGAGAAGAGCTTCACGAGCAGGTAAGGGCACTGGAAGAAATGAAATCTATGGCTTCCGGATACGGCGTCGACATCGGAAAACCGGCCGGAACCGCAAAGGAAGCCGTTCAGGCAGTGTACATGGCCTATCTCGCGGGCGTCAAAGAAAATAATGGAGCGGCGACTTCGATCGGCAGAACCTCCACCTTCCTCGACATTTATATCCAGCGTGACCTGGAACGCGGCCTGATTACAGAAAAAGAAGCACAGGAACTGATCGATCAGTATGTCATCAAACTGCGCCTCGTCCGTCACCTGAGAACTCCGGAATACAACGAGCTGTTCGGCGGTGACCCGACATGGGTAACCGAGTCGATCGGCGGCATGAGCGTGAACGGTATGCCTCTCGTCACCAAAAGCTCCTTCCGGATCCTGAACACGCTGAAAAACATGGGAACGGCGCCGGAACCGAACCTGACCGTACTCTGGAGCCAGAACCTTCCGGAAAACTTCAAGAAATACTGCGCTGCGATGAGTATCGAAACCGACTCCATCCAGTATGAAAGCGACGATCTGATGAGACCGATCTACGGGGATGACTATGCGATTTCCTGCTGTGTATCCGCTATGGCGGTCGGAAAACAGATGCAGTTCTTCGGGGCCCGCGTCAACATCGCCAAATCGCTGCTTTACGCTATTAACGGCGGCCGGGATGAAATCACGGGCGACCTGGTTGTTCCAGACATCGAACCGATGACAGAAGACGAAATGCTCGATTTCAACAAAGTCATGCTCAGCTATAAAAAAGTCATGCGCTACGTAGCCGGACTCTACGTAGACACCATGAACGTCATCCACTATATGCACGACAAATACGCTTATGAAGCAAGCCAGATGGCACTGCATGACACGCACGTACAGCGCATCACGGCATTCGGTATCGCAGGCCTTTCCGTCGCGGCCGACTCTCTTTCCGCGATTAAATTCGGCAAAGTCCGCCCGGTCAGAAATGAAGACGGTATCGCGGTCGACTTTGAAGTGCTCGGTGACTTCCCTAAATACGGTAACGACGACGACGATGCAGACGACCTCGCGATTGAAGTCGCAAAATTCTTCTCCGCCGAACTGAAAAAGCATCCGATGTACCGCGACGCGATCCATACCCTCTCCGCGCTGACGATCACAAGCAACGTTATGTACGGGAAAAAGACCGGTAATACGCCAGACGGCAGAAAACGCGGCGAGCCGCTCGCGCCGGGCGCCAACCCGATGCACGGCAGAGATGAAAACGGCGCTCTCGCGTCCCTGAACTCCGTCGCCAAAATCCCATACAGAAATGTCTGCCAGGACGGCGTTTCCAACACATTCTCCATCATCCCCGCAGCCCTCGGCCGCACTCATGAAGAACGCACCGCCAATCTGGTCGCGATCCTCGACGGCTATTTCATTCAGGGCGCGCATCATCTGAACGTCAACGTCATCGAACGCCAGATGCTGATCGATGCCATGGAGCATCCGGAAGACTATCCGACACTCACGATCAGAGTGTCCGGTTACGCGGTCAACTTCGTTCGTCTGTCAAAGGAACAGCAGCTTGAAGTCATTGCGAGAACATTCCACGAAGCTGTATAACAGAGACCTGTTTATTCTGAAATAAATCTGAAACAAAGGCGCCGCTCAGCCTGTATGTGAACCGGCCGGGCGCCCCGTAAAAAGGACGATGCCTGCAGTAACTCCAGTCGCTGCAGGCATCATCCTTTTTGCTATTACATCATTTTTCGATATTTATGTAATTATTCAATACTTATTTATATCTTTTTATGAAACATTTTCCCGAACTCCGCGCGGACTTCGTCAAAGCTTTTGACCGGCTGCGGATTGTCCCTGTGCGAACCAATGTTTTTCAGAACCCAGACCATGTCGTACCAGCGTCCGAATTTGTTTCCGCTTTTCGGGAACATGCCAGCATCGATGAATCCCAGATGCCGATGAAAGAAAATGCTGTTATTGGTCAGGTATTCATCTTCCTGCTCCGTCACGCCGATACAGGCGTAGAGATCGAGGATCCCCTGAAGAGTAAGTGCTTTTTCCAGTACCTCATAAAGAGTCCTCCCGATCCCGCGGCATTTCTGATCACTCCGTATATATATCGTCACTTCTGCCGCCCAGTCGTAGGCAGCCCGGTCTATGAACGCGTGCGCGTATGCATACCCGAGCAGTTCCCCGTCTTCCTCAGCCACAAAATACGGATACCGTTTCCGGATATCGCTCATTCGTCCGGCAAACGCCTCTGCGTCAGGCGCCTCGTATTCAAACGAAATCGCAGTATCTTCAACATAATACTTATATATTTCCGCAAGCACCGGCGCGTCCTCAACGGTCGCTTCTCTGATTTTTATTGTACTTCTGTTCCTCGTGCTGTTGTTCATCTCATCTGCTTTCTTTTACTGCCGGTGCAGAGAATCAGCCCGAATATCGCACCCATCAGCACGATCAGATAATACTCAATCGTCGTATCGTCACCGGTCTTTGGCAGAATCGCCGACCAGACTTTCGGTTTATGGGTATTGGTAATAACTTCCTCATCCCTTGTCAGTGTATAACCCTCCGGGATATATTCCTGATCCGCAGAATATTTGATCTCTTTCCCTTTATTGTATTTGTCGAGGTTGCTCCAGGTATGAGTCCACATATCCCCGTTTCCTGTGAGCGTTACCGAATCGCCGGTACTTTGTCCGTTCGCCTTGAGAACAATACTGCTTGAAGACGGACGAATGCTGTCCTGATTGGACTTGTCGTTCCAGACCTGCGTGATTGTGTAGGAAGTCGTATCCTTGGCATGCTTATTTGTCACAACGTTGTTTTTTACTTTTGCTTCATAGGCTTCCGGAATGTTGACTTCTTCAACGTGATATTTGATCCTGCTCTGGTTGTTATACTCATCCAGATCGTCCCATGTGTATTTCCAGCTGTTTCCTTTGCCGGTCACCTTCACAGCGTCACCGACTTTCCGGCTGCCTTTTTTAAGCTGCAGCAGGACGCTTCTCGGTCTGATTCCGTCGTTGTTGTCAAAATCATACCAGTTCACCGTTGCCGTGTAACTGGTCAGCATTTTTTCATGTACGTTTGTGATTGTGTTTCCGCTGATTCTGGCCTCGTAGCCGTCCGGAACATTCAGTTCTTCAATCGTATAGACAATCGGCTCGCCGTTCTCAAAGGTTTTCAGTTTATCCCATGTATATTCCCATTGGTCGTCTTCTGTGATCGTAACCGGTTTTCCGGCTTCTTCACCATTTTTGAAAAGCTGTACAAGAATGCTGTTCGGGCGAATCCCGTCGTTGTTGTCATTGTCCTCCCAGACACTGTTCACTGTCAGCGTCGTCGTGCTGTCAAAGAAATTTGTAATCGTACCGCCGACGATCTTTGCCGAATACCCGTTCGGAATCCCGGTCTCTTTGACGGTGTATTTGTATTCTTTCCCGTCCGCAGAATACTTGTTCAACCCGGTCCAGGTGTATTTCCATCGGTTCCCTTCAGAGAGCGTGACCGGGTTTCCGGCCGTCTCACCGTTTCTGAAAAGCTGTACTGTAACGTGCTCGGGCCGCATGCCCTCCGCGTTGTTATTATCGTCCCAGACGCAATTGACAGAAAACCGCGTCTGCAGGATATTTGTAACGGTCGCTTTATGATTATCATTGTTCAGCCTGATCGAATCTGCCTTTGCCGAGTCAGAAAAATACCCGGGCACCGGTTCTTCTGATCCGGTTATTTCGGTTTCAGCTTCATCGGACACGTCAAAAGCGATCTTGTCTTCCTTTGTCACCGCAGTTCCTTCAAAACTGATCACTGCATAGCCGTTGTCCGTCTCGGTTTTGTCACCTCTGGACGGAATTTCGCTTTCCTCGTCCGCGTTTTCTTCGGTAGCTTCTATGCCGTTTCCGTTAATCATCTTTCCGCCGGTGATTCCGGCGTCTTTATTGATATATCCGGATCCGCCGCTTCCTGCTGATCCAAAGGAGAATCCTCCGTCTCCGCCGTACCAGCCTGAACCGCCGCCAGCTCCGCCGGTTACGCCTTCAGTCCATGCGGTACCGTCACCGCCGGCTCCAAACGATCCGGGAAACCGCTCCGCATGCACCGGCATATCCTCGCTCTGACCGCCGACCGCTCCGTTCTCACCGCACGTTGAAATGCCTTTCACACCAAAATATCCCCCGCCGGCTCCGCCGTCGTTTGAACCCACGTTTTCACCTTCAAATTTGTATCCGGCACCGCCGCCGCCTCCGGCCACGAGCAACACTTTTTCCTGTGTCTCCAGATAATTTCTGAGTTCTCCTTCATTGGTTCCGATCGCGATATGCGTGGCTCCGCCGCCTGAACCCCACACGGTGTCGCCATCTGAAGAGCCCTTTGCCGCGCCGCCGCCGTTCCAGCCGCCGTTCAGCACTTTATCCCCGTCTGCATCCGCCGCGTCTTCACCTTTGCCGCCGACCGCAACGTAAAGCACTTCACCGGCCTTCAGATCAATCGTTCCCTCCGTGTAACCGCCGTCTCCGCCGACTGCCTCTTCACCGGCATTTCCGCCGCGCGCCCCCCAAAGACGCAGCGTGTAGCTGCCCGTAACCGGCGCCGTAAACTTCTGTACTTTCTTTTTGTCCGAATACGAGAATTTTACTGCACCGCTGAGCCGGACCCGGGCCGATCCCGGACGCTTCTGGTTGCCGCCGTCGAGCCAGACTTTATTGATCGTATAATTCCTGACGGGCGTCTCCTGGTTTTCATCGGCAAACGTCTTTGTCGACACGACCCCGATCACCGCCGCTGTCAGTACAATCCCCAGCAGGACCGCCAGCGTTTTATACACTCTGTTTCCCAACATCATAACAAACTAGTCTCCTTTAACTATGAGCAGTTAAATCTATTCTTTCCCGGTTGTACGAGCGGGTGTTGATTCATTAATAATTCACTTGTTCAATTATATCGTAGGTCAAATTTCATGTAAACATCACCATAGCTCCTGTACGTCCTGTTTCCAATGAATTATTCTTAAGGAAATCATAACAATAAAGCCATTTTTGTCTGTTAATTCGAACAATCCGAACAGATTTCTCACTTCCTGAATCGCTGTAAGGCCACTTTCAGGAATGGATAAAAAGGAAAGATCGTAATCAGACGATCCAGACAGAAAGCACATCTCGACTGCCGTATAAAAACAGCCAGCTTTTATTAAGAAACTGAGGAAAATATAAATATTGATTAAATTATTTTTAAGGAGCCGCTCCATGAATATTAAAGATTCTTTTGACAAAGTTTTATAAAATTAAAAAGAATCCGTGACATTTCACTTAAATGATATTATTATCTTATTTAGAAGCATATTCGCACAGGCCCCGATTCGGAAAAGACAGAATCCTTTTGTCTCAAACCGATTCGTTCGCCGGCAGTTAAACGATATTCAAGCCGTTGTTACTGAAAGGCTGTTAAGGACGTCCGGAAAACGACGCGGCAGCCGCATTTTTGAAAGGATCATTATGAATAACTATAAGTACATTTTCTGGGATCTTGACGGAACACTGATCGACACTTATGAAGGTATAAGCAGATGCATCAACCACGCCCTTGAGCCGAACGGCATTAACCTCGACACGAGAGAAAAAATGCTGCCTTTCATCGGGCCGCCGCTCCGGTCCTCCTTCCAGAAAATACTTGGGATGACCGCTTCTGACGCAGAAGAAGCCGTCACGCGTTTTCGTGAAGAATATAATGAAACCGGACTCTTTGAATGCAAACCATATCCTGAAATCAAGTCTACACTGGCAAATCTCGGCCAGGTTGGCTTTATCCAGGTCGTCGCATCCTCAAAGCCGGAAGAAACCTGCAAAAGAATTCTTGATAAGTTCGGCATGAGCAACTACTTCCATGAAATCGTCGGCGCTACCCCGGACGGAGAGATAGAAAGCAAAACGGAAGTTATAAACGAGGCCTGCAGAAGACTGCAGGAAAAGAATCCGGAATTCAAAAAGAGCCAGGTTCTTCTGATCGGCGACACGACTCACGACGCGCTGGGTGCGGTTATGTCCGGTGTCCAGTTCATGGGCGTTCTGTATGGATACGGAAAATTCTGGGATCTGGTCGAATGGGGCGCAATGTACGCGTTTGCCACGCTGGAAGAACTCGTTCAGGTTCTGTCCGCTCAGGCAGCTATATCAGACAGAATTGAAAAGCGCAACAAAGAAGAGGAAGAAGCAAAGAAAGCTGCAGAAGCGAAAAGAATAGAAGAAGCGCAGAAGGCTGCTGCCGAAGCACAGGATCCGACTTCCCGGAAAGACGTCAAAGACCTCATCGAGGATGCGCTTAAGAACAGCCCTAATTAATATTGAAGCGCCTGCACACCTCATACTGCAGCGCCTGCACACCTTAAAACGTAAAAAACGATCACGCAGTAAATGACCTGTCTGCGTGATCGTTTTCTTTTGTTATTCACATTTTGTTTTTGTTGTTTACTATTTGCAGTAATTAGTTCATACTTCAGGTTTAAGGCTTTGTCCTGTTCAATTCTCCGGATTCTGCCCGTCTGCCTGCTTATTCTTATTTTTTGAACTGTGACGAATCGCGATCGCACAGCTCAGGATGAAGCCGCCCCAGAGACACGTGCATCCTATAACCATCATAATAATCGCATCTGCACTCATATTCTAAGCCTCCTCAAAAACCAGTTCTTCAATTCCTTCCAGTGTATCATAACCATCGCGTCCTTTTCTCGTCGTGAAGATAATGGCAAATACAATAATGACAACCAGTGCGCCCCAGCCGAAGATGTTGATATCGATCTGTTTGTATTCGCCATATCCTTTTGTTATATACTGAACGGTATTCAATACCGCCATCACACCGAGAAGCGCAAGGGTGATAATCTTAAGACTGTACGTCCACCATTTTCCGACACTGAAATTGGAATACTCGTTTGCCAGCATTCTGAATTTCTCCGGTTTTGACAGCCACATCAGCAGGAACAGCTCAAGCAGCCCGCTGAATGCAAGTCCTACATTATTGACAAAGGCATCCATGATGTCGAGGATGTTGAGTCCGGCGCCTGTAACAAACAGCAAACTGACAACCAACGCCGGTATCAGAACGATCGTCGTCGCCTGCTTATGCGATTTAAAACTGAACTTCCCTTCGATTCCCGTTACAACAACCTGAGAAATCGAAATCAGCGATGTAATACCGGCTACAAACAGTGCTCCGAAGAAGCATACACCGATGAGCCCTTTCATTGCAGGCAGCTCGCTGATAGCCTGCGGGAAGACCATGAACGCAAGTCCTACGCCCTGACTCGCAACTTTTTCTACAGGAACACCCTGCGAACCGGCCATAAAACCAAGGATACTGAAAACGCCGATACCCGCGAAAATTTCAAATCCGTGGTTAGCCGTCGCCGTGATAAACGCCGTGTTGACAACATCTTCCTCTTTCGGCAGATAACTGGAATATGAAATCATGATACCGAAAGCGATCGACAGACTGAAAAAGATCTGTCCGTATGCAGCAACCCAGACATTCGGATTTTTCAGCATGTGCCACTGCGGTTTGAACATGTACTCAAGTCCTGCAGAAGCATTTGGCAGTGTAACGCCGCGAACAACAAGAATAACCGTCAAAACAAGGAGTACCGGAAGTCCGATCCGGCAAATCTGTTCTACGCCCTTGCTGATGCCCCGGTACATCGCAAACGCAGCGATCACCCATACAATGATGAACGGAATCAGGAGATTCGTCTGGATTCCGCCCAGATTATGAGCACTGTCCGTTACACCCAGAAACTTGACAAAAAATCCCTGCGGATCATTGCCCCAGGCCTGATTGACTGAAAAAACACAATAAGATAAAGTCCATACAACAATTGCCAGATAATAAACAAAAATAATAAATGAAATCATTACCTGGACCCATCCGAGCCACTCGAATTTTTTGTTGATTCTTGCAAACGCTGCCGGAGCACCGCCGCGATACGTCTTACCGATCGTATATTCCAGCATCAGGATCGGTATGCCCGCAGTGATAATTGCAAAAAAGTATGGAAGCAGAAACGCGCCTCCGCCGTGTGATGCCGCGACATACGGGAACCGCCATAAATTCCCCAGCCCTACGGCTGATCCAATAGCCGCCATTACAAAACCGACCTTGGAATTCCATTTGTCATTCATTGATAATCCCCTCCAGAAATCAATAAAAAACAAAATGTTATAACAATTTGATTCTACTCCATTCTTAGTTTTTCGTCAACAAAGCCGGCCCACTCAAACAAAGAAAAAAAATATCTGTGTTTTTGCACAAAACCTGTGGAAAAAATTTTACGTTCCATACGAAGAGTTAGCACAGAGAGAACCATAATTACAGAAGATTATGTTATAATTGACAGGAAACCGGATATGGAAAATGGTAATAACACTTTTCCTCTGAAGCCACCGGCAAACAAAGTTTTATAATTCAATCACAAAAGGGGCCGGCGCTCTGACGCCGAAGCATAGTGCAGAAATCATCGAGGTGTAATATGAGTTTTCAAAAGAAGAGAATCGTGGTCAAAGTCGGAACTTCCACGATCACCAATGAAGTAGGAAATAATGATTTAAGGTCGATCGACCATTTGTCCAGAGTTCTCGCGGACGTACATAATCTGGGCTACGAAGTTATTCTTGTTTCATCCGGCGCGATCGCCGTCGGCAGCAACAAACTGATGATGCCGTCCAAACCAACCGAAATGCGTCTGAAACAGGCAGCCGCGGCCGTCGGGCAGTGCAGCATCATGTTTTTCTATGATAAATTTTTCAGCGAATACGACAAAACGATCGGCCAGGTTCTTCTCAACGCGGAGGACATGGAAGTTGAAGAGAAGAAAGAGAACCTCGCTTCGACTTTTGAGGCGCTGCTTGAAATGGGCGTCATCCCGGTTGTTAATGAAAACGACTCCGTCAGCTACACGGAAATCGAATCGGAAGACCGCCTGTTCAGTGACAACGATAAATTGTCCGCGGTCGTCGCGATTCTCTGCAACGCCGACCGCCTGATCATCCTCTCTGATATCAACGGTCTGTACGACAAAGACCCCCGCTTCAATCCGGATGCCAAACTCATCCCTCTGATCACAGAAATCAATGACTACGTTTACAGCATCGCCGGCGGCGCTGGCTCCCGGCGCGGTACCGGCGGCATGAAAACCAAACTCGCCGCCGCCTCCATGGCTATGTCCCAGGGCATCGAAATGAGCATCATAAACGGCCGCAGTCCGGAAAAGATCTTCGACATCCTGGAAGACAAGCCGGTCGGCACACTGTTCCGGGCAGAATAACAGTTCCGGGCGGATGAAGAAATAAAGACTCCGAAGTATAACCGGGTTTGTTTCCGCGTTCACACGCCAGCAAGCCCGGTTCAATTATTTTTTTAATTATTCTCGGCCTGACAGTCCTCCGCTTCCACATCTGCTGCGTCACCCATCAAAGTGTTTCCATTATATCCCACACTTGTAACGCCTTACGATTCACTGCTTTACATACATATGGCCCTGCCGAAGTGCAGATCAAAGATCTTTTTCAGCGTCTGCCTGGTCAGCGGCAAATCCCGGCACTCATATGTGATGATCAGATCAACTCCAGGAATATAACCGGCCTTTATGTATTGGCGGATTTTCCAATTAGCCTTTTTCACATATTCCTCATCATCCATTTTTCCGAAATGTTCATATATGAGCTCTGAATAGTTTACCGGCGAAAGCAGAATAAAATCAGGGGCAATCCTATAACCATCAACATCAATCACTTCTTCATAGACAAAAGGCACTCTATATTCCAGCAACAAATCTGCAATCATCCCTTCAGACTTCGAACGAACCATCCAGCCCGATTTTGTCGCAAAACACTTTTTCTTCGGATAGTTGTCGTTGAAAATGTGCGGTTTTGACATCCATTCTTCAAAGTTGATGACACCTGCCAGATCATAGATGAACTTCGGCAGTGTCTGGTACGGTTTACTGAGCTGATGTCTCAAATAATTAGGATCGACATCCCGTACAGACGCGCCGGATTCAATCATTTTTATACTCTTATCCAGATACTTGCATGCAGAGATCATGTCAACAGTTTTATTACGCCTGCCGATGTACTTCACTTTTAATTCGCCATCTACTTTTTTAATTAGCGAGTAATACAAAGAAATCCCTTTCTTTGTAGAATATTCTTTGGTTTGCAAACGGAATTGCCTGTAATACTGCAGCCGTTGCAGTTCTTTTCGGAATCTCTCTTTCAATTCACTGCAATTCATTCTGCATTCCCCCTCAGCAAGAATTGCCATATTTTGGCATATATGTCATATTATAGTTTTTCTGTAATAAAGTCAAGCATTTCATTTTTTTATATCAAAAAACTCAAATCCAACAAAAAAAATAAAATAATGCGATTTGAAAACGCTGAAGGAGAACGAATATATAAAAAAGCTTGTTATCGAGTATTTATTTATTCAATTAAATATAATATCGAGTATTTATCACCCCTATATTTTGCGGGGATTTCATTAACGCTTTTAATCTGTGTATTTTTATTTCAAAATCTAATATCAATCGATTTTGAAATAAATAATCGACAAAAACTGCATTTCTTTATTTCTTCATCAACTCTGCAGCGCGCAGTTTGTAACATGATTGCATTTATTGTAAACTATACCAGTAAGGAACCATAACAGGAGCCCGGAGAGGTTTCCGCGCAGGGGCTTCGGATACCGGGCCGTCCGAACCGATGATCACGGCCAAATGATAATGATCCGCTGATCATGACCCGCTGAAAATACAAGGAATTAAAACACTGCGGAGAATACAATGAAGAATACAATGAAGAACACAACAAAGCGAAGAAACAGACTGGCTTTTGTCAATGACTACATGGAAGGCGCGCACCCTTCAATCCTCGAGAAACTCATGGAAACCAATATGACGCAGACGAACGGATACGGACTGGATCCGATCTGTGAACGCGCCCGCGACAAGATCCGCCGGGCCTGCGGCTGCCCGGGCGCCGAAGTTCATTTTCTGGTCGGCGGCACCCAGACAAACGCCGTCGTGATCGACGCCCTGCTGCGTTCCTATCAGGGCGTCATCGCTGCCGAATCAGGTCACATCAACACACACGAAGCCGGCGCCATCGAGCACAGTGGCCATAAAGTAATCACACTCCCGCACGATCACGGTAAAATCACCGCGGACCAGATCCGCGTCTTTATCGAAGACTTCTATGGCGACGACACACATGACCATATAGTCATGCCAGGCATGGTCTATCTTTCCCAGCCGACCGAATACGGCAC
>ONJN01000228.1 GCA_900318155.1 uncultured Eubacteriales bacterium
ATGGTAGACGTAGCGGATTCAAAATCCGCCGATGGCGACATCGTGTGGGTTCGAGTCCCACCACCGGCACCAAAGAGTTGAAAACCGTGAACCCATAAAATCCACGGTTTTCAGCTCTTTTTGTTATTTTTAAGCGGTTTTTCACCTTCTTCACTTTCGGAGCTTGCAAAAAGATTTAGTCAACTGTCGTGAACTTTTTGCAGCGTTTTTACTAACGATTTTACTAACGAGGTTAAAAGTTTACTAACGAATTTACTAACGCGGCTCTGTCAACGAGCAAAAAAGACACCTTTCTACATCAACCAAACACCACACGAGCGCAGTCGGAAGCCAACGGGCAAGCGAAGCGAGATGCCGTAGGGCAACCGTTGACTTGCGCAAACTGTGTGGTAGTTTAATTTGATTTTCATATCAAGATATGCTATTATTTGATACAATTTAGTTTACTTTTTTAAGGGAGAGGTTCAATTTGATTCAATACATTTTGGGCTGGATCGGCGTTGCTTTCGGTTTATACACTTTAATTATTGGTGTTATGGCTTCATCTGTCTCCGGCGAAGAACTACCAGATTTCAGGAAAACGATAGCGCGTTGCCTGCTGATCGCGAGTGCGCTTCTCGTTATCCTTGGCGGTTTACAAGTTTATCCTGATTGACTTAAAAATTCATGTTCTCCAATCCATGATCAAGATCGGGGTGCTACCGGCAACGACAGCAAAGGCTAAGATCATCAAATTGGAGTACGAGAAGAAAAGCATTCTTGCAAAGCAAAGAAATGGAGGGACACATAATGATGCGTCCGTGGAAAGTAACGCCAGAGGAAATGAAGCGAAATTGGGAGCGGATAAAGCAAATGACGGACGAAGAGGTAATGGCCGAGCTAATGGACGGGATGCCGGAGAGATCGAGCAAGCAGGAGAGGCCCACGAAAGAATCCGTAAAAACTGAGAGACAGGCGAAAGAGTAGCAAGTTATCTTTCTGGTATGCCACTCAGACATCGCTTTCGTCTTCTCTATATCCGGGACTAAGAAGGAGATATATAATCTGGGCGGAGACTTCGGCGGATATTCGCATAAGGACAGGCTCAAAACAAAAAGCGCAAAATCACAGTACGGAGGAAAAACCAATGGAGTCAGATCGAAAACAGCCAACTCCGGGCCTTCAACCACTGCCAAAAGAAGCGATAGAGGAGATCGACAGAATACTTGCAAGTATGACTTTGACGAAGGAGCCTCGAGACTCTGACAAGGAAGATGAATCGCAACCTGTAGATCGTGTCGCGAAGAAATTGGAATATAGATTTCGTGTTTATGGATATCGTGAATCTTATTGCTGGAAGTGTAAGCGTGCAATTAACAATGACGACTATCCGGAATGCCCTGCTTGCGGTTGGATAATCTGCCCATATTGTGGAGCTTGTAGTGCGTTCTCTTGCTTTGGGGAAATTGGACGAACACAAGATGAACGGAACCGTTTACGCGATGAGTGGTATGCTTCACATTTTTCTCTTTCCGATTTCTCTTATGGCGTTGCGAACCAAGATGAAGTAAAGGATTGGTGTTTGAATCAGAAGACAGTCTGGGCTGAAGAAGAGAAAAAAGCACGCTTGTCCATGCATGATAGTTTGTTGAAAGAACTTGCTGTTCCAAGATTATTGCATCATCCATTACATGGATATGGGATATCCTGCGGTATTATCCGAGAAGGCGAAGTGGAGAAGCTTCTTGTTGAATTTCAAAATCCTCGAACGATAAAACGATTTGTATTTCCAGATACATTTTTACGAGGAATGAAGTTTGCTGATGATACATCAAACAAAGAAGAATAGGAGTAAATGAAACATGTCTATTGCAGAACAGCTTGAATTGATTTCACAAGGAATTGATCCAACGACTGGTGAAGTGTTTAGTACAAGTGTTTTTGTTAATGATCCACGATGTAATAATGCAATACGAATGATTGCAATTTCAGCATTCCCCAAAATGAAGTTTCCCAAGCCTATACCTGCCAATACGCTTGGGCGTCCTGTCGATGCCA
>ONJN01000227.1 GCA_900318155.1 uncultured Eubacteriales bacterium
CCATTACCATCCGAAATGTAGATAGTGCCGTCATCATCCCGCTCGATCTTCAGCGGTGAAACGTAATCAGTAATATTATCCTGCTGCTCTTTCGTAAGGGATACCATTTCCCAGTAACCGCCGGTACTATTGTAATTGAGATAGTTGCCGCCCTGCGAATTGTAGCCATCGGAAATGAAATACCTGTCATTGCTTTCTTCTTCTTTAACGTACTCGAGATCGTATTCGATCAGCCATGCAGTCGCCGACTTATCACAATACGCCACACCACCGTTTGTGGTGCAGGTAACATTACTACCATTGAGATAATGATTGCCAAAAGTTTCACCGGCTGACGCCTGGATTGACCTTGCCTGGCTTCCGTTCTGGCTTACCAGTGCAAATGTCCGGTCGTTCAGCCCGAGCGGATCACGTGAGTCGGTGACCTTAATCCTGAACACTTCGCCATCCTTCATGGTGACAGTGAGGGTTTCATCGGTGCTGAACGGCTGCAGGCTGATGAGCACCCAATCGACCGCCTTGATGGTATCCGCCTCCTGCAGAACCTCCTCTTCATCGAGCTCTCCGACCTCATCCATGTCTATTCCCTTTAGTTTAAGAGACTTCTTCAGTGCCTTCAGGGTCGTATCTTCCTCGACCTTCGCCGGCACGAGGAGTGAAGTATCCGAAAACTCGACTTTCTCTATACCCTCAGCGACAAATTCCTCGGCTTCGTCCTTAGTACATACTTTCATAATCGGAAGGAGCGTCTTAAGGCTTATGGCACTGCCACCCGGAATGCTGTAGTCGATCTTCTTACCGTCTACTTCCCAATGGAAGTCTACAGTGTATACAATACCGTAAACAGAAAAACTGGTCGACTCAAATTCCGCATTCTTCAGCTCATCGTCCTTCAGCCCGTCATCCTTCAGCCCGTCATCATTCAGATTGATCTTTGTTTTCAACACCTCAGTTGTGTCGCGGGCATCACTGACAGTGTATTTCCCGTCTTTTGTTTCTGCGTTTTCTGTAAAGTGTACCGCGCGCACCTTGCCTTTTTTATTAATCTCGACCGGCTTGTCAAAAATGATCTCCACCTTCACAGGAACAGCAGGTTCCAGTTCAGTCGGGTCACTTCCTTTTGCCTTATCCGCATCGTAACTCTTGGATGTAAAAGAAATGTCAAACAGACGCACTTCACGGGTGCGTTTTTTTCCATCCTTTCCATCTTCCGCACGAACTTCATCGAGCGCTTTGTCATAATACTCGTCGTAAACGAATTCTTTGGAATTCTTTTTGATTTCTTTCGCGTTCAGCTTGACATCCGCAGGAAGCTTTGTGTCTACGCCGCAAACCGCCTTCACGGTATAACCCTTTCCTACATAAGTGAGGGTCGTCTCTTCCGTCAGAAGTTCCAGTGTGTCATCTGCACTTCCGGAATCGCTGCCACCGGACTGTTTATCCTCTGACTTTTTCCCAGTGGACTCTTTATCATCGGGTTCTGTTGATTTTCCTGCTTTGTCAGATTTATCATCTGTATCGGCAGATCCGGAGCTGTCCGCAGCGTCGCCGTCATTATTCCCGGACACGCCAAGACGCGGCTCATCCTGACCGGACGAACCGTTATCACCACTCTGACTGGTGCTGTCTTTTACTGATGCAGCCGCTTTCGATCCGTTAACAGTGCCGGTTCCGGACACATTGTTCTTATGATCCGTTCCCGCATCTGAACCGGTGTCTTTGACCGCTTCTGTTTTCACACTTGAAGTTACATTTATGCCGGGCATCTTCTTCGCGGACGAATTGTCGATCGTGATTGCCGGCAGTATCAACATATATGTCGTTACAAATACTACAACCGCAGCAAGACACAATATCAAATTGCGGCGTTTTCTCATACCCGCGCCTGAACGCAGGATATGTTCTATTATCTCACTGAGCCTCTGCATAGATGTCCTCCTGATTCGTACATACTGAAATTCTCAAATTTTTGCTCATTATTTAATATCTGCTTTAACAATTCGACGCCATCGCTCGTAAGAATTCTCACTGCATGGTGCCGAATACCGCCATACTGATGTTCCGGCTGAGGCCGCGGTACAAAACAAGATCATGTTTTGCCTCCGCCCGGCTTTTGATACTTCCCATCCCGGTCACGA
Organism: uncultured Eubacteriales bacterium; assembly: GCA_900318155.1. Taxonomy (GTDB): domain Bacteria; phylum Bacillota; class Clostridia; order Peptostreptococcales; family Anaerovoracaceae; genus Aminicella. The sequence goes on from ONJN01000227.1 coordinate 2,139, forward strand.
GATAGGAATACCGGACCCCGTTGACATCGATGAACCGGATCGTCTCGCCCGGTTTGATCTTGCTCAGTGAACCGAATATGCCGTCCACATCACGGCCGCCGATCCAGAAATGCCCTTTTACGGGCGAGCCGCTGTCATGGAAAGCGAACTCCTTTCCGTTTGATTCAGCACCCACGACCGGCAGCTTCAGATTCTGAGACGGGATATCGAGATACCCCACAAAACTGACGCCGTCGATGCTGATCATCGGAAGCGGATCTTCGCCCAGTCCCGTTGCAGCCTCATCATTCTCATCAAACTGCGGGATTATCTCCTGCATCTTTTCCATCACCTTTTCAGCATGATCGCCTGCTTTATAGCCGTTCCATATATACAGACAATATACAGCGGCGGCCGCCACAAGCAACGCGATCCCCGCGATCAGCAAAATGCTGACTGTTCGCCTTTTTCGGATTTTACTCATACTATTATCCTGTCATACTACTCGACCCGTCTACTCTTCGGTTCTTCTTCTGCTTTCACGAACCGCAAGCAGCAGGAGCACAACGCCGGAAAGGATCATAGCGGTCAAAAACCACCTGAGCTGCGTCGGGTCTCCGGTTTTAACAGAGCCGATCGGCGAGTGGGTTCTGGTGTATCTGCTGCCAGAGCCGGAGCCCGGGTTTGAACCGGATCCATTTCGCTTATTATTAGTAATCGTAAATATCACACCGTTTTTATCGGTTGTCTTTTTGGATGTGAAAGAATAACCGCTCGGAACGGTTTTTTCAACGACACTCCAGGAAGACGCGGTACTGTTGTCTGACCATTCATATGTCCAGTCGTTCCCCGAGTTCAGTTTGACCGTCTTCCAGACCTTGTTCTGCCCGGTCTCTTTGTCCTGTTTACAGATCTCAACATCGATCGATTTCGGACGCATGGACGCAGAATCGTTTTTCCAGTGTTTTACCACCTTGCAGGCCAGTTTATCACCCGCGTCTTTTGGAGGTTTGTCTTCATCACTCGCCGGTTTTACAATAATGCTGTCATCGCTATTTGCCGTGATTCCGATATACATCGGATGCGCACTGTAAGTATGATTTCCGACCTTTGCTTTCTTATCGGTGGCGAGCAGATATTCGCTGTTGACATCCCCTTCAAATGAAGTCTTTCCGTCCGAGCCCGTTGTCAGCGTCTGCGGAGCATCGCCCGGATTATTGTCTCCTTTGATTTTGTCGTACAAAGCCTTTGCGGAATCGCCGAGATGAGATAAATCACTGGTATCGACACCCAGCTCATCGTACGGACTGTTCAGTTTGAACTTCTTCCCGTCAACCGATCCGACTTTGTACAGCTCAAATTCC
>ONJN01000226.1 GCA_900318155.1 uncultured Eubacteriales bacterium
GGGGGCTTTTAAGGTGTTTATACATGCTGTACCGGATAACCGAGGAAAGAAAAACGGCTATTACTGTTCTTTAGTAGAATCATGCCGTGTTAACGGGATTCCAAAGCATGAGACCATTCTTTCTTTCGGGTTCATTGCTGCTGAGCGGCTTCCTTATCTGAAAGCTGCATTTAATCGTGGCGATCCTGAAGCCATCCTTGAAAGAGAAAAGCGTAGTCAAGAAAAACGAAAGGATGGGGAATCATGAAGCAGCAACCATACAACAAGAAGCCTGTAGTCGAATATACCGCCAAAATCACTCTTCCAAATGGCGAAGTAATTGAAAAAACAGTATCTACAGTCGGTGATTTTCCATCACTTGAAGATTTCGACCTTTCTACGCGGGAAGGCTTCCTTGAAGACTTTGATCATCTGGAAAAAGCAATTTTAAACACCAGCAGAAATCTCAACAGCGAGATTTCGAAAGAATTCCTGGCTGCTTCCTCTAAAAAAAACCGGATACAAAAATAAAGGAGACCTCTCTGGAAGCGGAATCTGGCCGGATTATCTTTCGTGTACATGACGCGTTCGCTGAGTTACTGCAGCCAAAGGAACGTGTTCTTTCGTTATCTTTTCTTGAAGCCTCCTCGTACATCTGCGTCAAGACAAGTTATCGCGACGCTACTGATATCCTTAATCGGTTCCTTGGCCGGTCAGGATCAGAAATCATCAAACTACGCACTCTGTCAGACAGCATTTGTCGTATTGGTGATGAAGTTTCACATAAACTTTCTGACCTTACTTCTAATATTTTGACTTTATACGGCTTTGACGATGAAAGCGGTTTGCCCATGGATGGTGCTGTTCTTTCCGACACGATCACATCTGTCTCTGGAGCATCTCCGATTGAGATTGATGAGAACAAGATTTCCACAGCAATATCTGCTATCAATGAAACCCGTGAAGAGAAGATCAAATGTCTTTCTGAAGATATCCATATTGAGTCGACTCCGTCCAAATGTGTATATATTTCCATAGATGACATCGGTGTGAAGCATCAGAAGGACTCACGGAAGGAAGGTTCTGTAAGGAGCTACAAATTCGTTGAAAACACGGTTGCCCATATCCAATATGGTGATAAATCACATGTGTTAACCGGAATAGGTATGCTGAATGTCTTCAAATCTGTCCTTGCGTTTCTCCTGGTAAACAACCTTCTTTCTCGTGAACTTGTCTTTATGACCGATGGAGCAAACGACCTTAAAGGATATATCAGTTCTGTTTTCAATTTTCATCCGTATACGGTCATACTTGATTGGTTTCACCTCAAGAAACGGTGTCAGGAACGACTCAGTCAGTCGATCCGTGGAAAAGATAAACGGAACATTGTTCTTGAAAAACTCCTCCGCTATCTCTGGGTAGGCGATGTGCCCGGGGCCACTTCATATCTCACATGTATCGAACATGGTGATATCAAAAATCAGAAGTGGCTTGATGACCTTTTGGCATATCTTGACAGAAAAAAGTATGCAATTACCTGCTACGCATTGAGAGCAAAACTTGATCTGCGAAACTCCAGCAATCCTGTGGAAAAAGCAAACGATCTGCTCATAGCGCAACGTCAGAAACATAACGGTATGTCATGGTCTCCGATTGGAAGTGGCTCTTTAGCAGCATTACAGATGATCTATTTGAATCAGCAACAGAATCTCTGGTTCCGGAAAAAGGAGCTTTCTCTTTTTATTCCTGAACCTGTCGATAATGCAGTTTAACCCATCCATCTAACAATATAAGAATAAACAGCGACTGTTCTCTCATTGACGAGTGCAGTCAAGTTTGCGTCTGTTTTTTTGATCTGTTCATTCGAGATCCGTTCTTCTTACCAAATGATACAGCGTCAACCGCACAGGTGGAAAACTTTTCAGAATCGGGTCTTCCAGAAGCTTCCGGGTAATCGTTTTGATGTCTTTTCGGATCAATCCCTCGGAAACCCCCAGCATTGCCGCCACCCTTGTATTGGGTATCCCATCCAGCATCGCCAGCTGATACACTGCCTGCAGTCGTGGTTTCAGGCTTTTCACCACTTCTGTCATGCGCTCTGCGGGAGATTCCGTTGCCGCTTCCATACTCTTCTGATA
>ONJN01000225.1 GCA_900318155.1 uncultured Eubacteriales bacterium
CGATGAGTTTCATCGGTGTGGAGCGGAAATGTGGGGACAGGGTGTAGAGCGCTTGTTAGCTCAATTTCCTAAAGTTCCCCTTCTCGGTCTTTCGGCAACAGCAATCCGTTATCTTGATAATCAGCGTGATATGGCGGACGAACTGTTTGACGGTAACGTTGCGTCCGAAATCACGCTCGGAGAAGCAATCGTCCGCGGCATTCTAAAGCCGCCCAAGTATATCCTAACAGCTTACTCTTATCGAATGGATTTGGAGCGATATGAGCGTCGAGTTCAATCCGCGCAGAATCCAGCTGTTCGAGATGAGGCTCAGAAATATCTTGATGCGCTGCGTAGAACTCTGGAAAACGCTGACGGGCTGGAGGCAGTCTTTTCTCGGCATATGCCTTCAAAGTCGGGCAAGTATATCGTCTTTTGCTCTGGTATTGAGCACATGCGCGAAATGATCCAACTTGCTCCGGAATGGTTCAGTAAAGTGGATTCTCAACCACATATCTATTCGGCGTATTCCAATGACCCTGAGACCAGCAAAGCCTTTACAGAGTTCAAGAACGATAATAGTGACCATTTAAAGCTGTTGTACTGCATTGATATGCTGAATGAGGGCGTACATGTAGATGACATTGCGGGTGTTATACTGCTTCGACCTACGGTCTCCCCTATCATATTCAAACAACAGATTGGACGAGCCATGTCCGTGAATCAAAACACGGAAGTAGTTGTGTTCGATGTTGTTATGAATGTCCTTAACCTATGCAGCATCAGTATGATTCAAGAGGAAATAGAGTCTGCTGTATATTATTATCGCTTTCTTGGCGATGGCAGAGATGTTGTAAACGAACAGTTTCAAATCATTGATGAACTGCGAGACTGCCGAGATCTTTTTCAACTGCTGGATAATACGCTTACAGCCTCTTGGGACGTAATGTATGGTTTGGCAAAGGCTTATTATATGCAGCATGGCAACCTGGATATCACAGGGCGCTATCGCACCGAGGAAGGATATACCCTTGGCGCATGGCTGGCAACGCAGCGCCAAATTCGTAAAGGAAAATCTCAAGGGCATGGTACACTCACAGATGAGCAAATTGCGAAATTGGACGCCATTGGAATGCGATGGGAGTCCAAACTGGATCAACAGTGGGAGCGTTATTACGCGCTTCTAAAGGATTATTATTCCTGCTTTGGAGATCTGGACATACCAACAGATTATGAGATAAATGGTATCCAACTTGGAAGATGGCTTTCACGCCTCAGAAGTAATCGAAACGCCGCTGTTCGCACCGAATATTTGACACCAGAGAGAATAACGGTTCTTGACGAGATGGGCATGATCTGGGATCGTGCTGACCATCTGTGGGATCAAAACTATGAAGCCGCAGTTGCGTATTATCAGCAGCATAAGAATCTGGAAGTTCCCCGCAGATATAAAACGTCGGATGGAATCGCGCTGGGCTCTTGGCTCCATACAATGCGAAAGACTCATCTCGCAGGCAAACCACTCTCGGATGATAAAATTAAACGATTAGCAGAACTTGAGTATTATTTGCCCACTGCGGAAGAACTCGAATCTAATTGGCAAACTGCTTACGCTGCAGCAAAGGATTATTTTGAGGTCTGCGGCAATCTAGATATACCGTTTTTTTATAGAACAGACGATGGGTTCCCTCTTGGCAAATGGCTGGATACACAGCGAAAGAGTGTAGACAGTCTCTCTAAACAACATAAACAGCAGCTTGATGCAATCGATATGCGTTGGCAAGCCATGGAAGAGAGCGAGTGGGAGCAGTATTACCATGTTGCTCACCAATACTACATTGAACACAGATGTTTGGATGTTCGGGCAAAAGAAATTTACCGACATGCGGCTCTTGGATATTGGATACAAGAACAAAAACGATCTTATCGTCATGGCAAATTAAGCCAACATCAAATTGAGCTTCTAGAAAACATCAAAATAGATTGGCAGATGAGGAACTCGTGTTTGTGGGAGCAAAGCTTTTGCGAGGCACAGGACTATTATTCTTCTCATGGAAATTTGGATGTTCCTGCACGCACACCCCTCAAGCGTTGGTTGAATGCTCAGAGACAGAGCTATAAATGCAGTAAGTTGTCTGTCGAGATAATCAGCCGATTAGAAGCAATCGGAATGGTCTGGATTGAACCAGATACATGGCTCCGTGGTTATCAGGCAGCAAAGTCGTTTTTTGAATTGAACGGGCATCTGGATATACCTGCTGATTTCATTACAGAGCAAGGGTTCAAACTTGGGAATTGGTATCGAAATCAGCGTGAAGCTCTTCGCAATGGGACACTTTCGAATGAAAGACTTGAAAAACTGTTGGCAATCGGCTTTCAACGAGAGCCTGTGAAGCAAAGAAGGTGGATGCAGTATTATCTGCAGGCGAAAGAATACTGCGAAGCCCATGGCAATTTAAGAATTCCTTCAGACTACGTAAATGAAAACGGCACGCCTCTAGGACAGTGGATTTCTCTGCAGCGAGCTTCTTATAAAAAGAAAAGGCTATCTGGGAAACAAATTCGCTTATTGGAAGCTATTAAAATCGAATGGGATCGTGATCAAAGCAGATGGGACGATGCTTTTTGCGAAGCAGAACGTTATAAAGAAAAATTTGGGAATATTGATGTTCCTCCAAAATACCAGACAGAACACGGTTATTCCCTTGGCTCGTGGATAAGTGCACTAAGGATTCAATACAAAGCCGGAAAACTCTCGCAGGATCGCGTTCAAAAACTGGAAG
>ONJN01000224.1 GCA_900318155.1 uncultured Eubacteriales bacterium
GGGTATGCGACAGCGGATTTCAACGCCTGGCCGACATTCACCAAAATGTTGCTGCTTCTTCTTTTCCTGACCGGCGCATGCTCCTCCTCCACCGGAGGCGGAGTCAAGATCGTGCGCATCGTTATCGCGCTGAAAATGATTAAAAGAGGCATTAAAAAGAAACTTTACCCGTCACACGTTTACTCGATCAAACTGAATGGAAAGACCGTACCAAGGGAAATCTCAGCCGATATTTCGAATTTTATCTTTTTCTACATCGTCACGCTCTTTGTGGGTACGCTTTTGATTTCCTTAAACGGAAAGGACCTGGTCACCACGTTTTCTTCAGTTCTGACCTGTCTCGGCAACGTCGGTCCGGGATTCAGCCTTGTAGGACCTTCGGGGAACTTCGATATTTTCTCGCCATTTTCCAAAATCGTGCTTTCGCTGCTGATGATTGCCGGAAGACTTGAACTATATCCGTTTTTGCTGCTTTTTTCACCTTATTGCTGGAATTCTAAAGTTCACTGAGAGGCATAATTATGAAACCGAACCGCCGATCAATAATAAAACTGTTATCACTGCTGCTGTATTTTCAGGCGGCCATCGTATTTCTTCCGGCTGTCTGCGCACGGTTTTTCGGTGAAAAAGACTGCTTTACGGCATTTGCGCATTCCTCGTTCATTCTGCTTGCCGCCGCGCTGATACTGACGCTGATCGTTCATCTGATTAAAAAGAAAAAACGGGAAATCTCTATCCATAAGGAATATATGTTTTTTGTAATCGGATGGCTGCTGATGATCTTTTTGTCCGTTATGCCGTATGTACTGTATAAACCGGATTATTCGGCCGCTGACGGATGGTTTGAGGCGGCTTCCGCATGGACGACCACCAACGCTCACGCCATTGATCTCATCAATATGCCGCGTTCCTTTCTTCTCTGGAAAAGCATCATGAACTGGCTCGGCGGTTTGTTCGTGGTATTATGTTCGGTTTCGGTATTTCCAATGCTGGGCATGGTCGAGCGAAACACGATGCGCGACGAAATCAGGGATATTGAAGAAGACCGGCCGCAAACAAGCCTGGCACATACGCTCCACATTACCGCCGCCGCTTACAGTGCGCTGACGGTGCTGGAACTGGTTCTCCTGATTCCTTCAGGTATGGGCGGATTCTATTCACTGCTGAATACGTTTTCGTCCGTCAGTACGTCTGGTGTACTGATCGGGTCATATTCGGGCCTGCCTGTTCATATCAGTTTATACGCAAAAGTTATTCTGACGCTATTTACGCTGCTGAGCTCGATCAATTTTATTATTTATTACTTTATCGGCGCCCGCCAGTGGAAATATGCGTTCAGAAAACACGAGGTCCGGTTTTACCTCACAGCCATTGTTATTGCAGGTTTCTTCATTGGGATCCTGCTGATGATCAACGGAACGGAGCACGATCTTTTACATGCCTTCGGAAATGCCCTGCAGACAACGATCTCATTCTCTTCTACATCGGGATATATTTTTACAGATATCAATCTCTGGCCTGAAACCTGTCGGCTGATACTGCTGATATGTATGATCGTCGGCGGATGCAGCTTCTCGACCAGCAGCGGAATCAGGCTGAGCAGAGTGCTGATCGGACTGCAGCTGATCAGACGCGGCATCTATCTACGCCTCCACCCTCGCTCGGTCAAAGCGGTCATCGTCAGAGAGAATACGGTCAGCGCCAGGCGCGCGTCTTCCGTCACGGTATACATCCTGCTTTATTTCATGATAATGGTTATTTCCATGATCGTTCTGGGGATCGATAATCAGGATATGGAGACCACGATCTGTACAGCGGTCAGCTCAATAACCAATAACGGATCCTGTTTCGGAAAAATGATCAGCGGCGATTTTTCGATTTATTCTGTATTCGGCAGAATCTATTCCAGTCTGGTGATGATCTTCGGACGACTGGAGATACTCCCTATTCTGATGCTTTTTTCAAAATCATTCTGGTTTTCACCAAAACCACAGCGAATCATTCACTGAACCGACCCCCCTTTCCTGTCGGGTACCGGCACAAATTTACATTAAACAGGAGGACAAAGAATTAATGGAATTGATCAGAGCCGAGTACAGCGGATTCTGCTTTGGCGTGAACAAAGCTGTCGAAACCGCTTATCAATGCATTGAAAATAATGCCGGAAAAAAAGAGATCTTCACGCACGGCCAGTTAATCCACAATAAAGATGTGACCGATGAACTGGCAAAAAAAGGCGCCGGTATCATCGGCGATCTGAAGGAGGCGCCGGCCGGCTCAATCGTCATCGTCCGCTCACACGGTGAACCGAAGTCCTTTTATGAAACCGCAGAACAGCGCGGAATCGAATTAATCGACACAACCTGCCCTTATGTAGCAAAGATTCATGCGCTTGTCCGGGAAGCATTTGACCGGGGAGAAAACATTGTCATAATCGGCGACAAAACGCACCCGGAGGTGATAGGCATCAACGGCTGGTGCGATAATTCGGCGACTGTGATCGGAAATACAGCTGATGCCGAAGCTTTCTCAGCGGTGTCCGCTTTTATCGTCTGCCAGACAACAATCAAACAAAGAATGCTTGAAGAAACCATCGGCATACTGGAAAAAAAAGGCATTCAGATAAGTGTCCGGAACACCATCTGTAATGCAACAGCCGAACGCCAGAAAGCGGCAGCTGAACTGGCCGGAAAAACCGAAGCAATGATCGTAATCGGCGGACGAAACTCATCAAACACCCGGAAATTATATGAAATATGCGCGCAGAACTGCCTGAACACTTATTTTATAGAAAATATTGGCGATTTGCCATTGAAACAATTAAAGAATTATAATAAAATAGGAGTTACGGCGGGCGCATCGACGCCTGAACGTATAATTAAGGAGGTTATTTCTAATATGAGTGACAACATCACTAATGAAAACGAAACGAATTTGATGGAAGCTTACATGGACGAGATCGATGCATCTTTGAGACTCCCACATACCGGTGAGATTGTGACCGGTAAGGTAGATCAGGTCAACGATGAAGAAGTCATCGTAAACATGGGCTGCAAAAAAGACGGAATTCTGACAGCAGGTGAAGTATCGCTGGAAGAAGGCCAGAAACTGACCGATTTATTCAAAGTGGGCGACGAGATCCAGGCTAAAGTTGTAAAAACCGACGACAATGACGGCGGAATTCTCCTCTCAAAGAAGAGACTTGAAGTCAACGAGCATTGGAACGAGATCAATGAAGCTCTTGAAAATAAGACAAATATTGAGGTCAAGGTTGTCAGAGCCGTCAAAGGCGGAGTTATCGCTGCCTACAAGGAAGTATCCGGATTTATCCCACTTTCTCAGCTGTCAAACAGATACGTTGAAAACGCTGACGAATTCATCGGTCAGGTTCTTACCGTAAAGGTTTCCAGAGTTGATCAGAGAAGAAACAGGGCCGTATTCTCACATAAGGCCGTTCTTCATGAAGAGAGACAGAAAAGACTCGATGAGATCTGGGAAACTCTCAAGGTGGACGATATCGTTGAAGGTACTGTAATGAGATTTACAGACTACGGCGCATTCGTAGATCTCGGCGGAATCGACGGTCTTCTGCACATCTCTGAGATTTCATGGGGTAAGCTTAAGCATCCTGATGAGATTCTTTCAATCGGTCAGAAGATCAACATCAAGATTCTGCAGATGAACCGTGAAAAAGGAAAGATTTCACTGGGTCTGAAGCAGACTATTCCTGAACCTTGGAGCGTGATCAATGATAATTATCACATTGAAAACGTCGTTAAAGGTAAAGTCGTACAGATAAAAGAATACGGCGCATTTGTAGAACTTGAACCGGGACTCGACGGTCTCGTACACATCTCAGAAGTAGCCAATAAGCATGTCAACAATATTAATGACGAACTCTCTGTTGGTGAAATCGTTTATACGAAGATCCTTGACATCGATACTGAAAGAAAGAGAATCAGTCTTTCAATCAAGCAGGTGTCGGAAGATGAAAAACCGGTTGAGGAAGAAGCTCCTGTTGAAGAAGCGGTTGCTGAAGAGGCTCCGGCCGAGGAAGCTCCGGTTGAAGAAGTGGTTGCTGAAGAGACTCCGGCTGAAGAAGCTCCGGTTGAAGAAGTGGCCGCTGAAGAGGCTCCGGCTGAAGAAGCTCCGGTTGAAGAAGTGGCCGCTGAAGAGGCTCCGGCTGAAGAAGCAGAAACGGACGCACCGGAAGAAGCTCCGGCTGAGGAAGAAGAAGCGACTGAAGAATAATTCGGGATTTGTTTTAATCAGTTTTGATTAACCATGAGGCTGCAGCACTAAGTTGCTGCGGTCTTTTTTTGTCGTGGTTCGAAACTGAATCGGCAGACCTCCCCTGCTTCCGGGAGCGCCTTCCGCAGTCCGGTTTCTGTAGCGGAAGCAACCTTAATTATTGAAATAGAAATACTGGAAACGAGCAGAGAATCGGAGATTTAAATGAACAGAAAAAGAAAGAAAAGCAGTATGGACTCCTATATTGGAATCCTTGAAAAAACCAGAAACGGAAACGGTTTTGTCCGCTGTAATGCCAAACCAGATATCTTTGTCCACATGGAAAATATGAATAACGCAATGCACGGCGATACCGTCCGCGTAAACCTGTTCCCGTCCGAACATCAGGGGCGCAGCCCCGAAGGCCGAATCGAAAGAATCGAAAAACGTGCTGACCCGAATATTGTCGGAACATATAAAAGGATCAGAGGAAAAACGTTTGTTATACCAATAAACAGACATAACCATGACTGGATCCTGATACCGTCGTCCGAAGCAAAAAAACAAAAAATACGTCCGGGAGATAAAGTTGTTGCCCATATCAAAGAATATCCCAAAAAGCACAAAAGCCACGCAACCGGAACTGTTACACAGCGGATCGCCGGAAAAGACTCACCAAAAGGCGAAATCAAAGCTCTGATTCTTGCGAACGGGCTTAATGAACACTTTTCACCGGAAATCGAAACCTATGCTGCACGTGCCGCATCCCGTCTTCCGGCTGAAGAAGATCTCCGGAATCGAATGGATCTTCGGGACCAAACGATCATCACGATCGATGGCGCCGATGCCAAAGACCTGGATGACGCCGTATCCATCCGGAAAACTGCGGAAGATCACTACATTCTCGGCGTTCATATCGCCGATGTAGCACATTACACGCCAGGCGGATCGCCGCTCGACCGGGAGGCCTGTCTCCGCGGCACCAGCATCTATCTTTTGACAAAAGTCATTCCGATGCTACCAAGATCGCTGTCAAACGGAATCTGCAGCCTTTTTGAAGGTACCGACCGTCTCACCATAAGCTGCATTATGGAATTTGACAAAAAAGGAACACTCCTCAACTATGAAATCGAGGAAAGCATCATCAACTCAAAAGCACGCATGATCTACGATGATGCATCTGATATCCTCGAACACAAAAATCCTGATACCGAAGCGCAATACAGAAATAAAAACGGCCGCGACATCGTCGCTCTGCTGGAATTGATGAACGAGTTGGCTTCGATCCTGAAAAAGAAACGGATCGCAGAAGGCAGCATCGACTTCGATCTTGATGAAGCGGAAATCACATTGGATGAAAACGATTTTCCGATTGCAATCCGGCCGGCCGACAGACGCTGTGCGAATAATATAATAGAAGAGTTCATGCTGGCCGCCAATCGGACGGTCGCAGGGCATTATTACCAGATGGAATCCCCTTGTGCATACAGAGTACACGATAAACCAGATAGCGAAAAAATCAGAGAATTAAGAACATTTCTTCAATCATTCGGAATCCGCATGAAAGGTACCTCCGACAAAATCACTCCGTCCGCCGTCAATACGGTATTGAAACAGATTAAGGGCTCTGCCAGCGAAAACATCATCAGCACGGTACTTCTCAAATCAATGACAAAAGCATATTACAGCCCTGAATGCCGCAGTCACTTCGGTCTTGCATTTCCGCATTACTGCCATTTTACGTCACCGATCCGACGCTATCCGGACCTCCTCGTGCACCGTGTCATAAAGACCCATCTGCACGCCGGCAATAACCTAATCAGCAGCCTGCAAAAGATCGCAGCCTTCCTCCCGAAATCCTGTGAAACCTCCTCAATCGCAGAACGAAAAGCACAGGAACTCGAACGCGATATCGAAAAATACAAAAAAGCGCAGTTCATGACCCGCAGGATCGGCAGTGTGTACGACGGGACCGTCAGCGGGATCACTGATTACGGTTTTTACGTACGTCTTACAAATACTGTGGAAGGACTGGTCCGGCTGGAAACCCTTAATGATGATTACTATGAGCCAGACGATGCCCGCATCCGCCTTACCGGTGCAGTCACCGGCAAGCAAATCGCGCTTGGCGATCCATTCCGGATCAAAGTGATTTCAGCGGATCCGGAACTCCGGCAGATCGACTTTATTGCATACTAATTCAATTTCCCCTCTGCTCCGCCGAACAAGTCCTGCGCGTTTTAACCAGACAAATTCTCATAGATTTCGTCTCTCAAACGGCAGAATCGTTTCTTTATAGCCCGAAGTCCGAGAAACCGGCATGATGCAGTCCTCGCGGCAATCTCCAGATATTCCCCGCCTGACGCGCACTGCTGTCTCAATAAATAAAGTACTTCCTGCAACCCCCGGCTCAGTTCCGCCGAACCGTCACCCTGTTTCCAGATCATCGCGACATCCAGAACCGGCATATCCATAAACGGTCCTTCGACAAAGATCAGATCCGGGCTAATCCTGTAATCGCCGACAAAAAGATAATGATCTTCCGCCCGGATCATCTTATTAATCAAACAAATCACGATATCCAGCGCCCGCCCCGCATCTGTGACAGGATAATGATCCAGCGGGCAGAACCCTTCCGCCCGGTAGACGGCAATGACGTTCTGCCCCTTGTTAATAAAACTGACTGGGAGAAACAGCCCGCTCAGATTCCGACTGAGTATCTGCTTCTGGTGCTCTCTGAATTCTGCTCTGCCGCAACACACTTCAACATGACCGATCATAATTAACCTCCGCATTTCTTACAGGACGTATACCCTTTCTTTTCTGCCTCCTCACGCCCGACTTCAATAAAATACCGATCCACCGACCTGCATGAACCAAGATGATACGCCCTGCCTGAAGATTCAAAAACAAAGACCGGCGTGCCGATTTTTGCGTTTTCCGAGTTGCAGTTCGGACAGGCATGATACGATGCTTTGACAGACTGAGAAAGATAAACCAGTTCACAGTTGCTTTTGATATAAGTACATTCCCTGTCGTGGTACTTTGTTCCGTTCTCCGGAAAGATACAGACACGGTTGCTGTCGTAATCGGATACTACTTTATGATATGATCCCGTAAACGCTCTGCCGGTCAGACTTCCGCTGAACGCAGTGCTGCTGAAAGAACCTGCGGGATTTTTCTGCCGGCTGCCGGCTCTGAAATCCAGTGTAATAAGATCATCGATCTCATTCTCAGAGTAGCCGCATCGATATTCTGTTACAGTAAAGGTAGATAACTGACTGTTTTCTCTTTCAACCCGGTTCTTCAGCCGTGCCGGAAGAGCAAGCGGACTCCCTTTGTCGGTGAGATACGTCCGGACCGTTTCAAGCCTCATTTCGTCTGCCGCAGAAAAAGTAATGTTTTCGCAGACGGCAATCCACGGTATTATGCCCGCCAGCACAACAACTGTGAGAATAAAAATCGGCAAAATAACCGCGGCCTCAACAATGTAACTTCCCCGCTTATTCATCCTGATTCCCCATTCAGGCATTCTGATATTCCTTCTTGATTTCATATGTATTCCCATTAACCCCGATCTGCGAACACAGCCCCGCGTTGTAATCCCTGAGATTAAAATCCGCATAGTAGCAATACTGAATGTTCATCTGCACAAGATCCATCATCCGCAGAAGACGAGTATTCTCACCCATCGCGCAGATCATAATATCGAGATAATCACGGTAAGTGTTCCCCTTATTGCTCTCCGGTTCTATGTAGTTTACGCGTTTATTGAGTTCCAGCTCTTCGGAATCCTCTTCATTTAACTTACGAAGACCGCCTTTAACAATGGCTTCCAGGCTGACCGCCCATGAACCGGAATCCTTGACCAGCGGAACCTTCCGACCATTATATAGTTGCCTGTAATCATTCTCACTTTCCGCGAGCGCCCAGCCGGCGTCGAGCAGTTTCTGCGTCAGAACGGCTTGCGGACCGGGCGTCAGTACTTCCGCTGCTGCCAGTGTCTCCGCCTGCATTCTCGGTTCCTTTTCTATATACGCCAGGTTCATGATCTCACGCGCGGCGACAATCCTTCTTTTTATCCCTTTTTTATTGGCGCTGTCACTCTGTTTCCCGCAAATCAAATATTCCATTTCATTCTTTAAATACCGGTTCTGTGCTGTCCCGTTCTGACCGGCATGCCCAAAATAATGGTGAATGTAGCTTACCTCAAAAGCCGTCCGCGTTCCCGTTTCATACAATTCCTCAAAGGAACCAAGATTCTTTATGGACTCCTTCAGCGCGGACAACGATACCGTTTCCGTGGTTCCCTCTGACGGAAGCTCTGTCAGGATCACTTCGTTTCTTTTTATCTCATTTTCTGGCCGATCCGTGTCATTTCCGCCACCAACACCGCTCTCCTGATCTTCCCCGCTTTCACCGTCCGGATTCGTCTTAACCGCATCCACCGCATCTTCCGCTGCTGCGGCTTTCCCGGCAGTTATAAACTGTTTCCGGATCACCTCTGCGTTCGCCAGACTGTAATCATATAAAGAACAACGGCTCCCTTGATAATTAATATATCTTTTATCTGCAAACGATTTTCCGGCATAATAATCGATCTTTGCGGAAACATCCTGCGGCTGCCCGTAAAACCCGAAAATCCCGTACCGCTCCAGCAGATGACGATCATATTCGCCCAGAACTGAGGCCGTCCACACCTGCCCGAGCGACCGCACGCTGCTTTCAACCGCCTCCTTCTTTGACGCCGCGATAAACGCGCTGATCAGTGTCAGCAGTGTGACAAAGAACAACATAATCAGAACAGCTGCCGAACCTTTCTTATTCATTTCCATTGTCCTGTATCCCTTCTCGTATCCGCACCGTCCTCGCTTCATTCAGCCCATAATAACAGCCGTCAGTATCTTTCTTCATCGTGATCCCGACAATGCCCTGCATTTTCTTTGACGTCTGCTCCTCCGCTTTCATGATTGTGAAAACTTTTTTATTTGACCCGCCCTGCTCGACGAGGTTTTTATGTGTTTTCAGCTGTGTGCCAAGCGACAGATAATAAAACAGCATCAGCATAATCAGCCCGAGAACCGTCAGAATAAATAACGGGATCACGATCGCGGCTTCAACGTATTCCTCGCCTCGTTTACTTTTTAATAACTTTCCGGAATGCACGATCACACTCCGGAAACAGTCAGTTATCAACCCGTTGCGACTACCCATTCAGCTCACTGAAGGTATTATTAATAAACTGTGTGATTTCCGATCTGAAAATGACACCCAGCGCAATTGCCAGCGCGATCAGGATCGCAACCTGAACCATTTCCATCCCGGATTTGTTTTTTAAGAATCTGAACATAATTTAACCCCCTTTTACCTGAATCACTGCCGGTGCAGCCACAATCACCGTCAGACTGACCAGCAGAATCGCCAGCGGAAACGTTAGCTTTGTTTCTGCGAGTTTTCCCTGTTCCTCCGCAGCCTGTTTTCTTTTTGTCCAAAGCATTTCACTTTCGGACTCCAGTTTCCCTGTAATATCATTTCCGCGCAGTTGATGATCTGTAATAATCCCGGCAAGCCTCGAAAGTTCCCTGATTCCGAGCCGGTTCGCCCGCTCACAGAAGACCGAAACCATCGTTTTGCCCGTATCAGCCGCCTGTTTTTGCATATCGATCAGAATCTCCTGAAAATACCCTTTCTTCTCACGCCCGCTGTATCCGTCCGTAATACAAATCAGGGAATCGTTGACGATCATCCCGCAGTTCAACAGCATCAGCAGCTGATCATTAAACGACGGAAGCGAGCGGACGACATCATCTTCATTTTCTTTGATGCGTTTTTTCTCTTTGCTTTTCTCATTCCAGTAAAGAAGGCAGGTAAATCCCGGAATCAGCAGAATCACCGACAAAGGATTTCGTCGGCTGTTATCTTCCCAGCGCAGTACCGTTCCGTCACTGAGCGACTGAGGAAGCTCGACTTTTTTATTCTTTGAACTCTCGACCTCACTGATCGCGTTGTTCAGGACACGCTGAACCTTGTCCTCCGGCTTTTCCGCAGGATCCGTGTTTTTTTTTGCTTTCTTCCCTTTTATTGTCAGGATGATCTCTTCCGTCATTTTCACGCGGCCCTTTCTGGCAGTCACTTTCATCGGAAACGAGGCCGCTTCATCCCCGGACTGCCGGGAAAGCGCCGCTACCGATCTGCCGCTTCCCATAATGTATTTCTTACCCCCGGACAGCCCTTTGCCGGCCTGAAACGCGCCGATCATAAGCACCACTATGGTAAGCAGCACCAGATTACGCCGATTTTTTCCTTTTTTCAGAAAATACCTGAAATCAGCGATTAATACCTTTAAATATTCCATTCCGAAAAATTCAAACTTCAATATCCGTTATCCTTTCGATCAAATAATATGCGGCGGCAGCGGCGGCGAGCGAGACTGTCATCAGCAGTCTTCCGAGCCAGGTGGAATATAGGCTTTCCAGATATTCCGGAGAAATAAACCTTAAAAAGACAATGATGACAAACGGCATACAGGTGATGATTCTCCCTTCAAATTTCTTCTGACTCACCATAACCGCTATTTCCTTTTTAATCGCGATTTTTTCTCCGATCATCCGCGCGCTTTTATTCAACGCGTTAATCATATCCCCTCCGGTATCCCGGCAGGCAGCGTACACCTGCACAAAATCACTGACTTCTTCCAGCCTGCTCCGCTTCTCAAAATCACGCAATACGGCAATATCATTCCCTCTGGCTTCGGTTATTCTGTAAATCATATGCCGGATTTCCCGCATCATCGGTTCATCCGGCCCGTATACGGCGGAAAGTTCCTTTTCAGCACAGATCAGGCTCTCTTCCATATGCCTTCCGGTCGCGAAAAAGGCGGCGATGACACTCAGGAAATCCCGGAACTGAGTACGGAGGCGCTCTCTGCGCCTGGCACTCATCATTCTTCCATAATAAGCCAGGGCTGGTTTGTACAGAAAAACAACCGCCGCTGCCGGAATCAGACTCTTATAAAACAGAACGCCCGCAACGGAAAGAATCACACAAAGCAACGCCGCTATTTTTAATTTTTCGCCCCTGTCCGGCTGATATTGATTATATTCCGTCGACGGTATCACCTCCTCTCCACATCAGTTTCTGCCGCCTGATCAGCCGGTTCCCAGTGCGGCTGAGCTGTACGCCGCCCTCTTCTGTCACAAGAAAAAGCGGATTTAAAATGTAATTCCCATCCCGGTGACCGACCAGTTCCTGAATTTCCACAACCCGCCTGACGCCATCCGCCGTCCGCGCCAGATGAATCATGATATCAATCCCTTCAACAATCTGCGCCCGGATTGAATCCATCGGGATGTTCGCGTTCATCAGATACATCGCCTCCAGCCGCCGCAGCATACCCTCCACGGAATTCCCGTGCCCCGTTGACATTGACCCGGCATGCCCTGTATTCATAGCCTGAAGCATGTCCAGCGCCTCTTTCCCACGGATCTCCCCGACGATGATCCGGTCCGGACGCATACGGAGACTGGTTTTAATCAACATATCCATGCTGACCTGACCGCGCCCCAGAGAGTTAGCATTATGGCACTCCATCTGTACAAGATTATCGACGTTGGTAATCATCAGCTCCCGGGAGTCCTCGATCACGATCACCCGCTCCGCCGCCGGAATGAAATCGGTCAAAGCATTAAGAAACGTCGTCTTCCCGGTCGATGTGCCACCGGAAATAAAAAGATTGAATCCATATTGAACCAGTTTCTTCAGATAATCTGCACATTCTTCCGTCAGCGTCCCTTCTCTAACCATCTGCGCGATCGTGATTTTTTCCTTGGAGAACTTACGGATCGTCAGAATCGGACCCACAGATGTCAGATTCCGATAAACCGCATTAACCCTTGAGCCGTTCCTGAGACGCGCGTCCAGAATCGGGTTTGTTTCATTGATTTCCCGGTGCACGCCAGCCGCGATGTTCCGGATGATCTCCTCAAGTTCCTCGATGCTCTCAAAACAGACATCCGCCCGCCGTATCCCGCAATGATCCTCAATAAACACGTGTTCCGGCCCGTTGACCATAATCTCACTGACCGTATCATCTTCAACCAGCGGCGTCAAAACGCCCAGCCTCGTCCTGACCTTTGCGTAAATTCGCTGAATCAGCTGTTCGGATTCCGCAACTGAAATATCCTCTTCACTCAGAATCTCTTCTTCGATCATTTCCCGGCACCATCGATCCAGATCACCGAACTCAGCCTGAAAACCACCTGTGCCGTCCGCCCGGGAAAGCTCCTCAAGCATTTTCCGGCGGATCAATTCCGTCTTTTCAGCATAAATTTTCCAGAGCCTCATCTCCATGACAAACCCCCCTGATTTTGTCCGTCAGCACCGCGATATCCCGCCCGTAAGAACGGTTCAGGTCAATCCGCACCGCCCCGCGCCCTTTAATGAACGCGTTCCGGTCGTAGCCGACCGCCACACGCCCCGGCGCGCCGCTGCCCTCCAGACCGCGCAAATCATCAGAATCCTGACCAGAAACAAAATTATGCACGCAGATCACTTTACTGGCACCTGTCCTCGTCACGATTTCCCGTTCGATTTCCTCAGCATATCCCGGCTGCATTCCCGGAAGCCCCCGCTCCACTGCAACCACATTGTGAAAATACCCTGACAGCACATTCGATCGGCAAAGCAGATCCGGCTCAAGATCAACGATCAGATAATCGTATTTTCCGGTTTCACCGAACACTTTAAACAACTCCAGACAGACTTCATCGTTTATTTCCGCCAGAAAACGGTTAATCACCGGCATCTTCAGATAATCGGGCCCCGCAAAATCCGTTTCAATAAAACCATCAACCGGAAACCCGCCGCTCCTCTCCTGCCTCAGGTAATAAATCAGCTTCTTCAGATTCTGATCACCCCCGGAATTAAAATACCGATATGAATCATTAACCGGACAAAGGTTAATATACAGGCATTTCTCTCCATATCGTTCTTCCAGCATATACGCGGCACTGATGGCTGCGGACGTTACGCCGCACCGGCCGGATATACCAGTAAAACCGATCACATGAAAATCCTGCGCCGTTCTGTTTTCTATCATTTCTCCTTTAGACAGAAAAATATAATAAATCAGATAATCCGCGATCAGACTGCCCTTTTCATACTTAAAGATACGCAGTGATTTAGAATCTCTGATCGCCGTCTCAACATCGTCAAGACCTCTGCAGGCCCCGTCAGCAGAATCAGATAAATAAATCGTCCCGCCCTCCTCCGCTCCGCTGTCTTCATCCATCAGAACGAGATCGTATTTATCTTTGTTTTCATCCAAAAGCTTCCGGCCTACGGGCAGAGAAAACTCAAACTTACTGCAGGCTTCTGCCAGCGCTTTCGCCAGTGCGCCGGCAAATCCCCTGTCTTCCAGATATATGCCGATATGAACCCTCATTCGCAGGCAACCCTCCTTTCCTTACCGCTATCAGCGGCGCATTTCCAGCGTAACAGCTTCCCCTTATCAAGTCAACCATTTATTTCCATTTATGGAAAATACAGCTCACTAAAGGGATTTCATTCTTTTCCAATATGTCCTGACGCGACACCCGCATCCGACCATCGAGCGCTTGAAATACTGTGCACCTTGCAGGAAAGCATCCCTATAAAACCACGATCCGGACCCCCGGATTCCGGACACCGGACGCGACCACACATCGTGGCCGAAGCGAATGCCCGTAAATGTTACCTGCCGTCGGAAGAGACGGAGGATATCGGCGCCTCTCATATAACCCGAGTTTCTTTGATTTTCTTAGTTTTATTTCACAAAATCACAACTTGACTATGATATTTATTATAGGTATACTTTTCTATAATGAAGTTTGATAATTGGAATTTACCGGACATCAGCGTCTGATGACGGCATGAACAGAAAGGAATCAATACCGTGGGTAAAGCAAAATATCTTATAAAAAGTATTGCAAATATGCATTATAAACAGTATTTTGAGACAATTGACCTGCTTCATAAAGAGACGGGCAAGAGCAGACCGGCTATTTTTTTTGATACGATTAAATGCGCATTAAAATATCAGGCAGGCTACGTCGATTACCGTTCCGCTTCTATGTACGATCTGACTGACGAACAGAGAGCGGACGTGATCACGCGCGGCGTAAACAACCAGTACATTGCCAAATATAACGACTTTGACTATATACACTTTTTCCATAATAAACAGGAATTCAACACCCTGTTTGCTGATTATCTGAAACGCGACTGGCTGCTGATCACATCAGCGGATCAGCGCGATGAATTTATTGAATTCGCAAAGAATAAAGATCAGTTTATGCTGAAGCCGACTGATGGCGAAGGTGGTGAAGGCGTGCAGAAACTGCCTGCGGAAGTGGAATCATTTGACGCAAACATCGATAAGGTGCCGTTCCTTGTTGAGGAAGTGATCGATCAGGACGATACGATGGCATCGCTGAATCCGACAAGCGTTAACACGATCCGCGTACTGACCTTTGTCCAGTCGGACGGTACGTCAGAGATCGTCGGAACTTATCTGAGAATCGGCCGCGGCGGTATCGTGGACAATTTCTGCAGCGGCGGCATGGTTACGCCGGTCGATAAAGAAACCGGTGTTGTGCACTACCCTGCCGTAAACAGCGACATTCAGGACTTTGCGACGCATCCGATCACAAATACACCGATCGTCGGTTTTAAAGTTCCATATTTTGAGGAACTGAAGCAAATGACCAAAGAGGCGGCGCTGAAAGTTCCGCAGGTTCGTTTTGTCGGCTGGGACGTCGGCATCAGTAAAAAAGGCCCTTGTCTCATAGAAGGAAACGAATACCCGGCTTACTTCTACAATTTCAAGGTTCATCATCCGGACGGAAAAGGCTCCAAACACGTATTTGACGCCATTATCCACGACTGATACATACTGCGGCAGCACGATTGTTAAAACCGGGTGAATCACGTATGATGAGGCTGGCGCAGAAACAAAAGAAATCTTTTCAGGGTACCGTGAAAAATGGTGCCCTTTTTAATAACACGATTCCGGACAAATCATCTCCGGACAAAAAAGCACCGGCGCGGGTATGGAGTGGCTGAATTCAGCATCCTCCCCTGCCGGTGAGTTTTTTCATCTTCTTAAATAGTTTTCACATAGCTTTTCCAACAGCCATCAGCCATGGTCGCCCATCACAAAACGGGCGTTCGGTTTGGTGAACTTGGCCAGCCGGTTGTTGTAAGCTTCCATGATCGTTTCTTTGTTCCAAAGTTCCGCTGCCGGATCGATCAGTTTGATCAGATACTCGGTGAACAGCGGATTGGTGATCAGGAACGGTCCGAGAAGCGATGTCGCATAAAAATTATTTCTTCGTACGCCGTCAAATTCACACTCGTCATTCATACCGAAACCGCCGTTCTTTTTAATAAACATCTCTTTTTCGCCGCCGTACTGACGGGAATAGATACTGCGGTTGCTGACAATCTGAATGTTTTTAAACTCCCCGAGGAACCAGGAATTATGGCGGTTTTCACGGTCAATGACCGCATGATAGTCAAAGAGACCGAGGCCTTCGATCTTTTTGTCCCCCCACTGGATGAACCGGCCAAACAGATCGATCGCATTTCCGGTCGCCAGAAAGACTTTGCCCTGTTCAATGTACCGGTTCAGGTCATCAAGGTAAGGGCGCAGCGTCTCGATCGCAAGCTCATAGTATTCCTCTGCCATGGAACCGATATAGACAAAATCCACATCTCCGGAGACAAAGGCCGGCGTCTCGCCATTATGCGTTTCAACGATTTCTGATTTCCCGAAACACCTGCGCAGGTAACGGACATTTCCGATTTCTCCGAATAAGACTACAAGCTCAGGAAAAAGTATTTCAATTTTCATTTTTCTCCCTCCTCAACTTCTCTTCAATGGCTTCTTTCAGCAGACGTCCTTCCGTTACACGGTTCACTTCATGCAAAATATAAATCTGATCGATATCCTCGAACGTGACATAATCGATGATTTTCTTGTCATCCTCAATACAGACAACTTTTTCATCCGGAATTCCCGCGATTTTCATCCTCAGCTTATAATCCGCGTAAACCGGGCCACCTACAAGGATTCTTTTGATGTTCGGCTTATTGAGAAGTTCATAGTCCGTGTCATAGAACCATGTAATCGTCTCATTCGCGTCGAGACCTTCATATTCCTCGTTCATCATCAGAATCAGCTCCAGATTGCCCTTTTCCTTTGACAGGTGCTCAAAGACAACCGAGGCGGACCCTCCGGTCTGGCCTTTGCACATACTGCTGTGGATTTCGATTCCGTGAACCGTGCTCGTCAGTTCTCTCGATTCCGGAAGCTTAACCTGACTGAGCGCGCTCTTCAGTTCTTCATACGGAATCCCTCTCGACCTGAAATAGGCGATCAGGGAAAGGAAATTAAATCCGTTGAAGATGGATGTTGAAGCAATGTTGTATTCAAAGACTTCATCCGAACCTTTTTCACGCACTTTCAGCACCGAATTTTCACGATCCAGCTCAACGCCGTTAAAATCCGGCTCCGGCGACTTCATACCGCAGTTCGGGCACTGGACTTCACCGATATGAAGGTAATGCCGGTGAAGGTATTCCGGCTGTTTATGACAAACCGGACAAACCGTAAAGTCTTTGATGATCGGTTCCTTAAACTCGACATCCGGCTCTCCGGCCATCGCGTAATAGACCGGTTCCGTATTGGTCTTCAGGAAACCACTGATCGGATCGTCCGCGTTCAGAATAATGACGGATTCCTTCAGGCTGTCCACCGTGTCCTGGATGCACTGCCTGATATACAGCGGATGGCCGTTTCTTCTCATGGAATCCCTTCCGATATTGGACACGATAAAATAATCCGGTTGAATTTTGGACATGTCCTCATAAGCCGTTTTTTCATCGACTTCCAGAACCGTCGCGTCAACTTTCGGCCGGTTGAACATGTTTACTGAATTGGCCATAATCATACAATGCCCTGCTTTCAGGTTGGCGCCCCAGTCATTATAGGTCACCGTATGACCCTGCACCCGGAGAACGTCCGCGATCATGCTGGAGACCGAAGTCTTTCCGTTGGTGCCCGTTACGGCAACGGTGATTTTCGGCTTTTTAACATAATCAAGGAAGTTCGGACACAATTTATAAATCAGGACCCCCGGCCGGTCATCCTGCGCATGCCCTGTCGCCTTCATCAGCGCGATGACGATCTTGGAACACCATAATGTCAAATAAAACCTTAATTTCATAATTGATCTACTGGGAATCTCCCTTTCCTCCAGACTAAAAATAGTAATGTCGTTCAAATTCGTACCGTACTATCATATCATCAAACAGTACCGTTTGCAATCAAACACACTGAATTCCCTTGACATTTGTATACAGCTGCGTTATCATTTATTCGTGAGTTGATCTTCAGGGCAGGGTGAAAGTCCCTACCGGCGGTAAAGCCCGCGAGCCTTTTATGGCATGATCCGTTGAAATTACGGAGCCGACAGTATAGTCTGGATGGGAGAAGATGAGTTTGCTTATTTTGCATGCATCTCCTCCGGAAATTTTTGTTCCGGAGTGTTTTTGTTTGTGAAGCGATCGTAGTTTTGTTACTATGCTTATTTTATCTGCCCTGGAATCTTTATGCGATTCCGGGGCTTTTTACGGAAAGATATTATTAAACGGAGAGACAATAGTTTGAATAATTCAGAGAAGCAGAAAAATGACCGCTATTATATGTCGATGGCCGTCGAACTTGCTGCCCGGGGCGGCGGATACACGCATCCAAATCCTCTTGTCGGCGCCGTGATTGTCAAAAACGGACGGATCATTGGCAAAGGTTATCACGAGATATACGGAAGTCTGCACGCGGAACGCAGTGCCCTCGCTTCCTGTGCCGAGGATCCGGCCGGTTCTGTCATCTATGTCACGCTGGAACCGTGCTGTCACTACGGAAAACAGCCACCGTGCACACGGGCAATCATTGATTCAGGAATCAGCAAAGTCGTGATCGGTTCCAGAGATCCCAATCCGCTCGTTTCCGGCAAAGGCGTGTCAATCCTGCGTGAAGCCGGAATCGAGGTCGTGACCGACTTCATGCGTGAAGAATGCGACAAACTGAATCCGGTATTTTTCAAATTTATCAACACCGGAAAACCTTTTGTCACCATGAAATACGCCATGACTGCCGACGGAAAAATCGCGACATATTCCGGTAAATCCAAGTGGATCACCGGGGCGCCGGCCAGACGGCGGGTACACCTGGACCGCGGCCTGAACACAGCGATCATGGTCGGTATCGGAACCGTCCTCGCGGACGATCCGGAACTCACCTGCCGTGACGCGGAAGGGCTGGATCCGGTCAGGATCATCTGCGATACCCGGCTGCGCACGCCGCTGGACGCAAAAGTCGTTCAGACCGCGCAGAAATCGGCGGATCCCCAAGGCGACGGCAGCGGGACGGAGATCACCTTTGACGACTGCTCGCGCTATCCGCGCACAATTATCGCCACTGCGGTAACGGATGAAGAAAAGCTGAAGCCATATCGTGATCAGGACGTTGTGATCCTGAATGTGCGGACGGACGCGGACGGGCACATCGATCTGAATGAACTGATGACACGGCTTGGTGAAATGAAAATCGACAGTATTTTCCTTGAAGGCGGTGCCGGACTCAACTGGACCGCGCTTGACAGCGGGATCGTTGATAAAGTTCAGACGTACATCGCGCCTAAAATTTTCGGCGGTCGTGACGCGAAAACGCCGGTAGCCGGTACCGGCACGGAAGCGCCGCCGGACGCCGTGATGCTGAAAAACACGACCATCACGACGATCGGGGAAGATATACTGCTTGAAAGTGAGGTCTGCCATGTTCACGGGAATCATTGAAGAAGTCGGAAAGATTAAAGCCGTAAGAAGCGGCGGTGATTACGAGGTTCTGACGATTTCCTGCAGTAAAGTGCTCGGAAACAATCCGGCGCCGGGCGTTCCGGAAATCCCGACGCAGCTCGGCGACAGCATCGCGGTGAACGGGATCTGCCTTACGGTCACAGAAATAGGAAAAGACAGTTTTTCGGCGGATGTCATGCCGGAAACCATGCGCCGGACGTCTTTGTCTGAGCTTCGGGCGGGAAGCCCCGTCAACCTGGAAAGAGCGATGCCGGCGTACGGACGGTTTGGCGGACACATCGTCTCAGGTCACATTGACGGAACCGGAACGGTGCGCAGCCTGAAAAATGAAGGAAACGCGGTCTGGTTCACGATTGAGGTACCGGACCCGATCGCGCGATATATTATAGAAAAAGGTTCGATCACAGTCGACGGCATAAGTCTGACGGTTGCTGAAGTCGATCATACAAGGGGCAATGCTTCCTTTAAAGTGTCGATCATCCCGCATACCCTTGCGCAGACAGCACTTTCAACTAAGAAACCCGGCAGCACCGTCAATCTTGAAAATGATATCGTCGGAAAATATATAGAACAGCTGATGCAGCCGGCGGATGTGCCCGCTGATCAGACGAAGGACTCAGAAGCCCGCCTGAAAGAGCTTCTGGCAGCCTTTTAACAATCACGGAGGGGAATAAAAATGGAAAACAAAATTAAAAACATGAACACAGAAGCCGATAAAGAAGAGAAAATGCAGCTTCCGGAAGGCTTTAAATTCAGTACCGTTCCGGAAGCGCTCGAAGATCTCCGCAACGGGAAGATTATCATCTGTACTGATGATCCGGACAGAGAAAATGAGGGGGATCTGATCTGCGCCGGACAGTTTGCCACAACCGAAAACATTAATTTTATTGCTTGTTACGCCAAGGGGCTTCTCTGTATGCCGATGGGACGGGAAGCCGTTGAAAGACTACGCCTGCCGCAGATGGTCACGGACAATCAGGACAGCCACGAAACCGCTTTTACGGTCAGCATCGACCACGTCGACACGACAACCGGAATTTCAGCTGTTGAGCGCGGACTGACCGCCAGAATGGCCGCGGATCCGACCAGCAAACCGCAGGACTTCCGCCGCCCGGGACACATGTTCCCTCTTCTCGCCAAAGACACCGGCGTATTTGAACGCAACGGACATACCGAAGCGACCGTCGACCTGCTCCGCCTGGCCGGACTGGAACCAGTCGGCATCTGCTGCGAGATTATGGAAGACGACGGAACAATGATGCGCACGCCTCGCCTCGCTGAATTCGCAATGAAACACGATCTGAAATTCATCAGCATTAAAGCCCTGCAGGAATACCGAAAAAAGTATGAAAAACTCGTAGAGTGCGTGACGATCGCCGATCTTCCGACAAAATTCGGAGATTTCAAATCCTATGCCTACATAAATAAACTGAACGGTGAACACCATATCGCGCTGGTCAAAGGCGACATCTCAAGCGGCGAAGATATTCTTTGCCGGGTCCATTCGGAATGCCTCACCGGAGACGCTTTCGGCTCCATCCGCTGCGACTGCGGTCAGCAGCTGGAATCCGCGATGAGACAGATCGACACTGAAGGACGCGGCATCCTCCTGTACATGCGTCAGGAAGGACGCGGCATCGGTCTCGTAAATAAAATGAAGGCTTATACACTGCAGGATCAGGGCATGGATACACTGGAAGCGAATATCGCGCTCGGATTCCCGGGAGACGCCAGAGAATACTATATCGGCGCCCAGATTCTGAAAGACCTCGGTGTTCACACAATGCGGCTTCTGACGAACAACCCGCAGAAGATCTACGAACTGGGCGCATACGGCATGGAAATCGTGGAACGCGTTCCAATCCAGATGCCGGCTACAACCAGAGACCTGTTTTATCTGAAGACAAAACAGAAAAAAATGGGACACATCCTTGATTATTAACAGAACAACCGAGTATTAATCGATTATCGATAGTGTTACGATTACAGTCTGTAAACGCAAAAAGGGAAGAAGCTGTACTTCTCCCCTGCCCGCGCACTCAATATAATGAATTCGGGAAATACCCCCGGGGTATCCCCTGCAAAAAGGAGAATAAAAATGAGAGTAATAGAAGGAAAAGTCGTCGCAAAAGATACTGTAAAAATTGGCATCGTCTGCGCCCGTTTCAATGATTTTATTGTCAGAAAGCTGATGGAAGGTGCCATTGACGGTCTTGTACGTCACGACATACCGGAAGACAACATTGAAGTTGTATACGTGCCGGGAGCTTTTGAAATCCCGCTTGCCGCGTTGAAAATGGCTAAAAGTAAGAACTACGACGCCGTCATCTGCCTCGGCGCCGTTATCCGGGGAAGCACTTCACACTACGATTACGTATGCGCGGAAGTCTCCAAAGGCATCGCGCAGGTATCCCTCAGCGAAGGCCTTCCGGTCATGTTCGGTGTCCTGACAACCGACACGATTGAACAGGCCATTGAAAGAGCCGGAACTAAGGCCGGAAACAAAGGCTATGACTGCGCGCTCGGCGCGATCGAAATGATCGATCTGATGAGTAAACTGTAATCGGGCTGACAAGCAAATGGAATATACAGGAGTTGTTTTGTACAAAACAGCTCCTTTTTTGTCCGCTTCCGTTGCTCTGCCGCTTCCACGCCGCCCCAGTTAACGAAAAACCTGTCAGATACAGTCAGCCTTTATATGTCAATGGGCCGCCGCATAAAAGCGACGGCCCGTATTTCAGTTTATCATTTCATCGTCTTATTGATCGTGGTCAGACCTGTCAACATAACCCGCACCAGGACCTGTCAACATAATCGCAGTCGATTTTGTTAACACGTAAAGGAGGAATCTCTGGCAGAAACAACCACAATCCGCGTCTGAAACCCGATTGTCTGAACCTCATTTTACTAATCGAGAAGTGAAACTCTCCATACAGTATCTCTTGCGATCATCAGCTCTTCATTGGTCGGGATCAGGAGGATCTTAACCTTGGAATCGCTTGCTGAGATGATTACTTCTTTTCCTCTTACCCTGTTCTTTATGAGGTCGAGGTGGATTCCCAGATTATCGAGGTTATCACAGATAATATCTCTCATACCGATATCGTTTTCACCAACGCCCGCAGTGAATACGATCGCGTCTACACCGTTCATTTCCGCGATATATGCGCCGATGAAGAATCTTACCTTATGAGCGAACACCTTCATCGCCAGCTGAGCTCTTTCATTTCCGCTTTCAGCCGCGGCTTCAATGTCCCTGAAGTCGGAGGAAATGCCTGAAATACCCAGTACACCGGACTCCTTGTTCATAACATCTATGATTTCATCATTATCCAGATTCTCTTTTTCAGCGACATACGTCATGATGGCCGGGTCGATATCGCCGCAGCGGGTACCCATAACGAGACCCTCAAGAGGCGTAAATCCCATGGATG
The DNA here is from genome assembly GCA_900318155.1 of uncultured Eubacteriales bacterium. Taxonomy (GTDB): domain Bacteria; phylum Bacillota; class Clostridia; order Peptostreptococcales; family Anaerovoracaceae; genus Aminicella. The sequence continues at coordinate 22,581 of ONJN01000224.1, forward strand.
TATCAATTACTTCGCCGCCTTTAATTGCCGTGATGGACGCGCCGTTGCCCAGATGGCAGGTGATAACTTTCAGATGCTTCTCATCAAGTCCAAGCATTTCCGCAGCACGGTGAGCTACATACTTATGACTTGTTCCATGGAAACCATATCTTCTTACTCTGTACTTCTCATAGTATTCATAAGGCAACGCGTAAATATAGGATTCAGGCGGCATCGTCTGATGATACGCTGTATCAAATACGGCAACCATCGGTGTTGTCGGCATAAGCTCTTTGCATGCCTGAATTCCGAGAATATTCGGCGGATTATGCAGCGGTGCGAGTTCTGTACAATCCTCCAGAACGGACATAACCTGATCGTCAATCACAACACTGTGTGAATAAGCTTCTCCGGCATGTACGACTCTGTGTCCTACCGCGCCCAGCTCGCTCATACTCTTCAGTACGCCGTGATCTTCATCTACGACTGCGTCGAGAACCTGCTGAATCGCTTCTTTATGCGTCGGCATCGGTGTTTCATTAACCCATTTTTCCTCAGCACCGGTCTTCGTATGAGTGATAACTGATCCGTCCATGCCGATTCTTTCTACAAGACCTTTCGCGAGGAGAACTTCGCCATCCATATCGAGGACCTGGTACTTCAGTGAAGAACTTCCGCAGTTGATTACCAATACTTTCATTAGATTACTCCTTTAATAATACGAATTGATTAATCCTATACCATCACGGCCTGAGCCGTATATCTATCTTCACTTTATTATAAGTCAAAGTAAAACATGTGTCAATAAACCATTGCAAACACTCATTTTCAACAGATTTACAGCACATTTGTCCATTTACCGGCCGTGTGCAGTCCGATAATCGTCGGATTAAAAAAACTGCCGCGCGCTGCGACAGTCATAAAGATATTGATGTGATCGTCTTTATTCCATTCACCATCAAAGCGATTTAAAGTACTTTTCTGAAAGCTTCCAGCGCCTGATCAATGTCCTCATCTGTGATCGTAAGCGGCGGCAGGAGCCGGATCCTTGTACCCGCTGTCAGAACAAGCACCCCGTTCTCACGAAGCGAAGCCAGCACGTCCGCATTTTTCTTTGTCTTCAGATCGATTCCGATCATAAGACCAAGTCCTGTGGTTCCGGAAACTTCATCAAGTTTTTCCAGTTCAGCACGGATGTATTCCGCCTTTCTGTTAACTTCCGCAAGGAATGCATCATCAATCGTATCCACAACATAGTTGGCACCCGCGCTGATTACCGGGTTCATACCGAAGGTTGTGCCATGATCACCAGGTTCAAGCACGTCACAGGTACGGTCTCCGCAGACTACGCCGCCCAGCGGCAGTCCGCCGCCGATTCCTTTGGCAAAGGATACAATGTCCGGCTCGATTCCATAATGTTCATAAGAAAAGAACTTTCCGGTACGACCGATTCCGGACTGAACCTCATCAACAATGAGCAGAATGTCTTTGTCACGGCAAAGCTGATACATCTCTTTGACAAAGTCTTCATCCAGATTGATGAGTCCGCCCTCACCCTGTATCATTTCCGCAATAACAGCAACAGGATCATCGTTTTCCACGACTTGTTTCAGCTGATCAATGTCATTAATGTCCGTGTGCACAAATCCCGGCACGCACGGCACAAACGCATCCATGTAACGTCCGGTCGCTGTCAGCGAACCGAATGTTCTGCCGTGAAAAGCATTATTGAACGATACGATATTGATGCGCTCCCGATCTCCTTGTTTGCCGTATTTTCGCGCGATCTTGATCGCCGTCTCGTTCGCTTCCGCGCCGCTGTTGCAGAAAAAGACCTTGCGCAGACCGCTTCTTTTTGCGAGCTTTTCAGCCAGCGCGACACCAGGTTCATGAAAGAAAAGATTTGATGAATGCTGAAGCCTGCCGAGCTGCGCTGTGATCGCCTCAATCCATCCCTTATTACAGAATCCTAAAGAGTTTACGCCGATCCCGGATGTTAAATCAATATATTCTTTGCCGTCTTTGTCAAAAATCCGCGCGTTTTCGCCATGATCAAACACAACGTCAAAACGATTGTACGAATGTACGATATATTCATTGTCAAGATTTTTGATCTGTTCACTGTTCATTTTTCTGGCTCCTTATTCTTATATTTTGTAAAAGCACTTTGGTTTATTTTTTAAAAAATCTGCCTTCCTGATCATTGATGAACGCTGTGCCGATTCCTTTGTCTGTGAAGACCTCGAGCAAAACAGAATGCGGAATTCTTCCGTCCAGAATGTGAACGCGTTTGACGCCGCTTCTGATCGATTCCATACAGTTTTCAACCTTTGGAAGCATGCCTCCGCTGATATTTCCATTTTTAATCAATTCTTCCACTTCACTCGTGTACAGTTCGGAAATCAATGACTGCGGATCATCCGGATCCATCAGAACACCGGCGATATCCGTCAAATATAAAAGCTTGTCCGCGTGAATCGCCTTTGCGATCTCCGCGGCGGCGTGGTCGCCGTTGATGTTGTAGCTCTGCCCTTCTCCGTCCGAACCGATCGGATAAACGATCGGAATCACGTCATCATCAAGAAGCTTGAAAATGATTTCCGGGTTGACTTTAGTTATCTGGCCGACAAAGCCGATATCTGTCCCTTCCGGCTTATGCTTTTCAACGGTGAGCAGATGGCTGTCGATCCCGCTGATGCCAACAGCGTTGACGCCGAGCGACTGTGCGAACATGATCAGGTCGCTGTTCACTTTTCCGAGAACCATTTCCGCAACATCAAGCACTTCTTTTGTCGTGATTCTGAGTCCGTTATAAAACTCAGATTTAATGTCGAGCTTTTCGAGCCAGCGACTGATTTCCTTGCCGCCGCCATGCACGATGATCGGTTTGAATCCGATCAGTTTCATCAGCGCTACGTCTTCAATGACGTGATGCATCAGACTCTCATCTTTCATTGCGCTTCCGCCGTATTTGACGACGATGACATTACCGTTGAAACGCTGTATATATGGAAGCGCTTCGATCAGCACCTCCGCTTTATCCAAATCATTCTTTAATACCATTATTCTTTCCTCTACGTTCTGTATTCAGCATTGATGCGTACGTACTCAAACGTAAGATCGCAGCCCCACGCGTATGCTTCTTCTGTTCCGTCGTGCAGATCAATCTCAACCGTGACCGCTTCCCGGTCGAGTACCTCCGCCGCTTTTTCCTCGCTGAAAGGAACAGCCGCCGTACCTCTGCAGACAATCAGTTCACCTTTGTCCGACATGATCGTCACATCGATGTTGTCGACGGAAAAATCGGATTCCGCGTAACCGGCCGCGTCAATGATTCTTCCCCAGTTGGCGTCTGCCGCGAACATGGCTGCCTTGACCAGGTTGGAGCCGACTACAGTCTTACTGATATCCCTTGCCGCTTCCTTTGTCGGCGCATTGGTGACATGAACTTCAAGCAGTCTTGTACAGCCCTCACCATCTCCGGCGATCTTTTTGGCAAAAACAATGCAGATCTCATGAAGCGCCGCGCAAAATGCTTTAAAATCCTCATTCTCCGAAGTGATTTCCGGATTCCCCGCCATACCGTTTGCAATAATCGCCAGTGTGTCGTTCGTTGACGTATCACCGTCGACTGTAACCTGATTAAAGGTGTCTTCGATCACGGTTTTCAGCGCTTTATCCAGCATCTCCGCAGAAATCGCACAGTCCGTCGTCATGAAACTCAGCATCGTCCCCATATTGATGTGAATCATTCCGCTTCCCTTGGCAATTCCGCCGATTTTACAGTTTTTTCCCGCGATCGGAAAAGAAACGGCGTATTCCTTCGGCAATGTGTCTGTCGTCATGATCGCAGTCGCAGCCTCCATGGAACCGCTTGCAGATAAACCGGAAACAAGTGCCGGTATGCCTCTTTCAAAAGGTTCAATCGGCATCGGAACACCGATCACTCCGGTGGATGCCGGCATGACATCTTCCGTTCTTATGCCGAGCGCGGCTGCGGTCATTTCACAGGTTTTTATGGCCGTATCCTCGCCGTCCGCTGTGCAGGCGTTCGCGTTTCCGCTGTTGCAGAGAACGGCCTGCGCTTTTCCGTCCTGTATGAATTTCTTCATAACCTTGATATGAGCCGCCTGAATTTTATTCTTAGTGAATACAGCAGCGACATTACCCTGTTTTTCACTGTAAACCAGAGCCATATCGCTCTTATCTCCACTGTGCCTGATGCCGCCGAACGTCCCGGACGCTTTAAAACCCGCAGGGGCCGTAACACCCCCGTCGACGTATTTAATATGAATGCTGTTCATTATTCTCCTCCGTTAAGAAAGGCACTTACAGCAGACCCTTTGTCTCCTCAATGCCGAGCATGATATTCAGATTCTGAACCGCCGCACCTGAAGCCCCTTTGCCCAGATTGTCAAAACGTGAAATCAGAATCGGTCTGTCGTCGTTTCCGCTGATAAAGAGTTCCAGATCATTTCTCTGGCTCATAATATCACTGTGAACAAACCCGTCATCCGGATCCTGATCCATTACACGAATCAGCGGTTCGCCTGCGTAACGATCCCGGAAAACCTGTCGAAGTTCCTCCACGGAAAGCTGCTTCTTCATCAGTTTTCTGTGGAGCGGCAGTGTCACGACCATGCCGCTGAAATAATCCCCGACAACCGGACAGAAGACCGGCGGTTCCGTAATGCCCGACATCATCACCATCTCCGGAAGGTGTTTATGTGCCTGTTTAAGCGCGTACTGTCCGGGACTGACAAGGTAGCCCGGTCTGTCAGCGGACTGATGTTTTTCAATCATCTGTTTGCCGCCGCCCGAATAACCTGTGACGCTGAAACAGTCAAAAGAATAATCAGGGGCTACGATTCCCGCTTCCACGATTGGTTCGGCCAAAACAATAAAACCTGTCGCATGACATCCCGGATTGGCCGTTCTTGTACTGTTTCTGATCTTTTCACGCTGGCCGCTCTTCAGTTCCGGAAGTCCATATACCCAGTCCGGATCTGTACGGTGCGCCGTAGATGTATCGATCAGTCTCACATCTGCCGGTGCCGCCGCCGCCAGTTCTCTGGATGCGTCGTCCGGCAGGCAGAGAAGCGTAATATCCGCTTCCTTTGTCATCCGCACTCTCTCACCCAGATCCTTTCTCAGATCTTCAGCGATTTCAATGATTTCAATATCGTCTCTGGCCTTCAGGTACGTACGGATCCTCAGTCCGGTTGTGCCGTGCGCGCCGTCTATGAATACTTTATAACTCAATTTTTCCTCTCTTCTAAACTAAAAATTCAATATGGTGCATAAATATAAAATAATAATACTCCGGTCTCCTTAAAAACGCAAGGATTATTTGTAATTTGTTTTTTGAATTTGTATATTTATGCGAATTGCAATTGATAATTCTCTTTTTATGAGGCAGGATAGCTCCTGTGCTCGTAATATTCATTCGCATTACTTATAGTACGAATTCTTATACATAACACGCCCCATCACGTCCACGATCTTCACTCGCGCGCATGCCGCGTCCGCAGGGGCGTTTTTCGTAACAACCCGGTCAATTGTCCCGTCTTTGTTCACAATGATAAAGTCCGGACAAAAGGCATCTCCGTCATAGTCAAGATCCGCGCTCCAGCTGTCAATGAACAAAAAAGGGTCTTTTGGCAGCAGCGCCTCCGCCTTTTCCGCAGAACGTCGTTCCAGAGAAACTTCTGACAGATTCACTGTTACATCCTCGATCGCAACCCGAACTTCCGCATCCCCCGTCGAACCGATCGTTTTCCCGGCCGAAATCACCGCGTCCAGAGGATTTTCGGCAGGTTCCTGTACTTCTTCTTTCAGTGTTGCTTTTTCCGGTGCTGCTTCTTCTGATTCTCCTCCTTCAGGTGCTGTCAGCGCTTCATATACAGAAAACCCGATCTTTTTTTCAGACAGACGTCGGATCGTCTTCTCGACGGCCGGCCGCACATTGTCGCAGGCAATAAAACGACGGCCGTTTTCAGCCGCAACGGCCGGCAATGTCCCGCTCCCACAGAAAAAATCAGCGCATAGATCCCCTTCCTTTGTCGAACAGTCAATGATCCTCCGAATCAGCTGCTCCGGCTTCTGTGTCGCGTATCCGGTGCGTTCAGAAGATGTACGACCGACCATATCGATCGGCCAGACATCCTTCATGTTCACAAACGTGTACCAGCCATTCTCATCGCAGAATTCCTCGACGCCTTTAAAATGATATGGTTTGAATCCGCGGTTGTATGATTTTTCCGTCAGTGGATAAAAATTGTATTTTCCGGTTTTGCTGTAAACCAGAATGCTGTCATGCTTGCGTGAAAAGCGTTTTCTGGTACTGCCGCCGGATTTATAAGTCCAGATGATTTCATTGACAAAGTGCTTTGCCCCGAAAACTTCATCCATGATGATCTTCGCGTAATGGACCGCATGCCAGTCGAGATGGAGAAACAGCAGACCGTCATCTGCCAGCAGTTCCTTCATCAGGATCAGCCTCGCCGTCAGTTCCTTCAGATAACCAAAAAGACCGTGTTCCCAGCGATCATTGTAAACATGATACCGAAGACTCTCTTTACCGGCTCGGGTGACCGCAGACATCACCGACTTAGTGAAAAACGGCGGATCGACATAAATCATATTGATTTTTCCGGGAAACTCCCTGCTCCCGGACATCTGCTTCAGTACAGAAAGATTCTCTCCGTGAATCAGCATATTCACGCCATCCGATCCGCATTGATGGTTTTCTGTGCGCTTCAGCACCGCCGCCGCGGTCTCTTCCACCGCTCGTTCCGCGCTCTCCGGCACGTCCGCGAGCTCCAGGATCAGATTACTCATTTTCATAATTCCTGATTCTCTCAATTATGCCTTCTGTAATTTTCGCCGTCATTCCCCAGATCACCCGGCCTTCGATCTCATAAACCGGAATCTCGTAGGTCCCGACCCGCCACGGATAATTCTCTGTGATGCCGATTCTGTCATAAGGGAAATCCTCAGGAATCAACGGCTTCATGCGCTGCAGGTAAATCTGAGGACGAACTTCCAGAAGCTTCTTCACGGGAACATAAAACACTTCCTCGACTTCATCTTCCTGAAAACGAATGAGATCCAGGTCTTCATACTGTAAGATGCCGATAAACGAATATAATGAAAAACCGGCAGCTCCGTACATAGTGTCGCCCTGAGAAATGACTTCAATATTTCCTCTCGGGATTCCGATCTCTTCCTCCGTTTCCCGCACCGCGCACATCAGCGGAGTTTCTCCCTTTTCTACGTGGCCACCCGGAAAACAAGTATCTCCCGGCTGTGTCTCCATTGTGGAAGACCGCTTTTCATACAGGAGATACAATTCTCCATCCTGCTCAAAAAACGGCACCAGCACTGAAAATTCCTGCCTCTTATATACGGATTCCGGCCTGTGCCCCCGATACAGATTTCTTAAACCTTCAATTCTCATGCAATTCATCGGCATTTCAGCCGCAGACAAAGCTTTTCCGGCGTCTTTTGCCGATTTCTCCTTTCAAATTAATTTACACGGCCCGGGACTTCGCCGCTGCACTTCCCGCGGCTGTACTCCCGCCGCTGTCCTTCCCGCTCCTGCGGTCAGACAGTCCGGCAGGATACCGGGGCTGCCCCGGTCAGACAAAAAATCAGAGGCCGTCCTTTGACGACAGCCCCCTCATAAACTATCTATTACTGATTCAAAATCTCATATCTGGAGAAGTCTACACCGATCATTTCCTCCTTATCGGCGGACAGGCTCACAATGAAATCCATTCCGTAAGTTGTCGATAACCCATCGAGTCTCTCGAGGAATCTTGGAAGATCTCCCAGCGAGAAGTTCGCGAACTTCAGTATACTGTCGATGTAAATTGTCTCGATATCATGATCCGAACTGATGATTCCGTAAATGAAACCGATATACTCATCGCTGTCTGTAATTCCTGCGTAATCCTCCATGCAAACGACTCTGATCTGATATTTCAGGTCGTAAGTAAGCCTGGCATTTCTGTTGATGAAAATCACACTGCCGGAACTGGTGCCAGCTTCCTGGTTCGCGAGATCAATCATCAATTTTGTTTTTCCGGAGCCTTTATGTCCGATAATTACTTTCACCATCGCAGTACCCTCCTGTGAATCACTCAAAAGCTTTTGTTCATTATACACTACCGTGTAAATTCATTCAATGGATAGTACGCAAATTCATTCAGTGGTTTTTTGTACTTTAACACGATACCGCACAGCCAGCCGGAATTGTCCGCAGTCAGCCGGAATTGTCCGCAGTTCGTTACCGCGCAGCTAACCGGAGCTGGCCGCACGCGCCGCCAATATCGGCCCCCAGCTGACGGCGCGTTGTGGCGGTAACGCCACAGCTCTCGAGGTACCGCATGAACTCGAGAGCGCGGCCGCGGCCAGCCGTCGTGTATCCGGTTTCATCGACCTGATTCAGCGGAATCAGATTCACATGACAAAGCATCCCTTTGATCAGATTCGCCAGCTGCTCCGCGTGCCGATCCGAATCATTGATGCCGCGGATCAGCGCGTACTCAAACGTAACGCGTCGCTTTGTCTTCTCCGTGTATTCCCGGCAGGCGCGGATCAGTTCATCCAGGTGATAAGATCGGTTCACCGGCATCAGCCGGCTCCTGAGCTCATCCGACGGCGCATGCAGAGAAATGGCCAGATTCACCTGCGGAAAATCCTCTGTAAAGCGGCGGATCCCCGGAATCAGACCACAGGTGGAAACTGTGATTCTCCGCATACTGAGATTTCTGCCCCGTCTGTCATTCATCAGACGAATGAACCGCGCCACATTCTCATAATTATCGAACGGCTCGCCTGTCCCCATCATCACAATGTGGTTGACCGTTTCCCCCGTTTCGCGCTCCACGTCCAGCACCTGCGAAACGATCTCACCCGGGCTCAGACCGCGCTTCAGGCCGCGGATCCCGGACGCGCAGAATGAGCAGTTCATCCGGCATCCTGCCTGCGATGAAACACAGACACTGTTGCCGTACTTGTATTTCATGAAAACGCTTTCCACCGCCTCGCCGTCACCGAGCCCGAACAGAAACTTTTGTGTTCCGTCTGTCTTCGACTTCTGTATTCTCAGCAGTTCCAGGCTGTCGATCCGCCATTCATCTTCCATTCCGCGAATAAAAACTTCCGGGAGATTTTTCATCTCTCGGAAGTCTGTTTTCCCTTTATAGATCCATTCATAAAGCTGTCGGCCGCGGAATTTCTTCTGGCCGGCTTCAGCAGCCAGGGTTTCCATCTCTTCAAAAGTAAGATTTCTGAGTTCTTTCATTACGTACCTCATCAATTAAATTCGGAAACGGAACCCGCCCCCTGCAGGAAGGGAAATCCGGCACTCGTTATACTCGTTCTACATCGAGACCCGTCTTATGTCCGTTGATGTTCACTTCATCAAGGCCGGATTTTTCCTCGATTGAAACGGCAAGCGTTTCGCTCTTGATATAATCAGCATATTTCCCGGCAACATCTTTTACTTCCTGATCAGCGGACAGATAAATGCGGATGTTGTCCATCATTTCAAAGTCTTTCTGTTTTCTCATCTGCTGGATCTTGGAAACGATTTCCCGCGCGATTCCCTCTTCTGCAAGCTCCGGTGTGATCTCGGTATCAAGGATCGCGAAGACGTTATTGGCCATCGCTACGGAGAATCCTTCCTTTGCGCTGATGCGTACGTCGACCTGATCCTTTTCAACGACCGTTTCCTCGCCATCAAGGACGATCTTTGCAGAGCCGTTCTCTTCCAGCTCTGCGTTAAACGCGGCGGCGTCCAGTTCGCTGAGCGCTTTGCCAAATGCCTTGATCTTTTTGCCGTAGATCGGTCCCGCTACAGGGAAATTCGGCTTCAGCATGAAGTTCATATATGTGCTGAGGTCGTCCGTAAAGACAACCTGTTTAACATTCAGTTCTTCTTCCAGAAGCGGCGTCAGATCGGAGATCAGATCTTTGTACGCGCCGTCCACGAGGATCTCGCTGAGCGGCTGACGGACCTTGATGCCTTCTGTGTCGCGGATGCCTCTGCCGAGCGTCGCAAGGTTCTTGACGAGGTCCATGCGCTCCTCGATGTGCTTGTCGATCTTGGTCTCATCCGTTTCAGGGAAGAATGCTGTATGAACGCTTCCTTCTTTGTCAACGAGATTTTTATACATCTCATCGGACAGGAATGGCGCGATCGGCGCGATCATACGCACAAGCCCTTCCAGGAGTTCGTACGTTGTCGCGTAAACAGCTTTTTTGTCATCGGTCATGCCTTCCGCGTAAAAACGGCGACGCGCGCGGCGGATATACCAGTTTGAAAAATCGTCGTTAACAAACTCAGTGATCGCGCGGACGGTTCTCATATGGTCATAATTATCCATGTATTCCGTAACGTCCCTGAGGAGTGTGTTGTACTTTGACAGGATCCAGCGGTCCAGCTCCGGACGGATGCTGTAATCACACTGGATGTCGTCTTTGCTGACGCCGTCGATATTTGCGTATAAAACAAAGAAATTATAGATATTTCTCAGTGTACCGAAGAATTTGCTGACCGTTTCTTTCAGACCTTCCTCATCGAACTTTGTCGGCGTCCATGCCGGCGAAACGCTGAGCATGTACCATCTCGTCGCGTCTGCGCCGTACTTATCGAGCATTTCAAACGGATCAACCGTGTTGCCCTTGGATTTGGACATCTTTTTGCCCTTGCTGTCCAGAATCAGGTCGTTTACAAGAACGTTCTTATACGGTGCCCGGTTCATGATAAACGTCGAAATCGCCAACAGTGAATAGAACCAGCCTCGAGTCTGGTCAATGCCCTCACAGATGAAGTCAGCCGGGAACAGTTCGTCAAAGTCATCCTTATGTTCAAACGGGTAATGCCACTGCGCAAAAGGCATTGCGCCGGAATCGAACCAGCAGTCCATAACTTCCGGAATGCGCGTCATGGTCCTGCCGCAGACCGGGCACTTAAAGTGAATGTCATCAACATAAGGTCTGTGCAGTTCAACAGTTTCCGGATCCACGTCCTCGATGGCTTTTTCAGCCAGTTCGGCGCGGCTTCCGACCCCTTCCAGATGGCCACATTCACAGCGCCAGATCGGAATCGGCGTTCCCCAGTACCTTGATCTGGAGATATTCCAGTCCCGGACCTCCGCGATCCAGTTGCCGAATCTTCCTTCTCCGACAAAAGGCGGGTACCAGTTCACGGTTTTATTGTTTTCCACAAGCTGATCGCGCAGGCTGCTCATTCTGATGTACCAGCCCGGTCTCGCATAATAAATCAGCGGTGTGTTGCAGCGCCAGCAATGTGGATAATCATGAGCGATTTTCTGTTTTGCGAACAGCTTATTCTCGCCTGCGAGCCATTTGATGATATCGACATCGAGTCCGTCTTCCATGATAAAACGGCCTTCCCACGGTGTTGTCGTATATTTTCCCTGTTCGTCAACCGGCTCAAAAACAGGCGATCCGTACTTCATGCCGCAGTTATAGTCATCTTCACCGAAAGCCGGCGCGGTATGAACGATTCCCGTACCGTCTGCCGTCGTAACATAATCCATACAGGTGACAAAAAATCCTTTGTCCTCCGGAACGTCTGTCCACGGCATCAGCTTTTCATAACGGATGCCTTCCAGGTCTTTCCCCTTCATCTCTTCAAGAACTTCATAGGCATTCTCGCCGAGCACCTTATCCGCGAGTTCCTTTGCCACGTAGAAGATGTTTCCTTCCTCATCGCCCTTCAGCATCTTTGCTTTGACATAATCGATTTCCGGTCCTACCGTGAGGAATGTGTTCGCTGCCAGCGTCCAGGCCGTCGTCGTCCACGCGAGGAAATACTCGTTTTCTTTTCCTTCTACTTTAAACTTTACGGTCAGTGTGTTGACCTTAACTTCTTTATACCCCTGCGCGACTTCATGTGACGCGAGTCCTGTTCCACACCGCGGGCAGTAAGCCTGAACATTGTGACCTTCATAGATCATATCCGCCTTGAAGTATTCATTGATGATCCACCAGACAGATTCGATGTAATCGTTCTCCAGTGTGATGTACGGATTATCCATGTCAGCCATATAGGCCATTCTTTCACTCATTTCGCGCCAGAGTCCGGTGAACATGAAAACAGATTCACGGCATTTCTCATTAAATTCCCTGATACCGTATTTTTCAATGTCCTGTTTTCCGTTCATACCCAGGTCTTTTTCTACCTGGATCTCAACCGGAAGACCGTGCGTGTCCCATCCCGCCTTACGATTGACTTTGAAGCCCTTCATTGTCTTATAGCGGTTGATAGAGTCTTTCAGGGTTCGCGCCATCATGTGATGGATGCCCGGTTTTCCGTTTGCAGTCGGCGGTCCTTCATAAAATACAAACTGCGGCTGTCCTTCGCGGGTTTCCACGCATTTGGCCAGCAGATCTTCTTTATTCCACTGTTCTACCTGTTCCTTCTGAACCTCGGCAACAGGTCTTTCAGATAAATGATCAAACATAACTAACTTCCTTTCATGGCCGGAGATTTCTCCGGTCACAGTTCCTTCCTTCTATAAACTGAATTCTTCAATCAGGATCGAAGCTCCAACAAGCTCTCTTGATTGGCGCGAGCGACGCCGTCAACAGACGCCGGGAGCTTCAGCTCCTGAGAGCGTCGGTGGGGGATTGATACCCACCACCGACGTTCGAAGACAGAACCCGCCGCCTTCGTAAAACGTAGAGGCGGGGGATATCCGGCGTCTGTTATATCAAGCTGAATTCAGAACCTGCGTCCCTTTTTATTTCAGCAATTCTTTTCTGGACAAATTGATCCGGTTCTGACTGTCGATCTCAGTGACTTTTACTTTCACAATGTCACCGATATTCATGACATCCTCGACCTTATCGATCCGCTTCTTCGCCATTTTAGATATATGGAGCAGTCCCTCTTTGCCCGGAAGTATCTCAATAAAAGCTCCGAACGGCAGGATCCTCTTGACTTCGCCTTCATAAACTTCGCCGACTTCCACATCCTTTGTCAGGCGCTCAACACGGCTCATGGCTTCTTTGGCACTTTCCTGATCTTCACTGTAGATCAGGACCAGACCGAGATCGTCTTCGGAAATATCGATCTTAACACCGGTTTCATCCACGATCTTGTTGATCGTCTTTCCTCCCGGCCCGATGACAATGCGGATTTTATCCGGATCAATGCGCATTGAAATGCATCTCGGCGCCCATCTGGAGAGTTCCGGACGCGGTGCAGGAAGTTCTTCAAGCATGATATCCATAATATGCTGACGGCCTTCACGCGCCTGCTTCAGAGCTGCCTGAAGGATATCTCTGGACAGTCCGTGCACCTTGATGTCCATCTGGATCGCGGTGATTCCCTTTTCTGTACCGGCTACTTTAAAGTCCATATCTCCCAGGAAATCTTCCATGCCCTGAATATCGCTCAGGATCGCGATCTTGCTGGAGCCGTCTTCCTCAACCCTTTCAATGAGTCCCATCGCGATACCGGCAACCGGACGCCTGATCGGAACGCCGGCGTCCATCAGCGCCATGCAGGAACCGCAGGTCGATGCCATAGAAGAAGATCCGTTTGAAGAAAGGACCTCAGAAACAACTCTGATCGCGTACGGAAATTCATCGGTATCAGGGAGCATCGGCATCAGCGCGCGCTCAGCCAGCGCGCCGTGTCCGATCTCTCTGCGGCTCGGACTTCTCGGCTTCTTCGGTTCTCCAGTACAAAACCCCGGGAAATTATAATGATGCATATATCGTTTTTCGGTCTGCTCCGTCAAACCGTCGATTCTCTGCGCTTCACGCAGCGGCGCCAGCGTACAGGCAGAAAGCACCTGCGTCTGGCCTCTTGTAAACAGCCCCGTTCCGTGAACACGCGGCAGTACGCCGGTTTCACACCATACAGGTCTTACCTCGTCGTATTTTCTGTCATCCGGCCTGATTCCGTCATCCAGAATCAGGGAACGAACATTTTCCTTTGTCAGATTGTAAAGAACACTCGCGATATCCTTTTCATTTTCCGGAAACTCTTCGGCAAAATGCTCCTGTGTTTCCTGTTCGACCTGATCCATATTGTCCAGTCGTGTCATTTTATCGGAATTACGGATCGCGTCGCGCATTTTCCCGGTCGCGAACGCTCTGACCTTTTCATCGATTTCTTCCGGAATCTCCGCAAGCTCGACCTCCATCTTCTCTTTTCCGACCTCGGCAACGATTTCATCGATAAATCCGACGATCTTTTTGATTTCTTCATGGGCAAAGAAAATCGCGTCCAGCATGTCTTCTTCTGAGACTTCATTCGCTCCGGCCTCGACCATCATGATCGCTTCCTTCGTTCCCGCAACGGTAAGATTAATATCAGAAACCTGACGCTGCGCCAGCGTCGGATTGATCACAAAATTCCCGTTTACGCGCCCGACACGTACGGAACCGACCGGGCCATCCCAGGGAATATCGGAAACAGACAGTGCGGCAGAAGATCCCAGCATGGCCATAATATCTGTTTCACAGTCCGGATCAACAGACATAATAGTCGCCACAACTTCAATATCGTTAAAAAACCCCTTCGGAAAAAGCGGTCTCAGCGGGCGGTCCATCAGTCTCGCAGACAAAGTCGCTTTCTCACTCGGCCGTCCTTCCCGCCGGATAAAGCCCCCCGGGATCTTTCCGGCCGCGTACATTTTTTCCTCGTAATCGCAGCTAAGCGGAAGAAAATCGATATCCGGTCTCGGATTCTTTGATGCGCACACGGTTACCAGTACAACAGAATCTCCGTACGTAAGCAGCACTTCACCATTTGTCTGTTCCGCTACTTTTCCGATTTCCACCGTCAGCAGTCTGCCTCCGATGGCTGTCTTGAACGTTCTGTAATCTGTATATCTCGCCATCTTTAATAAACAACTCCCTCCTGTTTATTACTGTAACTTCTGCAGCATTCAAATACGCCGCAGACGGACATTTCCGCCGAACCGGTCTCCACCCTTTTCTCCGGACAGAAAATGCCCTTTATAAAAGTGACGGGGTCCAAAAGTGTCCCCCGTCCTTTTTTTTCCACGCTAAAATTATTTTCTCAGTCCAAGGCGTGTGATCAGTGTTCTGTATCTCTCAATATCCCTGGCCTTAAGGTAATTAAGAAGATTTCTTCTCTTACCTACCATCTTCAGAAGGCCTCTTCTTGAATGATGATCCTTCTTATGGATCTTAAGATGCTCATTGAGCTCATTGATTCTTGTTGTGAGAATCGCAACCTGAACCTCCGGGGAACCGGTATCGCCTTCCTTAACTGCGTATTCCTTAATAATGGCTTCTTTCTTTTCCTTCGTAATCATCGGTTAATTCTCCTTTCAGATAGATACGCCCTGACTGAGTTTTCGACGGAGTGACGAGAAACCCGGTAAGGGTAACAAACAATTAATTATTATAGCATTGAATCGCACTGTATTCAAGTTGCATTCGTGAAATAAAAAGCGGACAAAGGATATTAATTCTTTGTCATCATCACTTTGATAAAGGCAAACCTGCTTTTTTACTTTTTTCTTCAGCGGCGGCCAGTTCACGGTGGAAAACGCGCGCTTCCCTGCAGTCCCGGACAATCTGCTCCTTCAGATCATCCACACAGTCAAATTTCACTTCATCGCGTGTTTTCTTCAGAAATACAACCCGGATGTTCTTACCGTACAATTCTTTGTCAAAATCAAAGATATGTGTCTCTACATTTTTATTATAGATCCCGATTGTCGGCTTTACACCTACATTCGTTACACTCTGATAACGTATTCCGTTGTACACGCAGTACGTTACATAGACGCCATTCGGCGGTGTGACCATGTGTTCATCGATCAGCAGATTGGAGGTCGGGAATCCGATCGTACGTCCCAGTTTATTACCGACGACGACTTCACCGTCGATCTCATAATTGCGGCCCATGTACGTCCTGCAGCGTTCAACCTGTCCGGACGCGATCAGGGTACGGATCAGGGTCGAACTGACGATGTCATCACCGATTTTAAATGGCTCCATCTCATTTACGGTAAAGTTTCTGTCCACGCCGATATTGCGGAGAATATCCGGATTTCCCGCCGCTTTATGCCCGAATCTGTAATTAAATCCACAGAAAGCAGCTTTCATATCCAGTTTGTCAAGAAGAAGCCTGTCCACAAATTCAATCGGATCCATTTTCATAATTTCTTCTGTAAATTCAATATCGATCAGAATGTCCACGCCGAGCGATTCTATGATCTTCGCTTTTTCCTCATTATACGTAATATTCAAAACATCGGGTCTGTCTTTGATCAGGTTCCGCGGATGATTCAAAAAAGTAAAGACCGCGGATTTCATTTTATTTTGTTTCGCGTATTTTACACAATCGCTGATCAGTTTCTGATGGCCGAGATGAACTCCGTCAAAATTACCGAGAGCAACCGCAACCGGCTCTGCATGTTCAATTTCTTCAAGACTGTTAAATATGATCAATTTAGAATCCTCCATTTCCGCTGACAAATACTTTTTTCGGCTTTATGCTTTTTTTTGCCCGATCCAGAATCGCCGTTCCTCTGAATACCTTTTCTCTGCCGTCCGCTTCGGAATAAACGAGATACATATTCCGATATTCTTCACTCACTGGTATGTAAAAATCTTTGTCGCCGAATTCCGGCGCTTTTAATATGTTCAGACTGCTTTCGCCGATACGCTGGCCATTCGCAAACCGCGCTCCATCTTTTTCAGAAAGCAGAATTTCCCCAAAATGCGTCAGTGCTTTATCCGGATCACCGATGACGCCGTTCAGTTCAGCTTCCGACATCGCTGCAAGCTCATCCAGCGTCCTGGCGTTTTCCAGGTCCCAGATTCCGCTGTTCGTCCGTACCAGTCCGGACATCACAGCGTGAACGCCGAGCAGTTCTCCCGCATCATGACAAACAGACCGGATATAAGTACCTTTGGTGCATTGGATCGAAAAAGTGACCGTGCTTCCAAGCCCTCTGCCGAGGCGGACATCTTCAATCTCCAGTTCCGGAATAAAAACGCGTCGGCTTTTGACCGCGACCGTCTTTCCTTCCCGGGCATACTCATAAAGGCGCTTCCCGTTGACTTTTAACGCGGAATACATCGGTGGAGTCTGGTCAATCCGTCCGGAAAAGGATTTCAACACTCTGCGGACATCATCTTCCGTGATCCGATCAACCTCCCTGGGCGATGACCGGACAATTGTCCTTCCCCAGATATCGTACGTGTCTGTAGACAGTCCAAGCTGCATCCGGCATCGGTATTTCTTCAGATCGAGATCAAGGTATTCTATGATTCTCGTCGCATTTCCGATGCATACCGGCAGAACGCCGGTTGCCATCGGGTCCAGCGTCCCGGTATGTCCGACACGCTTTTTACGAATGATCCTGCGAATCCTGCTGACAACATCATGAGAAGTCATGTTCTGTTCTTTATTAATATTGATAATACCTTCCCTGATCATTGTTCTCACTTATTGACAAAATAATTTTATCGCAAACTTTTCATTCAGGCTTTCAAATAATCAAGAACCGCCTGCTTAACCATCTGATACACATCTTCCGCTCCGCTGTAAATCGTGCATCCGGCCGCTCTTTTATGGCCTCCGCCGTCAAACTGTGCCGCGATCTCGGCAACGTCCGCTTCTGTTTTAGA
>ONJN01000223.1 GCA_900318155.1 uncultured Eubacteriales bacterium
TTCTTCATCACATACGCTTTGACTACGGCCTTGTATGCCTTTTTCTTTTTCAGACCTTTCTTGGTCCACTTGAAGGTCTTGTTGCCTTTGACGGTATCGACCTTCTTTAACGTTTCCGTTTTACCGTTGTGGTTGCATCTGACGAAGAAAATATCATAGCCTGACGCGCCTTTGATCTGGTTCCATGTGACCTCGAGCTTCTTGCTGCCTTTAGCTGTCATCTTCGCCAGGAGCGTTCCGCTTATCTTAGCCGGAGATGGTTTTGGAGCCGGTTTTGCATTCTTCTTCCACTTGGCGGTCACTGTCATGTCCCCTGTGACTTTGGTAAAGTCCTTATCCCAGCCGGCGAAGGTATAGCCGCTTCTCTTCGGTGCTGCCGGGGCTGTCGCGGATTTACCGCTTTCGACCTTCTGTTTCTTCAGTATCTTGCCCAGACCGTCTGCGAATGTAACTGTATAGAAAGTAACTGCCTTCTTCGTGATTTTGAGTTTGCCGGAAACATAAACGACATCGTATTTATCAGATGCGCTTTTCCCGTTGACTGCAGCACCGGAAGGCGTAAGCGGATACTCCCCAATGTCCTGTCCCTGACCATCAACTATGATGCTTGTCAGGGAATCGCCTTTCCACAGGCCGCTGACCTTGACCAGTTCAGCGATCTCGGCTGGGTCATCATAAGCCGTATCTGCCGGACCCTGCTTTTGACCGTTATATACATATGACTGGTCATTGGCAGTGATGATGAGCTTTGTTTTCGGAACTGCGACCTCCTTCAGAGCGCTTGAGTAGTCTGTAAACGCAGGCGGGTCAGTGGTCTTGTCGCCGTTATATTGTTCATTGAATACCCAGAGCGTATCTCCGCCTTGGAGTTTGCCGGCGATATCGATCGAAACGGAAGCATCGTCGGATGCAAATGCTTTTGCGATCCTTCCATAATACTTGATGCTACCATCGCTGCCTTTGATGATTGCGGAGATATATTCGTGATTTCCCGCAACAGCTCCGCTGTACGGCACTGTCACTGTGCCTGCTGCAGGGTCGGCTGTGATACCGGCAGGATCGATCTCAAAGTCCTTATGGTCGTCCAGACCTGAGACCGTCCCGTCATCCAGAAGGGTCAGTTTCCATTCGCTTGTTTTATTAGTTCCCACTTCGTTCAGAGTGCCTTCGTCGCCGGAGGATTTGCCGCCTTCGGAGGCAGATGTGAAGAGGACAGATGACAGATTCAAATCAAAAGCAGGACGCACGTTATTAGAATGCAAGAAATGTTGACCCCAAGAATCGACTACACCAGTACCACCAACAAATGCTATATTATTATCTAAGTTGCCTGGTGAACGCAACCACCAACACAGCCCGTTCCCATATTCATCCACTGCTTTAGATATATTACTAGGTAACATATTTGCTTCTGCAGTTGACAGCGGCCAGAGATAGCCGGACGTTTCAGTACCAGATACGCCAGTGCTATACGGCCATGAACTCTTGTACTCGTCTATCTCAAGATTTCGGTTCATTACCGCCTTCTTTTCTTTGTCACTGAAAAGGCTCTCATACAACCCGTTCACAGTGGTTTGCAGATTAGAACCCTCGTAATCGTTTCCTGGATTAGAGGCCTCATTGAATCCGGCATGTCCTAAGACGCCTGTTGAAAGAAGTGTCATCGCACCATTCGGCTTTGTGTATTCATTTCCTGTCCCATCAAAGCTGATCACGAACCATGTTTTTCCCGCATACCATACGGTCTGCGCGTTGTCCGTATTGGCAGTTCCCTTCAGCACACTTTCTGCTCCCGCCACCATGGCAGGGTCTCCATCCGTCGCATATACCGGAGTGTTCATCTGCGGCATGAAGCATGCGACCATCGCCAGCGAAAGCGCAGCGATCATTATCTTTCTCATTATACTTGTCATATTATTGCCTCCACAATAAATGATATACACTTATTATTCAGTCCTTATACTAATATAGATACACAGATTCTGAATATCCCCAACCCTTTTTGCTAAACTTAGACTTATATTCTGCGTCGGCTGCAGATAATTGCAGCCAGAATCAATGCAGTAAACCCACCGACAAGTTTGCCTATGACCATTGGCGTTATCATATCCGGTGCATAGCCGGCCATGAAGCCGAGATGATCTCCGAATACGAAAGCGGCCGAAACAGCAAAGGCAGAGTTCATGATCCTGCCCTTTTGGTTCATTTGTTTGAGCGTGCCATAGACCGGGATACTGTTGGTCAGCGCAACTAGAAATCCAGCTACAGAGATATCGTTTACGCCGATTTTGGCACCAGCTCTCTCCAGCGGTCCACCGAAGACTTTGGTCAATAATGCAACCAGCGTAAATGCACCTGAGAGAATGATTGCGATCCGGCCGATAATGATAAAGACCTCTGTGAGAGGCATAGTTTCAGGAAATACATGGAACTTCGTGAACAGCTCGATCGCGCCGATGCCGATGCCGAAAACGTTTATAGCGAGAATCGCCTTACCCATGGCTGTAAAGACGCGGATGATGGTCCTTTCCCACTTCATTAGACAGATGCAGATGATGACAGAAAGAACAAGCACCGGAATCGTGTTGATCAAGGTAAACGTCAGGCTAACGCCACCGGCAAGACCTCCGGCAATCACGCCGAACGGAATAGTAATCATGCCGATCAGAGTACCCAGAGCAAAATCATTGCGGTTTTCCTGTTTGATGATACCCAGTCCGACAGGAATGTTAAAAATGATCGTCGCGCCGAGCATTGACGAAGCGATGTAGCCGCCGAGAATCAGGCCCTCTTTTGAATCTGCCAGTTCTCCCGCAAGGGGCGCCCCGCCTACATCGAGATCCATCATCATGCCGGCAAACATGGCCGGATCAAGTCCGAGCGCACGAAAAAAAGGCACAACGACCGGACCGAGAATATCTCCAAGGACCGGTGTTAGAACCAAAATGCCTGCAGTGGCCATCGTCAGCGGACCAAGGGTCGCGATCCCTTCCTCAAATTTCTCTCCAAGTCCAAAGCGTTTGCCGATGATCCAATCAAAGGCTCCGACCAGAGAGAAGAATATCATAATGTAGATGATGATATCGTTAACTGTCATGGTACCTGTCTTTCTTTACTGCTTTATTATAGCACACCCTATGCATCATTCCTCGCATTATAATTTAACTGCATATAATAGCTGTTCTTCGTCGACATCGCGAGGTCTAATCAGTTCATTTTTCCACGGCATACCCTTTTCTTTTCCCGGCTTACTCTTTTCTTTTCCCGGTTTACCCTTTTCGCATTTCAAAATCCGTAGAACATCTCCTCGATCCGGTCAACGTGCCTGGCAATCATCTGGCTGTCTGTTCCGTGATCTGGATCATCGCTAGTCACAAAATAATTTTTACCTAATATGAAACCTTCCTGGAAATACCAATAGCTCTTCTCTCCGAAATCCAAGGAATAGGAGAGATCATCCATGCATCCCAAATGCTCAATGAGGATAAGCGTTCCATCAAAGCATAGAACCAGAAAATCAGGATACCATGTTTTACGTTTTCCATATTGATCGGTACAGGTTACAGCATAGTCATAGCGGAATAGAATCCCTCGTTCAAGCAAGAGGTTATACCAGATGCACTCTCCCTTGGACCGCACACGTGTCCCGTCTTTTGCGTAAATCTCAGCCTTTGGAAACGGATGTGTATTTCTTTGATAAGGCGCCTTAGCCCATTTTCTGATTTCTTCATAGCGCTGATCAAAGCTGCAGTTCCTTGCAGTCATGCGGTATGTCTTTGGCATATCCGCAACGATGCTGTCGAAGTCATATTCCCGGTACTGCCGTTGCATTTTCTCAAGTAACTTCTGGTTGTACTGAAGATATGTCAGCCTCTTTGCCTTGAACTTGTCCGCGAAAAGCTTCTGTGCCGCCTCCGATTCAACATTCCCGAGATAGACCTTGTGCGCAGGCCCATCATTCTGCTGCCAACGCTCATAGGCATAGAGCTGGGTTCCCCTTTTCTTGACATACAGGCTACCGCGTTCTGTGCCATCCGGACGGCTCAAATCGATGAAGCGCTGAATTCGCCTCTGCTCGGTTTTTATTGCCTCCATAAACATATTCCTTGACATTCCATCAACCCCTTTCAAATCGTTGAATATGCCGCGTGGGTCTTTTGGTGAGGACACGTGGGTCATTGGACCCATATGCTATGGTGAAAAGACCCATTTCTCGTTTCTAAATGGATGAGATGTGGATCTGCTAATGAAAATCCATGGGTCCAATGACCCACGTGTATATCATATAAGACCCACACAGCTCCACACACGTCTGTCCTGTGGTGTAAATATTACCATAATTTCCATATTTTGTAAATAAATGTGCTGCATTTGTTAATAACGGTTCTGCAAAGGCACACTTCTTGGGCTTTTTTCAGCAATGTAAAAGCCCTCGCTTTTACAAACGAGGGCTTTTGGCTTTTAAAGTTGAACTTCTTCCCCTTGATGGCCTTATATGTGCGGATTTTGACGTAGTATTTCTTTCCGCCCTTCAGTTTCTTTATCTTCTTGGATGTCTTTTTATAATCCTTAACATTCACCGTCTTCTTGTTCTTTTGGGGTGATCATTCTTTTACAAGCAGTTCCAATACGTCCGGTCTTGCGTAATGTCCGACGGGGTCGTGTTCCATCCTGCACGCAGCCGGAAGCTGCATATCCAGATCTGCATAAATGATCGTTTCTTCCTCCCATACCGGTTCTGTCACGTAATGCCCGTAAGGATCGATTATGCAACTGCCGCCGCGACAAACTTTCTCCGGAAGCTTTTCGATATCTTCCAGTGTGCAGAGATCCTTCGGATAGGATTCCTTTCGAACGATCATGTCAGCATTGATGAAGAAGCACTTGCCTTCAATCGCAATGTGCTGAATCGTCGCCTGCCATTCCGGATTGTCGTTCGTATTCGGTGAAATGTATATTGATATGCCCTTCTGATATAAAGCTACTCTGGCAAGCGGCATATAGCTCTCCCAGCAGATCAGGCTGCCGATCGGTCCCCATGGTGATTCTGTGATTGGGAAATAATTTCGATTCGCATCTCCCCATACGACGCGTTCTGAGCCGGTCGGCTTGAGTTTTCTATGTACTTTCCAGCTTCCATCCGGTTCAAAAATGACATTGCTGTTGTATAGCGTTCCACTGACAGTGTCCCGCTCTGAGAACCCGATGCTGATGTATGTTCCCGTCTTTTTCGCCGCCTTTGCCAGCTGCTCGAATTCAGGGCCGCCTGCAATTAAAGACGCATCGTAATATCTCTTCCAATCCTTTCGTCCGGGTTCGGTTCTTTTGCCCATGCTGAAGCCGAAGTTCATGCCGATTGGATAGCCGGGAATAAACAGTTCCGGAAATACGATCAGCTCCGCCTGCCCGGCGGACGCCTCTTCTATGTACCGCAGCGCTTTCTGCACGCATGCATCCTTATCAAACATCACCGGCTCTGCCTGAACTAGCGCAATTCTGCAATTGTCTCTTATATCTTTCATTTTTTCCTCCAGTTATTATCGGTAAAACCTTGCTCTATTATAACAGAATTTTCTTTAGATTGCCTATCTCCGTGCTTACTTCATATTAATGAATACCAGACCGACAATGCAAATGCCGACGCCGGCCAACTTGTTCCAGCTCAATGGTTCATGGTAAAGCAAA
>ONJN01000221.1 GCA_900318155.1 uncultured Eubacteriales bacterium
AAGAGCTCAACAACAAGCTGCAGGAATACGGGCTCGCGCGATTATACGCGAGGAATCTCTGGGAAGCAAGCCTTCTTTTTGCCTTCAACAAGGGGCTTTCATACCAGGAATGGCGGGACCTTTCGGAAATTGTGCAGGATGTGAAAGCCCGTTCAGAACCAAAGGCTGATCTGCTTAATCAGAAGAGCGTTTCTTTAAATACTCTGAGAAAATACATTGGTGCCAACTCGAATATCGACGGCAATGCGGAGCTTCTGACTATGCACAAGACCAGACATATGGAATCGGCTCTGTCCGACATAAAAGCCCCGGAAGAATTAGTGGAATATTTCAGGTCAAATATAAGGGATTTTTCTGTTGTCAGAGAAAAAACAAGGTATTATTTCTGTAAATACCTGTGGTTTTATCTTGAGCGGAAAATAGAATATTATCTGAAGATCTCTTCAAAACGCAGTCATTACAGGACTTCGGATATGATGGATGAATTGTCAGTATTTCAGGGAGCATCAAAAATCATGAGAAGCTCGCTGCCTCCGGCAAAAGTCCGCACTTCTCTCGAGGATTTACCCATCTCCTGCGGAGTACTCTATGCGGAATTCAATGAGTTTTTCTTCGGATATGTCAGCCTTGACTGGATGCAGATCCTGCTCGAGCAGGCGGGCGACCTGAAAAAGCTTCCCCGAAAAAACATCCAGAAGCTCGCGGCAGCAGCAAGGTGCTACGACAAAAAGTATACCAAAATGGATGATCTTGAAATTATCCGCGCCCTGGATGAGCAACTGGAAAAACAGGAAGAAGAGCTGGACCGGGAAGCCTCTTTGGACTCTGACAACAGAGGTTATCAGAAGAACCGGGTAGGGGAAAACACTGTCAGAAAATATTTAAAAGGAACTCTTGACCTGGACAGAACCACATTCATATGTTTTCTTTTATTCTTCGCGAGCGAGTTGGTCAGTCCTGCACGGCTGTTTCTGGACAGGGCAAGACTGGACCTTATCCTGAAGGAATGCGGATTTCGTGACCTGGATCCATATGATGATTTCGATTACTTTGTGATCAACTATCTTACAGCCGAAGATCCTGCTGACTATTTGATGGAAGAAGTGACAAGATATGCCCTCTCACAGGAAAACTTCTATCTGTATAAGCTCTACCAGGAATCCAGAAGCAATGATGCCGATATCCTTAAGCTCATGAGTTCCTGACGCATAATGAAAATACACGCGGCTCCGGCGCAGAAACACCTTGTTTTCTGAGCCGGGCCGCGTGCTCGTATGAGTCCTTTAATCAGTCTTTGGGACATCCTGTTTTGAAAGACCAGACCTGGCAAGAGACATCATTACTCATCCCCTTGGAAGATCATTCCTCATCCCATTCAACCAGAAATGTGACAGTTCCGGAGTCATCTAAGCCAAAGTCGCCATCATTCCATTTGTAGGGCGTATCCTTATAATAAAAGAGGGCATAATGCTCGTCTCCATTCAGGTTATCGGGCTGACCATCGAGCCAGTTTTCATACTCGTAATCAGATCCATCCGACCAATACCATTTCCCGCCTGTCCCGTCATTAGTGAGTCCAAAGTAAGCGCTCTGGTATCCCAGGGTGTCAAATACATAATTGTATAATGCAGTGTTCTCATCGTCATCGTTGATGACCGCCATATATCCGCCAAGGCTTTCGCAGTAGCTTTTTGCCTGCCAGAACGACAGCACTGTATCTGTATTGACAGCATAATAGATATGGTTTCCATAACGCAAAGCTGTCGAAGGTATTTCGCTGTTGCCACCGCCATCAGCCTGATCCGTCTCTGCACCTTTTGGATCCTCTGTCCCATCCGGTTCTTTTCCATTGATGCTTTGTTCTCCGGTGGGCGTACCGCTGCCTGTTTCATCTTTTGAATAAATGAAATATATGACATTTGATGACTCGTTATCTGACAGCACTATATTTTGCCGGTCTTCTTCAACAGAATAGCCGTCACGCTGCTCTGCCACTTCAGTGACCCTCTGCCCGACAACGCCGTGTCTTGCCCTTTTGGCAAGGGTAATCCCGGAATTGTCTTCTGAAACAATAGTGTATGCAACCGTCTTGTCATTATCTACTGCTTCATAAACGATAGTAACAGTATTATCTTCCTCCACATCCGACAATACTATGGATACAGCGTTTGTCCGTGCTGTGTATCC
>ONJN01000219.1 GCA_900318155.1 uncultured Eubacteriales bacterium
CACTCCGGGCATTCTACGCCCCGGTCTGATATGATACTATCAGACCGGCTGTCCAAAAAAACAGACTTAATCCACGGATTTAATGCCGGTGAATGCACAGATTTAATACCCGGATAATACTGTTCTTTTTCAGTCTTTTCTCTTTCCATATGGATTATGTATTGATTAAATATGGATTAAAAACTGATTAATAATTGATTAACCTCGTCATAACGAAAAAAATCATCCCGCTGAGGCATTGAATTTTCAATCTCTTCAGCGGGATGTCGTGTTGGTATCGCCTAGGGGAGTCGAACCCCTGATTCAGCCGTGAGAGGGCTGCGTCTTGACCACTTGACCAAGGCGACATGTATTGAATTATTTGCACGCTTCCTGAAAGTGAAACTTGAAAGCCAGCGATATATATATTATACTGAGAATTGTATTTTGTCAAGAGAATACCAAAAATTTAAGGAGTATATATTATGAGAAAATTCATCAGCACCCGAGGTGCCAGCGAAGAACTGACCGGCGCTCAGGCGATCATCCAGGGAATTTCCCCGGACAAAGGGCTTTACGTCCCGACCGAGATCCCGAAGCTGCCTTTTGACATAAAAGACATGATCGGCAAACCGTACCGTGAAATCGCCCTGCCGGTCATCAACGCATTTTTTGACGACTACACCGCTGAAGAAATGAATCACTGCGTTGACAGCGCGTACGACACCAAATTTGAAGTACCGGAAATCGTTCCGCTGACTGAAGCCGGCGGCGCCGATTTCCTTGAGCTTTACCACGGAAAAACCGCCGCATTTAAGGACATGGCTTTGTCCATCCTCCCTTACCTGCTCACGACCGCGCTGAAAAAAGAAAAAGAGGACAAAAAGATCTGCATTCTGACCGCGACTTCCGGGGACACCGGAAAAGCTGCGCTGGAAGGTTTTGCCGATGTGCCGGGAACGGAAATTATCGTATTCTTCCCGAACGCGGGCGTAAGCCGGATTCAGGAGCGTCAGATGATCACGCAGGAAGGCGCCAACGTACACGTCTTTGCCGTTAAAGGCAACTTTGACGACGCGCAGACCGGTGTAAAGAATATCTTTAATGACAACGCTTTCAGAGACGAACTCCTGGACAAAGGAATCCGCCTCTCGTCCGCGAATTCCATCAATATCGGACGTCTTGTGCCGCAGGTCGCGTATTATGTCTACGCTTACGTAAAAATGGCTGAGAGAAATGAAATCGCCGCCGGAGACCCAATCAACATCGTAGTCCCGACCGGCAACTTTGGAAATATCCTCGCGGCATACTACGCAAAACAGATGGGCATCCCGGTAAATAAACTGATCTGCGCCTCCAACAAAAACAAGATCCTCACTGATTTTATCAACACCGGCGTCTACGACACCAACCGGGAGTTTTACCAGACCAACTCACCGTCGATGGACATCCTGGTGTCCAGCAACCTCGAGCGCCTGCTCTACCACCTGAGCGGCAGCGACGCGGCTGAAATCGCGGAACTGATGAACCGGCTCGACACACAGAAGAAATATGAAGTACCGCAGTCAATCAGAGACGGCCTGAAAGACTTTTATGGCGGTTTTGCCGACGTTGAGGCCACCAACCGGACAATCGGGGAAATGTACCGCGAAAACGGCTATCTGCTGGACACACACACCGCTGTAGCTTATAAAGTGTACAGCGACTACAGAGAAACGACCGGCGACAAAACACCGACAGTGATCGCTTCCACTGCCAGCCCGTACAAGTTCGCCGAGAGCGTCGCAAACTCCATCGGCCTCCCGGACGAGCCGGACGGCTTCCGCTGCATCGACGCCGTCCACGAGGAAACCGGCGTCAGAATCCCGCTGGCCATGAAAGGCCTCCGCGACAAAAAAATCCTCCACGATTCCGTAATCGCGGTCACCGAAATGAAAAACGCAGTCTCAGGCTCACTGGAATAGCGCTCGCCGCCCCCCTTCCGCCGCATCGACGCCCGCCGAATCATACGAACCGGGTCTGATATGCCGGGACGGGCGGCCCGGGGCAGGCTGGATCACCACACGGCCATCTGCATCATCCGGCTCGGCTGCCGATGCAGGCGGCCCGGGGCAGACGCCGGGAGCATGAAACCGCAAACGCTGGGCCTGTTTTGGGGCCAAATCGCTGGAATAAAAGAAAATTACGAGGTTTTGCAGGAAAATCCTTGCAAAACCTCTTTTCATATGCTATTCTGATATAGCGCATTAAGCAGTACGGAGAATTGACCGAGCGGCTAAGGAGCTCGCTTGGAATGCGAGTAAGGTGTGAAAGCCCCGTGGGTTCGAGTCCCACATTCTCCGCCAAATAAAGCCTTGAAATTCCAACGATTTCAAGGCTTTCTATTTTTTAAATGATTATCATTTAGGCGGTTCCGACCCAGACTGAACCCCGCGCCAAGGCTGCGGCTGCAGCGCCGGAGCTTTTTTCACTTTCATCATCTTCTCCTTCCACCGGACACCTCGCCAAAAAGAAAAATGCTACGTAATGTCAG
>ONJN01000217.1 GCA_900318155.1 uncultured Eubacteriales bacterium
ACCTCATCACCCTTCATCAGCGTGTAATTTTTTTTGACCGTTTACTTATGCTTATCGGACTTACGCTGCTTTAGTTTAATAAATCAAAGATTTTGAATCTCCTTTACGATTTGGAAATCCAGTAGCCGGTTTTATTTGATCCCACTCGTTCAATCAGACCTTTTTCAGTAAGGCTTCTGATCACTCTGTTGACTGTTGACAAAGATTTTCCAATGACATCACCCATAGCCTGCTTTGTGTATCTGCGGCCGTTTTTACGAAGGAGTTCCAATATTACCCGCTCATCATTGGTTAATTTATCATATATCATATCATTTATCGTTTCATTTATCATGTCATCAGTTGGTCTGATAAACTCAAAGGTAAACCCGAACTGATTGCTGTTGTATCTATAATCAATGTCTTTGCATATCCGAAATACTCTCTCAAATCCGGTTCCGAAAGCATCGATCGTTTTATTGTAATACAGAACAGTCGCAATCAACGGATTTCTGATCATTGATCCCTGTTCTCCGGAAGCAAACATTTTAGGATCAGTTCCGGGCACAAGCGGCCCCGGATTATATATATGAATTTTCGTTGGTGTGATGTATATTTCATTGCTGGATGCAGGATTGATTTTCATGTGAGCGAAACTGTTAACGATGATTTCTCTGAATGCTTCGACCGGTACTTCAGGAATCTCTACTCTTGTCATACCCTTGATTTCTGCGCGCCAGCGAATGTTGTTCGTAACGTATTTAATTGCTTCATCAATGCATTCAAATATATTGCCTTTGAATTGTTTCATGTCGCTGAAGCTGATACGCTCATCCGTTGGATACATTGCCAGTTTCAGGAGTAATGGTTTCTTGTCCGAGAACAGATAATAACCCGCGTTGTTCAGATGATCGCCGTTCAACAGCTCAAGTTTTGTTAATGTCGTTTTTGTATCCCTGAATAAAAAGTTGATTCTCCCGCTTTCATTGCCTTCATTCACATAGCGGATCAACAGGTCTTCATCAACATCGTCTATAGTATAGTCCGTAGATTCTTTTTCCCACTTGGAATAATCATAGTTTTTATTTAGGAAATAAGCCTCCAGTTGTGTATTTGTCATTAGTAAGTCTTCATCATCGGAGCGAATATAGTATCGCCCGTAAGAAGAATACGGTGTATCTTCCCCACGGACTTCAACCCGGATAACATCGATCCCTTCTTCCTGCACTATTTCTATTGAGGGTGTGATTCTTGGTTTCAGATTGTCTTTTATAGCTTTAGAGATATCCGATGTAGTCGATGTGCCAATCATCTGACCTACAACTTTCCCGTCATTCTTTATACCAAAGTACAGAAGTCCATAATTATGTTTATTCAGCATAGAGCCGAGAGAAATCACACCTTCTTTTAATTCACTTGTTGACTTTTTGAATTCTAATGTTTCTGTTTCTCTTTTTTCCATAATCAATACCTTTATGATTTATCATGTCATTTATCGTGTCATTTATCATATCATTTATCATTCCAATAATCAACGATCATTAAAAGATCCCCTGAAGTTTCAGCTTCCAAACTCCTTTCGCATTTCTATTCCAATGTCATCTGTGGCGTATGTTATTCAGGCGCTGTTTCAATTTCCGAAAATGACAAAATTTTTAAACCACAGGTATAATGCAATCCGTTCATAATTGTGGTATTATTCTATTTGAGAAAAAACGAAAGGATTATAATTAGAGATGTTACTTTACAAGCATTTGTCAGCTGCAATCAAATCAATCAACGAACCACACTTCAATTATGGAGGAAGTGGTTATTTGTCATGTCAAAAAAAGATAAGCGACAGAAGCGGGCGCAGCAGATGATGTAATGCTCAGTAATGCAACTATAAAGTGTGAAGAAACTGTTTATCTTTTTGTGTGAGATAGGCAGTTTTTTATTTTGACGGTAAAGATCCCGTCTGACTGATGGGAATCTCAGCCATATAATTGAAGCAGGAAAGAGGGTATCAATAATGTTTGAAATCAAAGGAAAAGTGAATACGGCCATATGTTACGCGAGTGTTGTTGAGGATATGGCCATAGAACAGATCAGAAGGATGTGCGATTATGAGATCACACGGGACTCAAAAATCCGGATCATGCCTGACGTACACGCGGGCAAAGGTTGTACGATCGGCACGACCATGACCATAACGGACAAAGCGGTGCCGAACATCGTAGGTGTGGACATCGGCTGCGGAATGTACACAGTG
>ONJN01000216.1 GCA_900318155.1 uncultured Eubacteriales bacterium
AGCCACCACCAGCAGTTGCCTAAGTAAGTGCTGTTACAACCCGCATAGGTGCCCATGGCCTTTGCGTACGTGCTGCTGTTACATCTTCTTGCCTCGTCAAATATGGAATAATCTTCTTTATAGAATCCATAGGAGGTGGATTCATTGGTATAAAAAAGGTCATAAGAAGCCAGGAGGAAGATTTTATCGGTTGTACTCGCTCCCCCATTGTTATTCGAATAAGCTCCGGTCTTCGTATTGTCCAGGTTCGTTGAAATAATCGCCTCCTGTTCTATTGGTGAAAACGCGCTGTTGATATAATTCTTACCAGTGAAGTCCGTGCCGCAGTTATTTGTCGAATCATTGTACCCGTTCAGCCAGCTTCTGATCGTGCTGTCGGCCCAGGTAACTGGTGAATCATCAGTGTTATACTGCTGGCAATCCAGCGCCTGATCGGCCAGCAGAAGGGCACGATTCCCTGAAACATTCAGCACCCGCCACTTGATTTTGTCATAGCGGAAGTAGTGATAGCTGTTTGAATCATTCCAGTTATAATAGCTGAGATTTGAACACGAGGTAGTTGCATCAAATTCCGTGATTCGACGATATTTCTTCCCGTCCAAAGTCCGGTCGACGTTGCCGACCCATCCGGCCGGGTTCCGCAGCTCATTGTAGAGCAAATCATCTGCCACATAATCCGTAGTCTTTTCCCAGTCTTTTTTGTACGTACCGCAGGTCTCCTCCTGATCCACGATCTCCGTCTGAGGATACGATCCGAACCAGACACAGTCCCAGGTTACTTTTTGCCCGGCCGTCATCGATGAATCTGAAACAATACGGGGGTTGGACAAAGCCGCCGCGGCATGAACAACTGTTTCCGCTCCGTCATTCTTCAACAGATTTACCGACATTCCCGTCATCGTCAGAACAACCACCAGAAGGACTGACAGGATTCCCCTGAGCAGGATGCCTTTTAAATTGACTGATGTGTTCTCTGATTTTTGCCTCATGCTTTTTCTCCCTTCATAAAACATCATTATATGCAAGTTGTTTGAATATTGGATGAATTTTCTTTAATTGTAACCTCTTCCCCCGCATTTTTTCAAGATAGTATTTCATTATGTTAATCTTACTGTGTAATAATTTTCGCAAATACAAGACTGGTTGAAATTCAATCTATATCTTTTGACATTTTCCAAAGAAATGTAATCTGTGAAATCCCCAAACACTTTCTCTGGCGCCAAACACTTTACTATTTTTACATTTATTCATATAATATAGATGTTAGAAATGAAGCCACTGAAAAAGGAACAGAAATAGAAATGTATTCAATTGTTATACCGTGTTACAATTCATCGCATACAATCCGTAACGTCGTGGAACTGACGGCGAAAAAAATGACGGAACTCGGGCGGACGCCGTTTGAGTTTGTGCTCGTGGACGATCACTCGCCGGATGGTGGGGCGACCGTCTGCGAACTGCGGAAACTGGCAGATGATCATGATTACGTCAAAGTGATCGAGCTGGCAATCAATTCCGGCCAGCACAACGCGACTCTGGCGGGCCTGAATCACGCGTCCGGCGACGTTCTGATCGGAATGGATGACGATATGCAGACGCATCCGTCACAGCTTCCGGTTCTGTTAGAGGAATTTGATAAAGGCTTTGACATCGTTTACGGCTATTATCCGGACAAAAAACACTCCCTTTTCCGGAATTTCGGAAGCTGGGTGAATTACATCTCGGCCCGGATCCTGATCGGTAAGACAAAGGATATGAAAACCTCCAGCTACTGGATCATCCGCCGCTTTGTCCGCGACTACGTCATTCAGTATAAAAGCAAACACACACATCTGCAGGGCCTGTTTCTCCGCACGACGCGCAATGTATCCAGTGTCCCGATTGAGCATTTTGAGCGGGCCTACGGCAAGTCGAACTACACGCTGAAAAAACTGGTGTCTCTGTGGTCAAATATGATGGGATACAGCATTGTCCCGCTCAGGATCGCGGTTCGTTTTGGTTCGGTGATTGCTTTGATCGGCCTGATCGGCGCGATTATCGTTATTGTCCGAAAACTGCTTCACCCGTTCACCGCGGTCGGCTGGTCGTCTCTGATGTGCGCGGTCTTTTTCTTCTCCGGTGTTATTATGATCTTTCTGGGTCTGATCGGAGAATACATCGGCAGAATCTTCCTGACGATCGGAAATAACCCGCAGTTTGTGGTAAGACATGTATATGAAGGGAAGCAAGGCAGAAAGGAAAGTGCCCCGAAGGGGTAAGGAATATAGAAAATGAAAAAGATACTGATTCTCGGAGCCGGTGTGTACCAGGTTCCGCTTATAAAAACCGCAAAACGGCTCGGCCTTTATACCATTGTCTGCAGCATCCCCGGAAATTATCCGGGTTTTAAAGAGGCGGACAAAGTCGTTTATGAAAACACGGTCGACTATGAGGCGATCCTGAAGGTCGCAAAAGAAGAAAACATCAGCGGAATCGTCACCGCAGGCACCGACGTCGCCGTAATCACGATCGGAAAAGTCTGTGACGAACTCGGTCTCAGAGGCCTGTCGGCTGCCGCGGCGGAGATCGCTTCCAACAAACTGAAAATGAAATCCCGGTATGAAGAATACGGTGTGCGTACAGCCCGGTTCCGTAAAGTCGCGCTTGCGGATGAGCATTATCAGGATAAATTTTCCGATCTGGAATTTCCGCTGATCTTCAAATCAGTCGACTCCTCCGGAAGCCGGGGCATCACGCGGGTGGACAGCCCCGCGGATTTCGAAAAGGCCCGGAACAACGCTGCGGAAAACACGCACGCTGACCACTTTATCGTCGAAGAATTCATTGAAGGAGACGAATTCGGCGCACAGGCCTTTGTCCAGGACGGAAAGGTCGAGTTCATCCTTCCTCACGGAGATTACGTCTTTAAAGGTGATACCGGCGTACCGATCGGGCACTACGCGCCGTTCGAGAGTCTTACCCAGGGTCATGTATCTGAAGAATGTCTGGCCGACATCCGAGAGCAGCTGGAAAAAGCCATCGCGGCAATGAGTCTGGATAACTGCGCGATTAACGCGGATTTCATCATGAAGGATAATAAAACCTTCGTTCTGGAGCTGGGCGGCCGCTCGGGCGCGACCTGTCTGGCGGAGCTTGTTTCCATCTACTATGGTTACGATTATTATGAAAAGATTATCCGGGTGGCTCTGGGCGAGAAGGTATCCTTTGAACCGGCAGAATACCGAAACGGAAAGCCCGTGCTGACGCCGAACGCCAGCATGCTGCTCAGCAGTGACCGGGACGGGATCATCGTCACCCAGGAGGACCGGAATCCGGAAAACCCGAATATTGTGGAAGTTCAGTTTGACTGCGCGCCGGGAGACGAGGTTCACGCGTTTCGGGTCGGCCCGCACCGCATCGGACACGTTATCACGAAAGGCGAAACGCTGGAAGCCGCGACGGCAGAACTTCACCGGGCGCTGGAGAATATTACGATCAATGTTAAGTGACGGCGCAGAAAGCGCCTCGCGTCACTCAATCAGACTGGGGATGAATTATGTTTGAAAATCTGCAGAAGAAACTTGTAAACGTCCTGATCTTTACGGATCTGGCAAAGATGAAAAAAAAGATTCCGGAGGATTTTTCCGGTGTTATCAGGACGCAAAACCGACGTATCCGCAAGCTGGTAAAAAAGGCGTATCGTATTCCATTTTACCGGGAACGGTTTGACCGCGCGGGAGTGAAGCCGTCAGATATCCGGACAGCCGCTGATCTGGTGAAGCTTCCGCTCCTTAAGAAAGAGGAACTGCGCGCCTGGATGAAGGAAGAGGATAAAAAACCAAAATACAAAAACTGGTACCGCGACACGACCAGCGGTTCTTCCGGAGAGCCACTGATGATCCTTCTCTCGCCGCGGGAAAAAGCGTATATGATGGCAAATTGGTTCCGGGTGATGATGCTGGCTGGGTACAATCCGTTCTTCGGAAAAACGATGAGCCGAAAAAGCGCCCACAGCGTATCAGCCGGCTACGACACCACGCTTCAGCGGCTGGGAATCCTGCGCCGGGGTTTTCTGAACCAGTACGCGCCGGAGGAAGATATGATCCGGCAGGTCAACGAATATAAACCGGATTTTCTCTATATGAACAAAACCGAGCTGATGCGGCTCTGCCTCTACTGCAAGCAGAACAGCAGTGATATATATCAGCCGAAGTTCTTTGTGCCGACCGGAGAAAAGACGGACGATATCGCCAGGAAACTCTTCACCGAAGTGCTGGGGCCGGGAATAATCGACTCCTACGGAACGGCAGAGGCCGGAGCCTGCATGGTCAAAATCCGTGACAGCAAAGAATACGTCGTGCATAACGACTCTTTTATTGTAAATATTTACGATGATGAGGACCGGCTGGCGGACGAGGGAAAAATCGTCGTCACACCTCTTTATAAAACCGATCTCCCTCTGATTAATTATGTAGTGGGGGATAAAGCAGCTTCGGTTACCAGAGGCGGCGCACGTTTCATCACCAGCGTCCAGGGGCGGATGAATGACTTTTTCCGTTACGATACCGGTGAAGTCACAACGTTCTTTGAAATCGCGCCGATCATCGCTCACTGCACGGATGTCCTTCAGATCCGCTTTATTCAGGACACCTACGATCACATTCTGATCCAGTGCGTACATAATGCCGCCGAATCGGAACGGACAAAGGAAGAAGTGGAAGAACAACTCACCCGCGATCTGAACGAGAAATTCAAACATCCGTTCAGTATTGATTATCACTGGATGGATTCAATCCCACCGGATGAAAACGGAAAACTGCGAATGATCGTATGCAAAGTGCCTTAAAGAGTAAAGTGAAATAAAAAACCGAAAGTAATTACGGATCCCCGGACGCAAAAGCTTCCAGGGATCCGTTTTCCATTCACTATACAAAAATACTTCCACCGATAAATTCCCGAATAATCGAATTGTTCACGATCACTGAATCATCTTCAATCGTCTTAAAGAATTTCAGGAAATCAAGAATCCTCTGCGCTTCCGCATAAGCCGGATTATCGGCAGTTACTTCTTCCAGCAACGGCTCGGCGTACTTCTTGAGCACGGCAATCTCATAAACATGATAGGAATTAAATAAAACATCCGCCTCGTCGCTGTAAGGAAAAATGTTTTTGTCTTCACCGACACGTACCAGCGGCCACTGATCAAGTGTCTGCGCCGCGCTGCGCCCCCGGAACTGATAATCCCGCACCAGTCTGCGCAGCAGCCGCTCATCGGTCGTCGGAACGCGATGATGTTCATCCACGTTAAGCTGCGTCAGCGGACTGATATAAATCTTATATTTCTCCCGGTGTGGGATTTTCTCTGTCAGCTTTTCATTCAATCCGTGAATGCCTTCAATAATAATAAGGTCGTTATCCCCGATCCTTGTCGGTCTTCTCCCGAAAATCTTTGTCCCGTTGATAAAATCGAATTCCGGCAGGTCAACAACACGACCTTCCAGAAGGTCGTTCATATTGTTGCAGAAAAGATCGCGATCCAATACGTCAAACCCTTCATAATTCACTTTACCGTTCTCATCAAGCGGAGTCTGATCTCTTTCAACAAAATAGTCATCGGTGCTCAGACAAAGGGAATGTAGTCCGTTGACACGAAGCTGCACGGCGAGCCGACGCGCAAACGTCGTTTTCCCTGAGGAAGATGGCCCGGCAATCAGAATAATGCGACTCCCGCTAGCTGTAATCAGATCCGCAATGTCTGAAATCCTTTTTTCCTTCAATGCCTCAGAAATCAGAATCAGTTCCTTATAACTCCCATCTTCAACTTTCTCATTCAGATCAGCCACATAGTTGACCCCGACGATCTGATCCCATTCCGTCTGATTGCTGAATTCATTATACAGATTCCGCTGATTAATATATGGCGGCAGCATTGCTGCTGAATACATATTCGGGAAGCGAAGCAAAATCCCGCTCTTATAGCGCCTGATTTCAAAACAACGGATGTATCCCGTCGATGGCACCATAACCTCGTAGGAAAGTTGTGTGTGTCCATCCAGCGAATAACTGTACAGCGTCTCGGCCTGCGTCATCTGTTTGATCAGCGCGATTGTACTGTCAACACCGCCCATCCCTTCAAGCTCTTCCAGCAACTGAGCTCTCGGCTTCTCCTCCCGGACAAAAGGCAGATCACGGAGAATCAATTCCTCCATCCGCGCTCTGATCTGTTTAATCACATTCTCAGGAACCGGATGCATCCCGTCGATCTCCGTATACAGCCCCTGATTAAGTGAATTCGCGATCTCGATCCGCTTCCTGGCCAGCACCTGATTAACTGCTGTGATAAAGACCATTGACAGACCTTCCTGATAAACATTCCAGGCAAACTGCGTCCGGATGTCCAGCAGCTCGACGCTCGTCAATTCAGATCCCGGAATCGTTTCAGCGTCTGATACAGCGGTTCCATGATCTGAACCGCAATCCTCGCTGCCGGCAGCTTCCGGTGCCGTAAGATCAGCCGGCGCGTCACCATCATCTTCACAGGAGACATCTTCCAGTCGATAAGTAAGGCTTTTATACTGATTATTGACCTTTGCAATATATATATCGTACAGCAACTCGTTTTTAAACTCCGCACAAAGCTCCTCAAGTGTAATCCCCGCCTTCACCTCGACCACTCTGAAATCCCCGTTCAAATCCGTTTTCAATCTGATCTTCATCAGCGTACCTCCATTTTCATGCTGCAACTATCGACAAAATCCCCGGCGCGCTTCCGCGCGCCGTCTTTTATCCTTCAGTCCTGCCAGTATACCACAAGCTGTTCGTATTTACAAAAGCTACATCGCGCCGAATAGCCACAGCTCCGCCACGATCTATGCCTGTTCAGCCTTCATTCAGGCCGCAGCCGAAACCATGCCGACAATCAAATTCAGAAAGGTACCGTCTGCGCCGTTTCCGTGTTTTCCGACAGATCCAGATTGGCATATGCACAATACACCTCTGCCAGGCTGCGGATCTCATCCGAAAACAGCGTGACGCCTTTTGACATATGCGTATGATCTTCATTCCAGTCACGGATGTCAAATTTTGGCGGCTCCTGGCCGTTCCAGCTGACGATATTCAGTTCCTTGGTCCATCCGCTGTTCCTTTTTCCGATGATTCCAAGATGTTCTCTGATTTCAAATGTAATTTCTCTGTCATTCCCTCTAGCCATAGTAAACTTTCTCCTTTCTTCATTTCATATGACTTTTCTTACCCCTTTTGCATTCATATATTACCAATTATGGCATATATTGTCAATATATCAATCCCAAAAACATCACCATTAAAATATAGAAAGTTTTTTCTTTATACCACCTGCAACAGGAAAATTTGATGCCAACGCCTGTGACCACAACTTATCAGCACGGTGCTTTCACAATCACTTGTACAATCTCGGGCCGGTTGTTCAGGCGCAGCGGAAAACGGCTGTTTCCAAGCCCGCGGCTTACAATCATCTGCGTCTTGCCGCACCTGTGAACGCCCTGTGTATATTTCGGGAAAATGCCCTGATCCGGCGCGAACAGACCCCGGCCGCCCGGCAGCCTGAACTGGCCGCCGTGCGCGTGACCGGTGAAAACGAGATCGATCGCAGGATGCGCGTAATACTCTATCAGTTGCGGTTCATGCGACAAAAGAATTCTGAGATTCCTCTTATCTCCTGCAGTGGATGCTCCGTCAGCGTCGCTCCCGCCACGGGCGCCGGACTCGCCGGCCAGCCTGTGAATCGTTTGCGTGATGACCGATGCGTCCTGATACCGGCGGCGCTCTTTTCTCCCGGTCCCGCCGGACTGCCCGTGCGCATGAAATACAGTCGCTTCAGAAAGACCCATGACACTGACAAAATACCGCCCGCCCCGAACCGGAACTGTATGCGCTTTATCGAACAGGATACAGATGCCCGCTGCCGCGAGTTCCGCGTAAAAAGCCCGGGTCTCATCAAAGGAAATGTCCATTTCGTGATTGCCGTCAACGTAAAACACCGGGGCAAAGTCCGTCAGCCCCTCTGCCGCATCCATGGCAGCCGTGAAATCTTTTCTGTTCCGATCCAGGAGATCCCCCGTCAAAACGATCAGATCCGGCTCAATCTCCCGGACGGTCTCTTTAATAAAACTCTGACTTTCCCCAAAGTATTCGCTTTGCACGTCTGACACCTGCACGATCCGGAGACCATCTTCCGGAAGATTTCGATCCACGGTCAGCTCATAATCTGTAAGCTGTATCTTTTTGTTAAGAGTGTATAAGATTTTTTCAAACATGCCCATATTTACTGAATCCCCGTTCTTTTCCCTTTGTCCGTAAATCCCATTCTTCCTGTAGCCGGCTTTTCCCATTTATCCGTGAAAATCCCGCGCAGTTTGAATTCTAACTGCAAAAAAATATTAAATTCATTTTACCATATCTGCCTGCCACATCCAAATAAAGCACCTGGAAAGCCTCCCGCCCCGTATTAACTCTTCTACGGCACACTGACTGAAAACACCGCCGCCTGCATCCGGCCGGAATACGCCCGCAATAATCGTGTATACATGCACAGGGTCATTGACGGGGAATATTTCACTGATTATAATGAATTCAGGATAAAGATCCGGAAATCATTACGGAAAGATTCTGAAATCTGACCAGGGAGGCCAATCTGATGAGAGATCCTGAACAGCTGTTATATTCCAGAAACCATTTGTGGGTCGAGCAAGACGATGAAAATAATGTGTTTATCGGCTTAACCGATTTTGCACAGGAACGTCTTGGCGATATTCTTTCATTTGATTTGCCGGAGATCGGTGATGAACTGGAAGTCGGCGAAGTTTTTGCTGATATTGAGTCCGTGCGGACCGCGGAAGAGCTTTTGGCGCCGGTCAGTGGAACGGTCGAGGATGTCAACGAACGGCTTCACGATGTGCCGGAGGAAATCAATGAACTGCCGTATGAGTCGTGGCTGCTTCAGCTGAGTGATGTTTCCGGAGAAGACGATCTGATTAGTCCTGAAGAGTACGAGGATCTTACGGAGGAAGAACGCGACCGCCTGACTTTCAGCGATGATTCGGATGAAGAAGATGATGAATAGAACGGCAGGGGACGCAGGTACGTTCCCCTTTTAACCTTGCTGATTCCGCTGTTTGATAGTATAATAATATTAAGTTGATCTCAGATAGAGTTGTTTTCGGACAAGCGTAATTCTGCGACCATGAACAATTGAGCAGATAATTTACGATCCGGGTACCGCACCCTAAAATCATCTTTCCGCGGGCGTAGTTTAGTGGTAAAATATGAGCTTCCCAAGCTTAGGTTGTGAGTTCGATTCTCATCGCCCGCTCCATATGGCTGTCGCAAATGCGCCAGCTCTTTTTTTTTAAATGAAAGAAATATAAACGCCGGGGAACCGGACATTCTTCTCTCCGACGTTTGATTAAAAGAAAAAACCGATTCGTATTTCCGAAATTATAGTACGAAAATGCGACCGGTTTTTTCAATTATACAAATCTATGCTTTTTTTCATTCAGGTTTCAGGACGCAACAGCCGTGATAACGGCTGCCGGCCCGCCAGCTTATGAAATACTGTTAACCCAGCGCCTTTTTCACGGCTGCCGGAACCACGCGGCACTTATCGATTGGAATCGCAGCCAGCGATACGCGCAAACCTTCACCAAACGGAATGAGGAAGATATTCTCTTCTTCCAGCTTCAGTCCCAGCTCCGTCGGGTTGTCACATGGGATAACCGCAAAGAATCCTCCGCTGAACGGCATCATCGGAACGCCTTCCTTCGCCGCGGCTTCCTCAAAGGCACGGCCGCGCTCGAGCAGCATGTCTCTGATCTCTTTTCTTTCAGCCGTTACACGCGCCAACAGATCCGGATCGTTAAAAATACGCTCCATGATGCTGTGACCGGCCTTCGGGCAGTTTGACCAGGAAGCGCGCGCCGAATATTCGCAGACACGGACGAACTCTTCCGCGATTTCCTCCGTCCGGGCAAACCCGATGAGCGCCCCACAGCGCAGTCCGTACAGCGTAAACGTCTTTGACAGACTAAACGCAAGCATCGGCATGACATTTTCCGGCACATCTTCCAGTATCGGAAGGAATGACCTTGCCTCATCCTCATCACCCGCGAAATCAATGTACGCTGTATCCGCGACCAGACCGATCTTTTTGTCCTTCGGTACTGCGGAAATAATCTCGATTGCTTTACGCCAGTCGTCATCGGTCATCGAATAGCCTGTCGGGTTCTGTGCCGGCGTATTCAGAACGATCAGAATCGTCTCCTGCTTAGCCGCCAGCGCATTGACCTCAGCCTGAAAATCAGCCGCGTTAAAATGTCCATCTTTGTCGAACAACTTAAACGATGTGACACTGCGTCCGATTTCACCCGCAACTTTACCGTAAGGCCCCCAGTGCCAGTCGCTGGTCAGAATCTGGTCGCCGATCTGTGAGTAGTTGGAAAACGCGAGTCTCAGCGCGCCGGTTCCGCCTGGAGATGCGACAGCGCATACCTGGCTTTTCGGTTTATATTCCTTAAGGGCTGCCTTGACAACGGCCTTTCTGAATCCCGGCGTTCCGCCGATCGGCGCGTACTGCGCGTATTCAACCGGAGTCAGTGACTTAAAAGTTTCATCTACAGACGACAAAACCATCAGATTCCCGTCGTCATCAAGAAGCGCCCCGATCGTGCCGTTTATCACATTTTCCTTGCCGACTTCCGCAATCCGCTTATTCGCGCGTGTGCTGACCCCGAAAATCGTATCTTCCTCAGGAATCGTTCTTCCGTTCTGCTGTGCCATAATATACTCTGCCATAACTGATGCCTCCATAATAATCTGAAATTTGTGTTTTAAACTAAATCTTTGCCTTTAATTATATCTTTACTACACAAAGATTGCAAGCGGTTTTACACAAGCATGGCAATCTCTGCAGCAACAAAGCATTTAAAATAAAAAAAGCGTCCACGCATCATACAGAAATCGCGGACGCAACGAACGCACTGTTTGGTCTGCTGTCA
Organism: uncultured Eubacteriales bacterium; assembly: GCA_900318155.1. GTDB lineage: Bacteria > Bacillota > Clostridia > Peptostreptococcales > Anaerovoracaceae > Aminicella. The sequence continues at coordinate 11,010 of ONJN01000216.1, forward strand.
GAAAGAACCGGATTTCTCCGGGTACGGAGTCACCGGTCAAAGCACCTTTGCGCTTATGTAATTAATATTCTTCCCGCGCGCAGAAAATTTATCTTCATACTCCGTCGTTATTATTTCCGACAAAGGAACATCGCTGTGCAGATCCCTTGTAATAAAAACTGTTTCCAGTACCGGACATTTCTCGATCTGCTTCACCGAATACTCAAAAAGGCCATCGTTATCAGTTTTAAATTCGATGAAACCACCCTTTTTAATGATCTTCGCATAGTCCAGAAGCCGCTTCCCATTGGTCAGACGACGCTTCTCATGTTTGAGCTTTGGCCATGGATCACTGAAATTCAGATACAGGCGGTCAATTTCCCCGTCGGCAAAAAGACTTCGGATCTCCCGCAGATACTTAAGCACAAGAAAAATATTTTCCACGCCTTCCGCATCAATCCTCTGGAGCGCATGCAGTGCGACGCTCGGCTGGCCTTCGATCGCCAGCAGCAGCCAGTCCGGATGAGCCTTTGCCGTTTCCGTCAGGAACTTCCCTTTGCCGCAGCCGATTTCCAGACAAAACGGACTCTCCTTCGTCCCGTTCTTATAAATGCTCCGCCATCTGCCGCGCAGCCCGGCCGGGTCGTCAATAATATAACCCGAGAGCGCTTCCAGTTTTTCTTCAAGATTTCTTGTTTTTCTTTGTCTCATTCTGTATTCCTCAATATTATCACGGCATTACTCTTAAAAATATGATCACGGCCAGAAAAGCTGTCATGATGATGGCTGCAATCCAGTCCCGGGTCTGCAGTTTCATCGTATGAAGGTGCGTCCGTCCAACGCCTCCACGGTAACAGCGCGCCTCCATAGCCAGCGCCAGATCCTGCGCGATCCTGAACGCGCTGACAAAAAGCGGGATCAGAACCGGCACCAGCGATCTGGCCCGGGCAATAATATTTCCGCTCTCAAAATCAGCTCCGCGCGCCTGCTGCGCCTTTATGATCTTATCGGCTTCTTCCAGCAGCGTCGGAATAAAACGAAGCGCGATCGACATCATCATCGCGATGTCGTGCACCGGAACCCGTACCAGCTTCAGCGGTGAAAGCAGCCTTTCGATTGCATCCGTCAGCCGAATCGGTGTCGTTGTCAGCGTCAGCAGGGAAGAACCGATAATCAGCAGAATCAGGCGGATCGTCATAAAAACCGCCAGACTCAGCCCGTTCCAGGTTGCTGTAAGCGGCCCGATCTTAAACAGCACGTCGCCGCTCATCATAAATATATTCAGACAAAACGTAAACACCAGTATCAAAATCACCGGCTTCAGTCCACGCATAATAAACCCCAGCGGCACCCGGGAAAGAAACACGATCACCGCCAGTCCCGCCGCGCAGACCGCAAATCCTGAAAACGAATCCACGACAAACAGCTCCACGATATAGGCCAATGTCGCAATGATTTTAATCCGTGGATCCAGTCGGTGGATCACCGAGTCGCTCGGATAATACTGTCCAAGTGTGATATCTCTTATCATTCAGACCTCTTATTCAATTTCAAGAAATTTATAATTTCTTCTTCCGCTTCATCGAGAGAAAAAACTGTATTCTTTATCCTGGCACCTTTGTCTCTCAGCCTGTACATAAACTCCATCACAGGAGGAACGTCCAGCCCCACCGCAGCCAGATGCATACGCTGCTCAAAGACTTCCTGCGGCGTCCCGGACATAACAAGTTTCCCGCGGTCCATAACCAGGACTTTATCGCTGATTGCAACGACATCACTCATGTCATGCGTCACAAAAATAATGATATTATTCTCTTTCCTGTGGATTTCAAGAATCATGTCGATTATTTCCTGATGCGCGCCCGGATCCAGTCCTGCCGTTGGCTCATCCAGTATCAGCACCTGCGGTTTCATTGCAATAACACCCGCAATCGCAGCTTTTCTCTTTTGTCCGCCGGAAAGGTCAAACGGCGACCGGTCTTTGATCTCGTCGTAATCCATGCCTACAAGGCGAATTGCATCCCGGACCCGGATATCAATTTCCTCTTCACTCAGGCCCAGATTCTTCGGTCCAAATGCCACGTCTTTACCAACAGTTTCCTCAAACAGCTGCGATTCCGGATACTGAAAGACCAGGCCGACCTTTTGCCGGATGTCCTTCATTACGACTTTCGGTTTGGTGATGTCCGTACCGTCGATAAGAATTTCACCCGAATCCGGCTTCAACAGGCCATTCAGGTGTTGAATCAGCGTTGATTTTCCTGAACCGGTATGTCCGATGATCGCGGCGATCTCATTGTCAAAGATTTCAAAGCTGACGTCGTCCAGCGCGGCGAGTTCATTCGGCATTCCCTGATTATATATATGTGAGAGATTTCTTACTTGTATTGACATATAAATTCTACCAGTTTATCTGCGGTAATTATATCGGCAGGAACGTCGATGCCTCGCTTTCTGAGTCTTTCCGCCATTTCAACCGCCATCGGCACGTCCAGATTCACGCTGCGGATCTTTTCCTGCTGCGAAAAAATCTGTTCCGGCGTTCCGTCCAGAAAAATCTTCCCGTCATTCATTATGATGATCCGATCCGCTTCAACAGCTTCATCCATAAAGTGCGTAATCAGAATAATCGTTTTTCCTTCCTTATGAAGGTCCAGGATAATATTCAGAATATCCTTCCTGCCTTTTGGGTCGAGCATCGCGGTCGGTTCGTCAAAAATAATGCACTCCGGATTCATCGCGACCACGCCGGCGATCGCGATCCGCTGCTTCTGACCGCCGGACAGGTTGTGCGGCGCGGTTTTTCTGTAGTCTTCCATGCCCACAGAGTTCAGCACATAATCAATCCGTTGCCGGATCTCTTCCGGATCGACGCCCAGATTTTCCGGTCCGAAGGCCACGTCGTCCTCCACGATCGAAGCAACGAGTTGGTTGTCCGGGTTCTGGAAAACCATGCCGGCAGTCTGGCGGATATCCCAGATGTGCTCCTCGTCCGTTGTATCCCAGCCGTTTACACGAATCCTGCCTTCAGTCGGCAGATACAAACCGTTCAGATTCTTGGCCAGCGTGGATTTTCCCGATCCGTTTTTTCCGATTACCGCAGTAAAACTGCCTTTCTCAATCGACAAAGAAACACGATCGATTGCCCGGACCATCGCTTCATCCGTTTCAGTTTCCCGAATATAATCAAATATTAAATTCTCAACCTGAATGATTTTTTCCACGCTTCCTCCGAGCCGGTCAAAGCTCACCGGATGCGTACGGCATCCTGCGTTAATTCCGGCAATTCCTGAAAATCGAGTCTATACTAATTGTTATTATAATATATTTTCAGCCTTTTATGTATATGATTTTCAAATAGCACGCATCAAAGTGATTTCCAAAAAACAATGATATGATTGTTTTTATCAACTGCACTTCTATGATACTAAAAAGAGCCGCCCACACCGGGCGGCCCCCTCTTTTATTCAAATCATTCCAACTCTTCCTCTTCGGGTCTCTCTTCTCCGAGTCGGTTCTTTTA
>ONJN01000215.1 GCA_900318155.1 uncultured Eubacteriales bacterium
CCGATCTTCACCATGTCGGAAGCGCTCATACACAGACCATAGCCTGGTGTTCCAAGCCCGTCCGGGTCTGCAAACCAGATATTCTCTTTCGGGGATTTTGAAATAGTAAACTCCTTGTGTTCCTCAGCAGTCCTGGAATAGTAATTACGATGTTCCGCAATACCAAGGGGTGAAAAGAGATATTGATTGGCAAAGTCTACAGTTTTCATACCGGTAGCCTTATAGAGAATACCGGAAAGAATATGCAGGCAGACCGTCCGGTAATCAAACTCATCGGTAATGCCCTTTCTCCCGCCAGGGAAATCAAGTGAGGCGGTTGTCCAGTCATCGCTGGTACACACCTTTGTCCAGGGATCGCCTTTTCCCTTATACGGTGCACGCATGGTAAGAAGATGCTTAATGGTAACATCATAGATAGTCTTTTCACCACGCTTAACAGAATACTCGGGAAAGAAGGATAGTACTTTGTCATCTACACTACCGATTATGCCGTGATCTATGCGATCCCGGTTAGAAGCGCCATAATACTTTTCGTAGCGGACATGATATGTGTACAATTGTCCCGCTGATAACCGTTCCACTCTGCAGAATAAATCTCCCTGCCGTTTTGCAGAATACTGATCTGACAGATGTTGGGCTGATTTTCCTGTATGTATCAATATAATTCTTTCTGATTCATTGTCCGTTATCCATATAAAAAAATACTGTCTCGACAAATTCCGCTTTGCTGAAGGTTGCAGTTATTAGTTTATCAGCCAACATATCAACAAGCATTTTCTCCAACTTTATTGAGTGAGGTTTGTCCGCACGGACTGGTGCCTCCGATATTATATCCGTTACAATGACACAGTCTTTTGACCAATACAGATTAAAATCATTTTTGCCAGGTTTATACAAGACATTCTGAATTCCCTGTTCCTGAAGGAATCGGAAAACATAGATGCTGCTTTCCTTTTCAACCTGTATGAAAACCGTTTTTTGCGCGACAAAGTGGGTTAAAAACTCGTTCATTAAAATCGTTTCAAAAACCGTAAACTGCACATAAGGATACTTTCAGAAATAAGCCTGATCAAGTCAACGATTGGCAGGATCGTTATTCCCCTTCCCTGCTCTGATCAGATGTCCTTCCTGAATCGCTGCGAATGTCGCTGCTGCGCTGACAAACACTCCACTATATTTCAAATCAATAACCGTTAATGTCAGCGGAAGCACAAAAAGCAGTATTCCCGTCACCTTATTCATTACTGTGTGTAAGGCAACCATTTCTTTTCGCATTACATATCCGGAAATCAAGTTAATCACTTTGATCACGGCAATAACAATGATCCAGATGATAAGCCATGTCGGTACGTGAATGACCGGAATCAGTTTTATCAGACATATAACGACCAGAACACAATCAGCTGCTGTATCGTTTCTCCGATACGCTTTTCCTTCCCATGTTGTCAAATACTTTTTGTGTATTTTCCAACGTTTCTTAACTGTAGTTGATTGTAACCCTCATCGAAATGAGCCGAAGCCTATGGATATCTCCTGCATATTCTGCGAGAATAGCGGTGATGGTACTTACAGCGGTCATTGCCTCAGCGCCGATAACCGGATCATAGGGATCACTCCCTTCTGTATGAAAATCCAACAGACTGCGAATCTGCGGGATATATTGATTGCAATGCTTTGTTTTTATGTGAATCGTTTAATTTCAATAGTGTACTTTTCCTTTAGTTTTGAACATCTATTCTGTGGGATGATTTTTTCATGCTGAAGCCTTCCCGCAACAATTCCCGGATGTATTCCGATAGAATTTGCAAACTCTACAATTTCATTATCTGAGGTGTATTTTGTTGGTGAAAATCTTCTGAGATCTTTTGGAGGAATCAGATAATTCGAAGCAAACCTGTCTGCTTCATCCTCAAGCGCGTTATTATAATCTACCATTTCCTCTACTGAACTGCTAATGAATACGGTTTTGATTTTCTGTTGGAAAACATGCTTGATTTCATGAAAAAGCGAAAACCAGAACTTATCTGCATTCAATCCCCTGTTGTTCATAGCAAGAACAACTCTTTCATTGTTAACCCACTTGACTGCACCATTAACACCTGAGTTCTTCAGATGTGGAAGCAGAACAAATACAACACCGCATTCAGCAAATATTTCTCTCATCCTGGGTAAAAAAAACTCTGGATCCTGTACGGTCATGCTCCTCAGTTCTGGTAAGTATGCTTTCAGTTTCTGAGCATCATAAGGCTCTGTCTCGATAGCTTTAGCCATATTCATTGCGGTCTGTATCCATGCTCTTGAATTGATTACTTTCTTCTCTGAACTGTCAGAGGTCCCGCTTCTAAAGCTGGCAAGAAAATCCGGCCTAAGCATTATTCGCAGATCAGACACTTTGAAGAAAGAACACAGATAAACAATCTTTTCCTCAACAACCTTTGTTTTGGGCAATCCCACAACATCAACAAAGTAACTATAATCGATCTGTTTCATAACCTCTTTTTGGTCATCAAAATCTTTTGCCTGTTGTATTTCAATCAACTTCTGATCATAGGCGTTTTGTAATCGCTGCCATACCTCTGCACTTGTTCCCATCATTACAGAAAGCTTTTTTGCAAGGTCATTTGTAATATTCGCCTGCCCGTTTAAAAGCTGACTAAGCGTCTTTGCAGTAGTTCCTAACCTTGCAGCAAACTCCGCCTGGCTTATTTCCATATCCTCAATAATATCTGCTATATAGTATCCAGGGTGAAATGCCACTATATCTTTGTATTCTGTTATGTTACTCATAATGGTTTGACACCTCCGTTACCTTGAC
>ONJN01000214.1 GCA_900318155.1 uncultured Eubacteriales bacterium
ACAGGCGCGCAGCGTACTGTATCGGCTGAACTGCTGGATGATCTGGAACCGGGCGATTATGTCATGGTGCACGCCGGCGCGGCAATCGCCAGAATCACATCCGATGATGAAAAAGAAGCCGACGATGTGCTCGGCAGTGTTTTGCAGGAGCTGTCATGAACGAGAGTGTAAAGAAAGCGGCGGAAATCATAAAAAACTATGACGGCAGACCGCTGAGAATCATGGAGGTGTGCGGAACACACACGCATGAAATCTTCAGGCTGGGGATCCGGAATATGCTTTCAGACAGAATCAGTCTGATTTCCGGGCCAGGTTGTCCGGTGTGCGTAACGCCGGTCGGTTTTGTTGACGAAGCGGTCGCGCTTGCGTTGGAGTATGGATGTACGATCTGTACGTTCGGGGATCTGGTGAGGGTGCCGGGGTCGGAGCAGAGCCTGGCGGACGCGCGGGCAAAGGGTGCCGGGGTCGAGATGATGTATTCTCCGGTCGACGCGCTTGAATACGCCAAAGCGAATCCGGATAAAGAAGTAGTCTTTTTGTCGGTCGGATTTGAAACAACTACTCCTGCGAGCTGTATTGCCGTACGCAACGCAAAGTCGGAGGGTGTCCGGAATTTTTCGATCCTTACAGCCAATAAAACAATGGATAACGCCTACAGGGCTCTGAAAGGGTCAGCGGACGCGTTCCTCTATCCGGGTCATGTGAGCACGATCTCCGGGACCGGCATCTATAAAGAGCTGGCGGCGGAAGGGATTTCCGGTGTTGTCGCGGGTTTCACGGGTCCGGAGATTCTGACAGCGCTCGCGGTCAGCGTGCTGAAAACAGGCAAAGACGAGCCGTTCTTTGTCAATTGTTATCCGCGCGTAGTCACAGACGAGGGCAGCGCACAGGCACGCAGGCTGATTGAAGAACTGATGGAACCGGTCGACTCTGAATGGCGCGGCCTCGGGATCATACCGCTTTCCGGGCTGAAGCTGAGGGAAGAATACGCGGATTTTGACACGCGGGTCAAGTACGATCTCAGGCACATTGAAGGCCGTCCGAACAAAGCCTGTCGCTGCGGGGAGGTTTTGCAGGGCAAATGCCTTCCGCAGGATTGTCCGGTGTTTGGTAAAGGCTGCACGCCGGAGCATCCGATCGGAGCCTGCATGGTTTCGAATGAAGGCGCCTGTTCCGCGTTTTATAAATACGATATGCATTAATGAATTAAGAACCGGTCGATGCGGCCGATGGTGAAAAACCGGCTGATGCGGCCGACGACAGAAAACCGCGCATTTGCCGGTTTCTGAATGAGAAGGAACCAGAATTATGGAAAAGGTAATTACACTGGCTCACGGCGCCGGCGGAAAGCAGACGTCCGAGCTGATCGGAAATATATTTAAGAAGTATTTTGATAATCCGGATCTGACAGCGGATGACGCGGCGGTCCTGACGGCGCCGCAGGGGAAAATTGCCATGTCCACGGATGGATTCATCGTCTCGCCGGCAGAGTTTCCGGGCGGAAACATCGGCAAACTGTCGATCTGCGGGACTGTAAACGACCTGGCCTGTATGGGCGCGAAACCGCTCTACCTGACCAGCGCGTTTGTCATTGAAGAAGGTTTCCCGGTCGCTAAACTGGAAGAGATCGTGGCTTCTATGGCGCAGACGGCAAAAGAGGCCGGCGTGGAAATCGTGGCCGGCGACACGAAGGTGGCCGGCAAAGGGCAGGTGGACGGCGTATTCATTACGACGACCGGAATCGGGCACATTCAGGATGGACAGGAGCCGGCCGGAAACAAGGCAAAACCGGGCGACGCGGTGATTGTTACTGGTGACGTCGGACGTCACGGATGCACAATTCTGCTCGCGCGGGATGATTTTAAGATCGAAGCGGAAGTGACGAGCGACTGCGCGCCGCTTTGGGGCGCGGTAAAAGGTATGCTTGACGCGGCGGACGACATTCACGTTATCCGTGACGCAACGAGAGGCGGCGTCGGGACTGTTCTTTATGAGATTGCCGACCAGAGCAATGTGGGCATCAGGCTGGAACAGGATCGGATCCCGGTTCAGGACGGCGTCAGAGGTGTCTGCGGCATGCTGGGTCTGGAGCCTTTGTACCTGGCCTGTGAAGGAAGGCTGGTCGTTTTCGCGCCAAAGGATCAGGCTGAGGCGATTGTAGAAGCGCTTCACCGGAATCCGTACTGTGAAAACGCTGCGGTCATCGGCGAAGTGACAGAAGAAAATGCAGGGCGTGTTGTCATTCATACCGCGATCGGCAGCGAAACGCTTCTCCCGCAGCCGGGTGGTGAACTCCTGCCAAGGATCTGCTAGTACTTACGCTTCCCCGCGCAAAAAATGATTCCGTGAACTGCGCGGCAGACTCCTGCCCAGGATCTGCCAGTACCCATATCGCCGCACTGTATATGATTCCGGGGAGCAAATGATCTGTAATCTGTACGGCGATCGTGGTATACTTGATATGATATAAGTATATTGAGCGTGGTATCATGCAGCAAATATCAGCTTGCCCGGTGCGGTCTGAAGCCGCTGCAGGGCTGTACTTGTTTGCAGTGTCAGCCGGAGCAGTCTGCAGTCTCAGCCGGAAGAGGCATTCGGAATGGCAGAATATGCATGATTGTCAAATGAAGAAAAGTTCTTTTAATGAACTGGCAAAAGGCCGTGTGCGTGTTGGCTGAAATTCCCCGTCAAACAGCCGTCACGGACTTCTGGCGTACGGATTCGTCATGCAGGTTCTTCTTTTGTCCGGTAGTTACAGGAAAACGGGGAATTATTGAAATAATGAATCATGAGCGTTGGAATTTCAACGCTTACAGTTTCGAGAGTGTACTTGATTATAGTGAGGTGACAAAATGATATCAGTCAGTGGAAGAATCGATGAATCTGTTTTTATCGGAGAAGGAGTGGTTATAACCGGAAGAGTCAGTATCGGAAAAGACAGTAATGTCTGGCATAATGCGGTCCTGCGGGCCGAACATGATGTCATTGAGATCGGCGCGGAAACCAGTATTCAGGATTGCAGTGTTCTGCATAATGACAGCGGTTTTCCTTTGATTGTCGGAGACGGCTGTACGATCGGCCACAGTGTGATCCTGCACGGCTGCAAAATCGGAAACAACACTATGATCGGTATGGGCTCTGTCGTCATGAACGGTGCCGTGATCGGCGACAACTGTATTATCGGCGCGGGAAGTCTGGTGACACAGGGTACTGAGATCCCGGACGGCTCGCTTGTTCTGGGAAGTCCGGCAAAGGTCATCCGGCCGGTCAATGAAAAGGATATTCAGAGTATTGTTTATTCTAAAGAAGCGTATCTTGAAAAGGGCAAAAAGGCCAAAGAAGGAATCTACGAGTATTAAAGACTGCCTGTGCGATTGCAGGAATAACGAAAAAGATTCTGAGCGGAAAGCGTGAAAAACATCGCTGCCGCTCAGTTTTTTTACTTGCTTTGTCCGGTTTTTCTGATTTCGTCGGACATCCTGGTCCCCGCGGTTTCTCTGTTTCCTCCCTGCGGATCGTCTGCCGGTGCATAAGTGAAAACTCCGGCTCGGATCAGTCTTGTTCGGAGAACCGGACCAATCAGCGCGGCCAGAATCATTTTGACGATGTCTTCTGCTGCGAACGGCGCGACGCCGGCGGCAAAGGCTGCTGTAAAGGTTATGTGTGAAACGTAAGCGAGCCACGCGGTTCCGATCATGTATGGAATGAGTGTTGCAATGAACATTCCGGCTATGCAGCGAATTTTTTTGTCATAATGATGGTCTATGACGATTCCCGCAACGACGATCATGCCAATGAAACCGATCAGATAACCGCCGGTTGGTCCGAACAGTTTCTGCGGACCGCCGCTAAAACCGGAAAAAACAGGAAGACCGATAAGTCCCAGAAGAAGATAAATGAGATATGCAGCCAGACCGCGCTTTGTCCCGATTGCGTACAGGGTGAAATAGAGCGTCAGGTTCGTGAGGGAGATCGGGATTGGTCCGATCGGTATGGCGAGCGGGCCGAGGATGCAGAGCACGGCGGTCATTAACGCGGTGGTGGTCATAGCTGTCATTTTTCTGCTGGTGTTCATATCAGAGGATTCCTTTCTGTTTATTGACTTATTGACGTGCGGAACTGGAATCTGCATTCGCAGGATTACCGAGGCGGTCTTTCTGCGAGGTGGTTTTGTTAAGTTCTTTGGGCATTTCTTCTGGCGGTTGACAATAACTCGATGTGATAGTTATTTTGTCCGCAATGAGTATTTACTGCGATTCCGGACAAAAAAACGGTCACAGACATGAAATACCGTTTAATAATAATGCAGTCCCCGCAGCCCGGCCGCCGAAGAGGGGCAGCCGCCATGCAGTCCCCGTTGCCCGGCCGGCTGACAGCAGAGGCCTTATAATAATATAGCGCTTTAATCGGGGAAAAAGATTAATGCGGTGCGGCCAGCTCAAAGCCCATGTCTGTAAGCATTTTTCTGTCTTCTTCTGTATTATTTCCTGTTGTTGTCAGCATGTCGCCGGTTATGGTGGCGCTGGCTCCGGCCCTGAAAAGCTGCTTCCCGCCGTCCGGAAAAAGGAAGCGGCCGGCGGCGATCCGGATGTGGGCTTCGGGATTGATATACCGGAAGATGGAGACAGTGCGCAGAATGTCTTCCCGGCTCAGTTGTTGAAGCTCTTCAAAAGGCGTTCCGGGAATCGGGATCAGTGTGTTGATCGGAATCGAACAGGCACCGATTTCAGCTGTTTCAAGCGCCATTTCAATACGATCTTCCCAGGTTTCGCCCATGCCGATGATGCCGCCGCTGCAGATATTCAGACCGACGCGTTTCGCGGTCTCAATGGCTTTAATTTTTTCGTCAAAAGTGTGCGTGGTACAGATTTTCGGGAAAAATGAAGGAGATGATTCAATGTTGCAGTGGATCATTTCAACGCCGGCATCTTTCAGCCGCTGAAATGCGTTCTCCGACATCAGGCCGTGCGATCCGCACAGTTTTATTCCCGGGTATTTCTGATGCAGTTTACTGTAAGCCTCAGCCGCGCGGTCGAGGTCCCGTCCGTCAAGCGTTCTGCCGGCAGTGACAATGGAATAGCGGTCAACGCCCTTTGCCGCGTATTTTCCACAGTCGGCTACGATTTCTTCGACCGGGAGAAACGAATACTCCTCAATCCCGGTGTGATTAATCTTTGACTGAGCGCAGAATTTACAGTCTTCACTGCATCTTCCGCTTCTGCCGTTAATAATCGAACAAAGATCGATTTTGTTTCCGCAGAAATGTTCGCGAATACGGTTCGCGCCGTGCATCAGCTCATTCAGATCACAGCGGATCATATCCGCACACGCCGTTTTATCACAGATTCTTTTACCGGTGATGATCTTTTCTGCCAGTCTTTTGAAATCAGTCATTGCGAGGCTCCTTTCCTTCGTTGGTGTCAATTATATATCCGCAGGCGACAAATGTCAACCGCGATAAAAATAATTGGTTGACAATCGGCGGCGTCGGAAGTTTCAGGGTCTTTACGGCAGGATCAGGAGCTTATAAATCGCTTCGAGGGCATTGATTGTACAACATTTAATTTTTTGTATGGATAAATCTCAGTTAAAGTGATAGAATTGAAGTGAAATCTGAAAATCAAATTAAAAAATATATAAAACAGGAGGAACCTGAATTATGGAGACATTTACACCGATTAAACAAGGTAAAGTTCGTGAGGTTTATGATAATGGAGACAGCGTAATTATCGTTGCGTCGGATCGCATTTCCGCTTTTGATGAAGTGTTGAAGAGTGAGATTCCGGAAAAAGGAAAAGTTCTGACGCAGATGTCGAGATTCTGGTTTGATTTCACGAGTGAACTTGTACCAAATCATATGATATCTGTTGAAAACAAGGATATGCCGGAGTTTTTCCAGCAGCCGAGATTCAGAGGCAGAACCATGCTCTGCAAAAAACTGGAGATGATTCCGGTTGAATGTGTTGTCAGAGGATACCTTACAGGTTCTGCATGGGAAGAATATCAGGAGAGAGGAAAAGTCGCGGAAAATACGATCAAGCCGGGACTGAAAGAATGCGAAAAGCTTCCGAAACCGATCTTTACACCGACGACAAAGGGTGAAGACGGCGAACACGATGAGCCGATCAGCTATCCGGATATTGTTTTGTCCCTGGAAAGAAAGTATCCGGGATGCGGCTTCCAGTACGCGGAATACATGCGTAACCTGTCCACTGGTCTTTATCAGCTTTGCGCGGATTACGCAGAAGTGGTCGGCGTCCTGATTGCTGATACCAAGTTTGAGTTCGGTGTCGATGAAAACGGGACGCTCATCCTGGCAGATGAAATGCTGACACCGGATAGTTCCAGATTCTGGCCGAAGACGGGTTATGAACCGGGTAAGCCGCAGCCTTCATATGATAAGCAGTTTGTCAGAGACTGGCTGAGGGAAAATCCGGACAACGACGGCGTTCTTCCTCAGGATGTCATTGATAAAACAGTTGAGAAATATAAACTGGCTTATCAGATCATTGCCGGACAGAGACTGATATAACGAAGTGAATCATAAGATTTTTGCCGGAAACCCGTTTTCGCGGGATTCCGGTGTATTTTTTTGCGCCAAAAACACTAAAACCTACCAGAATACTTGTTATATGTGAGGAGTTATGATATACTGACAAAAGTAAAAACGGACAGGAGGGAATAAACCATGGCAATGAAAGTATCGACAAAGGGACGTTATGCGCTTCGCGTGCTGATCGATTTATCCGAGCAGGATCACGATCAGTTTGTACCTCTTCGCAGGATCGCTGAGAGACAAAACATCTCTGAAAAATATCTTGAGAGCATCATTGTCGTATTTTCTAAAGCAGGTTATGTGATCGGTCATCGCGGAAAAGGGGGAGGTTATAAGCTGGCAAAGGATCCGGACGTGATCACCGTGGGAGAAGTTCTCCGTTGTGTGGAAGGATCGCTTGCTCCGGTTGCATGTCTGGACGGCGAACACAATACCTGTGAAAGAGCTGCGGAATGCAAGACGCTTTCAATGTGGGAAGACTTTTATAAAATGATCAATGAATACTTTGACAGCATAACGATCGGCGATTTGTCCAATCGTGGCGACGAAGGTGATTTTTATATGATCTGATCCGAAGAAACAGAAAAAACTTTGTTTTAATATATCAAATTTGTTGACAGAAAAGACGACGAGTGGTATAATCCAATAAAACATATATAAATAATATGTAAATAGGTAAAGCAAAAGAAAACAAGTATAAAGGATTTCGGCGGCCGGAGGATACACAAATCGTTTTGGCATGACCGTCGGAAATATATAATTGTAATGACAAAGATTTATCCAGGAGGAAAAACATGTCCAAGATTTATTCATCAGCAGATCAGCTTATCGGAAAAACACCGCTTCTTGAGCTCACAAACCTTGAAAAAAAGTACGGCCTTGAAGCCCGCATCATTGCAAAGGTTGAATATTTCAACCCAACCGGTTCCGTAAAAGACAGAATCGCAAAGTCTATGATCGATGACGCAGAGGAAAAAGGAATTCTGAAAGAAGGCTCCACAATCATCGAACCGACGTCCGGAAATACCGGGATCGGACTGGCATCTGTCGCGGCGGCAAGAGGATATCGTACAATTATCGTAATGCCGGAAACTATGAGCGTAGAAAGACGCGCACTGATGAAAGCATACGGCGCTGAGCTCGTTCTGACGGACGGGACAAAGGGTATGAAGGGCGCGATTGCAAGGGCGGAAGAACTGAATCAGGAGATCGAAAACAGTTTCCTTCCGGCACAGTTCGACAATCCGGCAAACCCGAAAGCGCACAGGGAAGGAACCGGTCCGGAAATCTGGGAAGACACGGACGGAAACGTAGATATTTTTGTTGCCGGCGTCGGTACGGGCGGAACGCTCACTGGCGCGGGGGAATATCTGAAATCAAAGAATCCGGATCTGAAAGTTGTTGCTGTAGAGCCGTCAAGTTCACCTGTACTTTCTGAAGGTAAAGCCGGAACACATAAAATTCAGGGTATCGGAGCCGGTTTTGTGCCGGATGTACTGGACACCGATCTGATCGATGAGATTCTGCCGATCAATAACGACGACGCATTTGAATTCGGAAAGGAAATCGGAAAAACAGAAGGGATCCTGGTAGGGATTTCCGCGGGAGCGGCAATCAAGGCCGCGATCGAGCTTGCGAAAAGAGAGGAAAACAAAGGGAAAGTAATCGTTCCGATCCTTCCGGACGCGGGAGATCGTTATCTGTCTACGGCGCTCTTTGAGGGATAGACAGAATCCGAGCCGTGAACCCCGTTCCGCGAACCGGGACACGGATGCCGGCGGACCATCTTCTGCTTGTCAGAAGATTACCGATCCGACAGACGGCCGGAAACCGCCGTTCCGGCAGAAGTGCCGGCGGTAGTGGGAAGAAAATTTTGCGAAATTAGTAAAACTTCTTTAATAATAATCAAAGGCAATGGATACGGGCTGCAGCGAAGATGCAGCCCGTATCCGTTTTTGATAGCTTCGGGCGGGGAGCCTGGGGATCGGGCCGGCCGCGGGCGCAGCGCGGACGGAACATGGGCGCTCCGGTTGTGTTTTTTTGTCTGTGGGCAACATAGATCCGGAAAACAATGATATAATTATTTTTTACAGACCAAAAGAGCGGAGGGATTCGATGGCAGAGAGAGTTGACGCCGCGGTGGGCGGCGGATCGGAGAATGTGTGTGCCGCGGTGGGCGGCGGAGCTGAGAGGGTGCTTGCCGCGATGAGCGGCGGGGTAGACAGCAGTGTGGCTGCGTATCTGATAAAGGAAGCCGGTTATGAAACAACCGGTATTACAATGAAATTGAATGACAACCGAATTGTGCAGCCGGATGATGAACGAAGCTGCTGCAGCCTGAACGACGTTCAGGACGCGGAAAGCGTCGCGCGTATGATCGGGATCCGGCATTATGTTTTTAATTTTACCGATGCTTTTGAGAAAGAAGTGATCGAGCGCTTTGTCCGGCTTTATGAAAACGGACTGACGCCGAATCCGTGCATCGACTGCAACCGATATATTAAGTTCCGGAAGCTGTTCCGGCGGGCGCAGGAACTGGAGCAGGACTACATTGTGACCGGCCATTACGCGCAGATTCGTTTTGACCGGGGAAGCGGGCGGTGGCTCTTGACAAAGGGCGCTGATCCGAAGAAGGATCAGAGCTATGTGCTTTTTTCTTTGACACAGGAGCAGCTTGCGCACACGATGTTTCCGGTCGGCGGGCTGACAAAGACCGAGACTCGGGCAATCGCGGAGGAAATGGGCTTTGTCGTCGCCGGGAAG
Organism: uncultured Eubacteriales bacterium; assembly: GCA_900318155.1. GTDB lineage: Bacteria > Bacillota > Clostridia > Peptostreptococcales > Anaerovoracaceae > Aminicella. Next base: position 9,320 of record ONJN01000214.1, read on the forward strand.
CGTGAAAGTCAGGATATTTGTTTTGTGCCGGACGGGGATTATGCCGCGTTTATCAGCCGGTATACCGGGCGGGAATATCCGGAGGGCGACTTTGTTTATAAAGACGGAACGGTGCTCGGAAGGCATAAGGGGATCATCCGTTATACGATCGGACAGCGGAAAGGTCTCGGTCTCGCGCTGCCTCACCCGATGTATGTCATGGAAAAAGATACAGAGGCGAATCAGGTGATTCTCGGGGAGAACGAGGATCTGTTCACCACAGGTTTTGAAGCGGAAGAGTTTAACTGGATCGCCTGTGAGCCGCCAAAAGGCGATATCCGGGCGGAGGCAAAGGTACGGTACAGTCAAAAGGAGAATCCGGCGACGGTTATACCGCTCAGCGAGGATCGGGTCCGGATCGTGTTTGATCAGCCGCAGAGGGCAATCACGCGCGGACAGGCGGTCGTTTTGTATGATGGCGACTATGTAGTCGGAGGCGGCACGATCGCGAAAACGGAATAAACAAAGGTGGTTTTAGGAACGCGGCGGACTAAAGATCGCGGAGTCCTTTGTCGGACAGGCAGAGCATTACGGACGGATCAGAGGCTTTCGGCAGCAGCGAAGGATTTAAAAATATTGCATTGGCGGGCTGTTGTGTTATAATTCAAGTCAAGAATTGTTGATTTTTTGTGTGAAGGTGTATTGTGAAAAATGGGAAAAGAAATGATATGTTTCTGATGCAGTGACATCGGAAACGGGGGTTTTAGTATGTATTTATTTAGCGGGATAATTGAACAGATCAGGATGCTTTTCAGTAATGCGGTCGCTGATATTGTTTCAGTTTTTACGGCGGCCGATACGACGGAACTTTTGTATACCGCTGTTGCGAGATGGCTATTCATTGCACTGGCATTTTTTATTTTGCTCCGGGCGATCTTTTCGCTGCTGAAAGGCCGGGGACCTGCAGAGGTCTGGGCGTTTCTCCAGCTTGATTCGGGGGAGAATATACCAATCACGCACTGGGAGAATGCCGTGGGCCGGGCGCGGAACTGTGATATCGTTCTGGATGATTTGAGCGTGTCGCGAAATCACGGGATTCTGACGAGGGATAATGACGGGGTGTGGAGTTATATGGATCTGCATTCCAAGAACGGGGCGATCGTCAACGGGGTCGAGGCGGAGCCGGATGAGCCGGTGGAGATCCGTTCCGGTGACCAGCTGCTGCTCGGCGGGACGATCTGCACGCTGTTTCCGGTCAGTGTTGAGGAGCACATGAGCAATGTCAGGATGAGGGAGGCAGGGACCAGGCTGCTGCCGCCGTGGCTGACATTTCTCGCCATATCGTTGTTTCAGCTCCTTACGGTAATACAGCTGAAATTTGCGCTGGACGACAAGTATGTGCATTCGATTTCGACGGCTTTCGGCGGTCTGTGTGTGCTGATGTGGCTCTATGTTTTTCTGATGAAATCGATGAAAAGGCGGGGCTTTGAGATTGAAACCATTGCCTTCTTTTTGTCGACGCTGAGTCTGGCGGTGGTGGCGACAAAGTATCCGGATCAGACATTCCGGCAGTTCCTGACCATTGCGGTCGGCGTTGTCCTTTTCTTCTTCATGTGTACTTATCTGAGAAACCTGGAGAGAACGATCGCGATCAAGACGTTTATGTACGTCGCGGCTTCACTGCTGCTTCTTTTTAATATGTTTAAGGCAATTAACATCAATGGCGCCAGCAACTGGGTTTCGATCGGCGGTTTTACCATGCAGCCTTCAGAGATTGTCAAGCTGGCGTTTATCTGGGTAGGCGCGGCGACAATGGAAGAGCTTTTTGAGAGACGGAATTCGCTGGAGTTTACAATATTTGCGGCTTTTTCTTTCGCCTGCCTGGCCAAGATGGGCGATTTCGGAACAGCGCTGATCTTTTTTATCACTTTTCTGGTAATTTCCTTTATGCGAAGCGGTGACTTCACAAAGCTTATCCTTGTTATAGGCGCTGCTTTCGCGGGCGGCCTGATGATCGTTCGTTTTAAAGGATATGTCGCGCATCGGTTTGAACTATGGGGGCATGTCTGGGATAATCCGGATCAGGGATTTCAGCAGACACGGACAATGTCTGCCTCCGCGAGCGGAGGGCTGATCGGCGTCGGGGCCGGAAAGGGCTGGCTGAAGCATATTTTCGGGTCACAGACAGATCTTGTCTTTGGTCTGATCTCCGAGGAATGGGGTCTGATCATTGCGGTTCTGGCTGTCGTTTCGATCATCACTCTTTCCGTATTTGCTTACCGATCGATTTTATCAGGAAGATCTACTTATTATACGATTGCGGCCTGCGCGGCGACGACCATCTTTTTGTCGCAGACGATTCTGAATGTTTTCGGTTCAGTGGATCTTCTGCCGCTTACCGGCGTGACGATCCCATTTGTGTCCGCGGGAGGTACTTCCATGATCGCTTCATGGGGTCTTCTGGCCTTTCTCAAGGCGGCTGACACGCGGCAGAACGCAAGCTTTGCTGTGAGCCTGAAGGATCGGGGTCTTGAAATGGAAAGGGGCGTTTCCTGATGAAAAAACTGGAAAGAAGAGCGATACTCTGCCTGATTCTGGCAATCGGCCTGACTTTCGGGTTATGTGTTTATTGTTTCCGATATGTCCGGGATGGCGGAACATGGGCGACATTTTACGCAAATCAGCATATTTTTACTAACGGAAAGCTGAACAGAGGACGGATCTATGACCGGAACGGCGTTTTACTGGCAAGCAACGGAAAGGGCCAGGACGGCTCTCCGCTGTATAGTTCCGATGAAATGGTGCGGAGAGCAACGGCGCATGCGGTCGGTGATATCAACGGAAATGTTTCGACGTCGGCGGAGTCGGTTTTCAAGGATAAAATCGTCGGGTACAATCTTTTGACCGGGACGTATGATACAGCCGGAAGAGGGAACAGCTTCAGGCTGAGCATCGATTCCCGCTTCTGTAAGGCGGCGTATGAAGCGCTGGCCGGCTATAACGGGCTTGCCGGGGTCTATAATTATGAAACGGGCGAGATCGTTTGTATGGTCAGTACGCCGACGTTTGATCCGGCTTATCCGCCGGATGTATCGACTGTTGAATCAGGAACCTTTCTGAATAAATTTCTGAAAGGACGTTTTGTTCCGGGATCAGTGTTCAAGATTCTGACAACGACAGCGGCGGTCGAGACACTGGATGAGGATTATCTGAAAAAATTTAAATTCCATTGTACTGGCACTACCGATATCTACGGCGAGAAAATCGTCTGTTCACGCGCGCACGGAGATGTTGATTTTAAGGGCGCTTTGTCACAGTCGTGTAATGGCGCTTACGCGGTGATTACGCGGAAAATCGGCGCGAAGAAAATGGAAAAATATACAAAAAAATGCGGTCTGATGACGGCTTATGACATGGATGGTGTGACCAATACAAAGGGAATCTATGAATTTCCGAAGGCGCCGCTCAATCTGGCATGGGCAGGAATCGGACAGTGGAAAGACGTCACCAATCCGTGCTCCTTCCTTGTATTCCTGGGTGCGATCGCCAATGATGGTGTTTCTGTGCAGCCGAGGCTGATGTATACGCCGATCAGCGGCGGGGTATCGACCAACCGGATGATGAGTAAAAAAACGGCAAAGCAGGTCCGGAGTATGCTGAGAAATGATGTAACGAGCCATTACGGCCAGAACAATTTCCCGGGCCTGAAGATCTACGCCAAGACCGGCACCGCGGAAGTTGCGGGATCCCAGCCGAATGCCTGGTTCGCGGGCTTTATCAAGAATAAAAACTGCCCGTATGCCTTTGTTGTATGCCTGCAGGACGCGGGCTACGGTCTGCGGCTTGCCGCGCCAATCGCCAATCGGATGATGCAGCAGATCGTTGCATATGAAAAAGAAGATCACAAATAATTATTTGACAGATAAGAGGATGGGTACCATTTGAAACAGATTTTTGTTAATGAACTGATTAAGAATGATGAGATAACCGATTTTTTCATGGTTAAGAGCTGCAGCATCCGCGTCGGCTCAAATCATAAGCAATATTTTGATGTGATGCTTGGTGACAAGACCGGCGAAGTGTCCGGCAAAAAGTGGGATGTTCAGGAAGAAGAGCAGATCAGGCTAAAGAAGATCCGGGAGGGTGAGATCGTCCGGGTCAAAGCGCAGGTCATTGAATGGCAGAACGCCAAGCAGCTGCGGATCCAGCGAATCCGCCCGGCCGTGGAGAGCGACGGAGTACGGATCAATGATTTTATTAAGTCCGCGCCGGAGAAGCCGGAGGATATGTACCGGTATATTTATGATGTCGCGGACAAACTGGAAGATTCGGATCTGAGAAAGCTTTGTCTCCGGGTCCTGACTGACAACAAAGACAAGCTCAGGTATTATCCGGCCGCATCCCGCAATCATCACGCGATGTTTGCCGGTCTGCTCTATCATACAAAGCGGATGCTGATGAACGGAATCGGGGTCTGTTCGGTTTATACAGAGCTGGACCGCGATCTGCTCTGTGCGGGCGTCATTCTTCATGATATAGAAAAAATCAACGAGATCATGTCCGATGAAACGGGCGTTTCACCGGGGTATTCGGTCGAGGGACAGTTCCTCGGCCATCTTGTGATGGGCGTGAAGTATATCGATAAACTGGCGGAAGAATTAGGGGTGCCGGAGGAGAAAAAACTGATGATCGAACAGATGATTTTGTCGCATCATTATCATCCGGAATTCGGCAGCCCGGTCAGGCCGCTGTTTCCTGAAGGGGAAGTTCTGCATTTTCTTGATATCATGGACGCGAGGCTCTTTGACATGTTCGATGTTTTATCGTCGGTCGATCCGGGACGCTTCTCGGAGAAGGTCTGGACTCTGGATAACCGGCGGATCTATAAACGGAATGACTGACGGAACAGCTTATGGAAACGATCAGAGGAATCCTGACGGAAATCATTTTTTACAATGAAGAAAACGGGTATACAGTTGCGGAAATAGAGACGGAGACGGAACTTGTCACGGTTGTCGGGCATCTGCCTTCGGTCAGAAAGGGATGCAGTTTTTTATTGCGCGGATCTTATAAAGCGCACCCGAAGTACGGAGAACAGTTTGCTTTCAAGGAGGCAGAGGAAGTCATGCCGTCCACCGCCGCCGGGATCGAGAATTTTCTGGCGTCCGGAATCATCAAAGGGATCCGGCAGAAGACGGCGCACGCGATCGTGAAACGCTTTGGTGATAATACGCTGAAAATAATGGAAAATCAGCCGGAACGGCTGACGGAAATCTCCGGGATCGGTAAGAAGACTGCGAAAAAAATCGCAGAGTCATACGCGCTTCATATCGAGTTCGCGAAAATCGCTTTGTTTTTTCAGGAATTCGGTATTTCTTCCGCGCAAATCCTGAGATTGTATAAAGTGTACGGCAGCAGCTCGATCCAGGCTGTTACGGATAATCCGTACCGGCTTGTCGAGGATGTACGGGGCATCGGTTTCCGGCAGGCGGACGAAATCGCGGCAAAAATGGGAATCCCTGCGGACAGTCCGTTTCGCATCCGGAGCGGCGTGCTTTATACACTGAGTACGTTTCTCAGTGACGGAAGCACGTATGTGCCGCGGTCTATGCTGAATGAAATGGCCGCGCAGCTTCTGGATCTGACGCGGGAAGAGATCGGAGAGGTCCTTGTTCAGATGGCCTTTGAAGGCGATGTGCAGTTTGACCGGATCGACGACGTTGATGCTGTGTATCTTTTCTCTTATTATGAGGCGGAGCAAAGGGTGACGCGGCGCGTGACGGATCTGATGAGTGCGCCGCTGAAGCTTTTGACAGCGGACGTGGACAGCAGCATTCAGATAACTGCGGGCCGGACGGGGATTCATTTGTCCGAAAGTCAGGAAAAGGCTGTACGGAATTCTCTGATGAGCGGGATGTCGATTATTACCGGCGGCCCGGGTACCGGGAAAACCACGATTATCAACACTTTGATCGATATTTTTGAGTCAGGCGGATTTACGGTCGCGTTGGCGGCACCGACCGGACGCGCGGCAAAGCGTATCACGGAGACATCCGGGAAACCGGCTTCTACGATCCACCGGCTGCTGGAGTATTTTTATGATGACGGCCGGGGCGATATGCAGTTCGGAAAGACGGCGGAAGATCCTCTGAAACATGATGTGCTGATCCTCGATGAGGCGTCGATGATTGATCTGATGCTGATGCGCGGCATCCTGGAGGCGGTAACACCGGGCACGCGGCTGATTCTGGTCGGGGACGCGGATCAGCTGCCTTCAGTCGGGGCCGGGAATGTGCTGAATGACCTGATCGGGAGCGGTTTTGTGCGTACGTCGCGGCTGACTGAGATTTTCAGACAGGCCGGTGAAAGCACGATTGTCGTCAACGCGCACCGCATCAATCAGGGAGAATATCCGTCGGCAAACGGGAAAAACGCTGATTTTTTCATTATGACGAGGTTCAGGGAACAGGATATGCAGGACCTGATCATTGATCTGGTGAAAAGTCGTTTGCCGGGCTATTATTCAGATCTTGATCCGGAGAAGGATATTCAGGTGCTGACGCCGGTCCATAAGGGCATCATCGGCACCGTCTCAATGAATAAAGCGCTTCAGGAGGCGCTCAATCCGCACCAGCACGGCACGCAGGAGAAAAAAACCGGCAGCCGTCTGTTTCGGACGGGTGACAAAGTGATGCAGACCCGGAATAATTATCAGCTCGAGTGGAAGCATCCGGGCGACAAAACGACGCATAAAGGCGTTTTCAACGGGGATATTGGATTTATCTGCGCGATTGATCATGAGGACGGTACGGTGACAGTCGTTTTTGATGAGGACCGTTACACAGAGTATGACAGCACAAATCTGGAGGAACTGGAACTGGCCTACGCGATTACGGTTCACAAGAGTCAGGGCAGTGAGTTTCCGATTGTGGTCATGCCGGTAACCTGGTTCCCGCCGATGCTGGCGACACGAAATCTGCTTTATACAGCGATTACGCGCGGGAAAAAGGCGGTCGTCCTTGTGGGGCCGGAGGAACGTGTGCGGGCGATGGTGGATAATGACCGGATCCGGATGCGTTATTCAGGGCTTCGGTACCGGCTCGGGAAGATGGTAGAATACACCGGTGACGATGGATCATCGGACGTATAGCCGGCGAGTACGAGTAATAGTGATCTGCGGGATGCGTCTGTCGGCAGGGGAAATTGACTGGTTACATAGCCGGTGAGTAAGAGTGATCTGCGGGATGTGTTTGCTGGCAGGCGGAGATGGACCGGATGTACAGCCGGTGAAAAAGGGCAATTCGCCGGGTAAATCCGACGGCGGGCAGTTTTGATTGCGAGTCCGGCGGCGGGAAGTTCGGGCGGAGGGCGCTGAGCTTCGGTTCATAGCGAAAATATTCAGAATAGGCAGAAATATTGTCTGTGCCATGAAATTGGTAATAATTGACAGATTTAGGTAAAGATTGTATAATGACTTCATGAATAGAATTATTAAAGATAATCTCGAAAAGCTGCTTGATCTGATTTACCCGCCGTCGATTTACTGCGGTATCTGCGGAAATCTGATCGATGAGACGAGAAGCTATTCGCTGTGCGACCACTGCGTACGGCACATTCTGTGGGATACCGGCGGCATTTGCGAGGAGCAGGGACTGAAACTGCTGCGCTGCGCGGAATACGGACTGTACGCGCGGTCGCTGATTTTTTCTTTAAAGTACAGTGGAAAAAGGTATATTTCAAGAAGTATTGCGGAGATGATGCGGGATAAACTGGCGGCGGCCGGTGTTTACGCGGATGTGATCGTGCCGGTGCCGCTTTATTCAGAGAAGGAAAATGCGCGGGGCTTCAATCAGACGGAGCTGATCGGCAGGCATCTGGCGGAGTTCACTGGGATGGATTTTGCGCCGGGGACGCTGAAGAGGGTTCGGGCGACGCGGCCGATGCGCGGGCTGTCGCCGACTGAACGGGAACAGAACGTTTATGGGAGTTTTTCCTTTGTCCCTGCGTATGAGCCGATGATCCGGGGGCGCCGGGTGGTCATCATCGACGATTTTTTTGCTACCGGTGCGACGGCGCGGGAATGCCGGCGCGTTCTTAAGGAAGCCCGGCCGGCGGAGGTCCTGTTTCTGTCCTTTGCCGCGAAATTCCGGCATGATGAGCTGGGCGGACTTCCAGAGGTGAAGTGAAGGCCAGGTTTAAGTATTAAGCCGTGTTCAGGTATTTAGGCTGGGTCAGGTGTGTTTGCCGGATTGTAGTCTTGGCTCGATCCCGGCGGCAGCGGCGGTTTTAGTACCGCCCCGCGCGGGTTTACCCAGCACGCCCCGCGCGCGGGCCGAGCCCGGCGCCTAAGCTGTCCACTCCCGGCCCGCGCTGGTTTGTCCACCCCGAGTGGGTTTGCCCGGCTCGTTCTGGTTTACAATAATTCTTGTGACAGTTATTTTGTCCGCTTTTTAATTTTTTCATCATTCCGGACAAAATAATTACATTTATGCGAACTCATAAATTTTTATGCGCCGTCTATTGGCTTAAAATGGAGCGATCAGCGCAATTTTGTGGTCAGTTCTGCAGGGAAGCGCTGATCGCTTCTTCATTTTTTGAACACCACAGCGTTATTGCAACAACAATTCTGACTTTCCCCAAAGGGTTAAAAACCCCTTTTTGTCCGCTGGCGAAGTTTTATGCGATTCCGGACAAAAAATCTGTCACAGACCGAAGTACGTCGTCGAATAATTATGCAATCAGCGCAACCGGCTTTAATACCGGTCCGCGCCTAAGCTGTCCACACTCTGGCACGCGCTGGTTTACCCGCCCCACGCACGGGCCGAGCCTCGCGCCTAAGCTGTTTACACCTCGCCCCGCGCACGGGCCGAGCCTCGCGCCTAAGCTGTCTACACCCCGCCCCGCGCGCGGGCTGAGCCCGCGTCTAAGCTGTTTACACCTCGCCCCGCCAAAACCACCAATTGAATTCAGCGAAATGGCTATCGTTCTCGATCTCTCGGCAGAATCGCCACTACACGCCAGAAAGCGATCTCAGAGAAATAAAGAAGCTGTTGCCATCAGCGTATTTACGCTTTGTGCAACAACTTCGATTTTTTATCACGGTTCCGACTTTTCAGTCAATCCATGAACTGCTTTTGCTTTGGAGATGGTGGGTACTGATAAATGCCTTTTTTGTGCGGCAACCCTGTTTTTGGTTGACGGAGATAAGAATATTCTGTATAATCGAGTTAGTTAAACAAAACTAATTTTTGTCAAAATATTACATTTGACCGTGCCAGATGGCGATTATGCAGCTGTAGATTATGAATTTACTTAAAAACGCGATTTGGATGGAGGAAAGACGAAAGGAGTTCAAAGGAGAAAAAACGAATGGGAACGATAACTAAAAGACTAAACAGCAGCAAACGAAAAAAGCACATGCTGCAGTGCGCGGCCGTATTCTTTATGGTCATTTTGTGTGTCTGTGTAACGGTGCTGATCACTCCTTCACAGACATGGGCAGAAGACAAACTGGTAAATGACTGGTCTTCGCTGCAGAGCGCTGTGAAGAACGCGAGCGCGGGGGATACGATCCGGCTCGGTGCGGACATCGATGCCACATCGAGCGCGTCGCTTTGTGTAAAGAAAAACATTACAGTTGACGGCGACGGTCATACAATCGACGGTCAGGATAAATACGGCATGTTCGTCACAAAGGGCGGAACGCTGACCCTGAAAAATGCGACGATTGCCAATGCGTACCGTTCCAGTGAGAAAAAAGGCTGCGTCCTGTACGCGTATTCAGGCGGCGGCGCGTCCTTTGAAAACTGTGTGATTTACAACTGCAGAGACACATACAGTTCGAGCACCGGTGTTATAAACTGCGGCAGCTATAAACTGGAAATGAACCACTGTACAATTATAGACAGCAGCAGGGGCGTAACAGTTGGCAGCTCAGGAAGCGTGAAAAACAGTATCCTCGCGGGCAGCGGAACCGATCTGATTTTTAAGAGCAGTTCATCCTCCTTTGCTGACGCAGGTTACAATCTGATTGCTAAAACATCGAGCCAGCCTGCGTCATTCGGGGCAGAGACCAGCACAATTGATGAGGGACTCGCCAATCATTCGAGCTGGCTTACGCCTGAGGGTGACCTGATCGCGTCAGAAAACAACCCGGCGATCAATAAGATCCCTGTGGGAGAAGGTTTTGAGGATATCGGCGGGCGGCAGCATGAGCCGACTGAAAATGTAAGCGAGATTAATATTGTAACACCGCCGTCGAAGACCGATTATCTGGAAGGTCAGAAGTTCAGCAGAAGCGGAATGACCGTACAGGCAGTTTACGAAGACGGGACAACAAAGAATATAACATCCTACACATGTGACCCTTCCGGTCCGCTGACGCTTGATGATGACAAGATTACGGTTTCATTCGGCGGAAAAACGGCGGAAATCGCTATAACAGTAAGTGAAGCGGATGTCATTGATTCAGCAGAAAAGCTGAAGGATGCCATCACCGAGAATAACAACACCGGTGATGCCGTTTTAAAGCTGGAAAAGGATATCACTCTGGACAGTAACTGGAACTCTGCCGTTTCAATCAGTAAGGATCTGACGATCGATGGCAACGGCCATACGATCAACGGCGCGGGTCAGTACGCGCTGGCACTGAGTCCTTCCTCTTCAGCAAATCTGACGGTAAGGGATCTGGTTGCCCGGAATATGAATTCGTCAGGCAATGCTGCGTTCATTTATGCCAGCAGCAGTTCGTATAAAGGATCGATCACTCTCCAGAACGCAGTTATGCGCGGGAATACAGGAAACTACGGAACTATTTATGTTTCATCTGCCAGCAGTGCTTTTCTCAACATGGATCACTGTACTGTGATTGATAACCACAGCACCAGATCGAGCAGTTCAGGATATACAGCACTGTACCTGAAAAACGGAACCGCCAATATCAACGACTGCATTTTTGTGAACAACACTTATACCAATAATGGTACTGTACAAAGAGATATCACGATTTCAAGCGGAACGCTCAATGCTAAGAATAACGTAATCGGTGTAATCAGCGGTAAAACGCCGGATTCGACAAACAAAGTCAGCAGTGAGTATAAGGATTACAGCAACTGGATGGATAATAATGGCGAACTCTTTTATCCGACGATGGACGGCAAAGAGAATCCTGCTGTGGATATTCATAAAGCGGAAATACCGTCCGACGCGCTGCAGACCGATCTGGCAGGCGCCGTCCGTCCGCAGGGAAAAGGCGGTGACGCCGGCGCGTATGAATCGGAGGTATTCAACGCCGCGAAACCGACTTTGACGCAGAATCTCTCGCCGGACCCGGACAATTATCTTGTAGGAGATGACGCGGAGCCGCTTTCAATCAAAGCAAAGATCAAGGATGACGGAAAACTGATCTATGAATGGTATTATATTGACTATATCGACGAAGTGACTACAGCGACGAAGAAGGTCGAAAATGCCAATACGGATACCCTGACACCGCCAACTGACTCGGTCGGCCGCAGGAGCTATTTTGCGGTCGCGTATAACCGAAATGAGAATAACAGCTGGATTAACGGAAAGAACGGCGTATTTGATGAGGACGCGGACACCCGAAGAGCGAACTCCGTATATGCTATCAGTGAACACCACCCTGTAAATGTATCGGTAGACGGCCTGGAGCTTACTGGAATCAAAGTAACAAAAGCACCGGACAAGACAGAGTATATCGCTGGTCAGAAATTCGATTCCGAAGGTATCGAAGTTTCCGGTATTTATTCGGACACCAGTTCCGAAGAGAATAATACAAAAACAATTCCAATTTCCGCCGGATACACATTTGAGCCTGCCGGCGCGCTGACAACATCGGATAAGGCAGTCACGGTAAGCTATGAAGGCTTTACAACTGAGCAGCCGATCACCGTGATTGCGAAGGTAGCCACATCGATTGAGATCACATCGGCGCCGGCAAAGCTTGCCTATGATGAAGGCGACGCCTTTGACAAAGCCGGAATGGTCGTAAAAGCGCATTTTAATGATGGCAGCAGCAGGAATCTTGCGGATGATGAATACGATGTAGAACCGGCAGCGGATCTTACCAAAGACATCACTTCAGTTCAGATTAAATATACGAATGAAGATGGAAGTGTATGCACGGCCGATCAGCCGGTTACGGTCGGCATCAACAACATTGATCAGCTGAGATCTGCCATTTCAGGTGCAAAAGCCGGAGACACCCTCACTCTGACCGCAGACATAACCATGGACGATAACGGGGCAATCTCAGTTAATAAGGATCTGACGATCAAAGGAAACGGCCACCGGATATTCGGCGCGGGCAGCGGCTTTATCAGCCATACCGGCGGCAATCTGGAACTGCGGGCTCTTGAAGTCATGGGAATGAGTTCAGACGACGCGGCCGTACTCTACAGCTCCGGAAACTGCGGGAATGTAACGATCCGGAACTGCATCATCCGGGACAACGCCGCTGTGAAAGGAGCAGTATACTTTAATCCGGATGGTGACAAAACGCTGAGCATTATTTATTCAACGATTATTGACAATAAATCCGCGACGAAGGAGACAGGCCGTTCCGCGAAGTCAGGAGCCGGATCCGCGCCTTCAGGATACGCGGGTGGTATCAACGTATCGGATAACGGCCAGCTCGAACTGAAAGCCGATATCATCGTCGGCAATGTCCTGAGCACCCGTTACGAAGATTTTGATGTCAGGGCAAACCAGATAACAAGCAAAGGATTCAATATTATCGGTGTATCATATGATTTTGACGCGAAGGAAACAGACCGGGTCAACGCGCAGTATGCGGATCATGAATCCTGGCTTAACGCGGACGGAACACCGGTAAATTCGGAGACTGATATTCTCCTTGCGGAAAGCTGCAGACCAGACGCCGAAGAAGGGGACAAAGACCTGACAGGTAAAGAAAGAAGTGAAAAAACCAATGCAGGTGCGCTGGAAGTAAGTGAAAGCTATGACCACGGGGATAAACCGGATGAGCATGCACAGGAAGATCAGGAGGCTGCTGCGTCCACTGCCGCGCTGATTGATGATCTGCCGGACGCGGACAACATTACCCTGGATAATGAGGCGGCTGTAATTGACGCTAAAAACGCGTTTGATAACCTGACAGAAGCGCAGAAGGCGCTGGTTGAAGCGAAAAAGCTGGAGAAGCTTGAAGAAGCGGTCGCAAAGATCGAGGAACTTAAGAGGCAGGCAGCGATTGACAATGTAACCCTCATGATTGTCGACCTGCCGGATGCAGAGAAAATCACTCTGGTTGATAAGACGATTATCAATAATGCCAAAGCTGCTTTTGATAATCTGACAGCGGAACAGAAAGCAGCGGTTCCGGAAGTACTGAAAGCGAAGCTGACGGCAGCGGAGGCTGTTATTGATAAGCTGATTGCAGAAGGAGACAAGGCAAAGGCCGACGCAAAGGCCGGACTCGCGGCAGCTGTAGTTGACGCTTTGTCACTGAACGCGAAAACTTCAGTATACACCAATGCGTCCTGCAAATCGTTCCTGAACGCTGTAAAGAGCGCGCAGGCAGTTCTTAAGAAGGCCGGCGCGACAGCGGATCAATATGCTGCGGCTGAGAAAGCCCTTAAGAAGGCACAGAAGGCACTCAAAAAGAAGAAGGCCAATACGCTTAAGGTCAAAACGAAGACGGTAACAATCAAGGTTAAAACACTTAAGAAAAAAGCTCAGGCAGTTAACGTTAAGAAAGCTTTCGCAGTTTCAAAAGCAAAGGGCGCAGTCACTTACACGAAAGCAGGCGGCAATAAGAAAATCACGATCGCGAAGGCAGGAAAAATTACGGTTGGAAAAGGACTTAAGGCCGGAACGTATAAGCTGAAGGTCAAAGTCAAGGCGGCCGGTAACGGCAGTTTCAAACCACTTACAAAGACTGTAACTGTGAAGATCGTAATAAAGAAATAACTGCCGCAGATGCAGGAATACGCTGTAAAGACTGAAAAACAGACCTGGGATGCGAAATCATCTCAGGTCTGTTTATTCTTATTTTTCATTGAAAACCTACACCGTTTTGGCGTATAATCAGGTATGCAGTTTTCGGGTCTGTGGTTGAAAATCCATGCCAGATGCGGGCAAAAGGATCCACGTAAGCCGCCGGCAGGACACGGCGGTGATCATGGCGCATTCTAGAAGTAAGTCCTCGGGAAAATCCCGGCCAAGGCAATTGTGGGGGCAAAGACCAGGTCAGCCGAAGGCTGCGTTTTAAATATCGATGTTTGAATGGTGTTTGAACATTCTGAAGGTTGCTAATAGTCTTATGGAGTGATATAATACTCTTAACGGAAGACGCCGGTCGGGGAAGGTTCTGTACGGACGGATCGATTCCGATCCGGCAGGTAGTTGCGAACCGGCAATTCCGAAGATTTTTAATAAGGGGGTCACACAATGAAAATTAACATCACAGGTAAGAGTTTCAAGACCTACGAACGACTTAACAACACGATTGAAAAGAAATTTGACCGGCTCGGCAAGTTTTTTGCAGATGATATTGTTGTGAATGTTGTCCTGTCCAAAGTCAGGAACAACGATAAAATCGAGGCAACGATCAATGCCAAGGGCACACTTTTTCGGGCGGAAGAGGAAACTTCGGACGTTTACGAGGGAATCGACCTTGTTGTGGATAAACTGACAAATCAGATCAGGAAGTTCAAAGGCAGGCTCCAGAAACGGTACCATGATAATAAGGCTTTGAAATTCGAATTCCTTCCTGATGATGACGATTATGAGGATGAGATCGAAGAAACGATGGTCGTAAAGACTAAGACTTTTGACCTGCAGCCGATGGATGTGGAGGAAGCCATTTTGGAAATGGAAATGCTTCAGCACGATTTCTTTGTTTTTCTTAATATGAATACAGACAGTGTCAATGTCGTATATAAGAGAAAGGGAGATACGTACGGACTGCTTGAACCTCAATATTAATTGAAAACCGTGTAATAAAGGGCGCTGAGCTATTCAGCGCTCCTTTTTTGAATCCGCCTTTGTCCGGGCAATGCAGAATGCTGCGGCATCACTGAGATTTTCTTAAGGAACGTGAATTATTATTAAGTTTGGTGAGCCGGCCTTCAGCTTGAAATATCATGTGTTTTTTTGTACAATGATATGATTAAAAGGGTGCACATGAAAGGTAAACGTAATGAAAGAATTTCTTGAGGGATTGCTGACATTAAACAGATCATTCAGGTTCACGGATCTTCTGGATATTCTGATTGTCGCCTTCATCATATATGGACTGTTAAGTTTTATTTACAGAACAAGGGCGCAGCAGCTCGTTAAGGGGCTGCTTTTTGTAATAGTAGTATATATTATTGCCGGGCAAATCGGCCTGAATACCTTAAACTGGCTGATAAAAGAGACCTTTCGTTTTGGTATTTTTGCGCTGGTCGTAATTTTCCAGCCGGAGCTCAGGCGGGTGCTGGAGTCGATCGGCAGGAACCGGCTGGGGCTCAGTAACCTGGCAAAGGTGGACAACTCACGGGCGCGGGCAATCATACGGGAAATCGCGGTAACCGTCGAGTCCTTCTCTGATACGAGAACCGGCGCGCTGATCGTTTTTGAACGGGAAATCATGCTGGAAGATATTATTGAAACGGGAACGTTTCTGGATGCTGAAATTTCCGGGGAAATGCTGGGGAATATTTTTTACGCGGGGGCGCCTCTGCACGACGGGGCGGCGGTGATCCGCGGAGATCGGGTTCTCGCGGCCGGGTGCGTTCTGCCTTTGTCAGAGAATAAGAATCTCAGTAAAAGTCTTGGTACCCGGCACAGAGCGGGTATCGGGATTTCGGAAAAGTCTGATGCGCTCGTCGTGATCGTCAGTGAAGAAACCGGGATTATTTCCGTTGCTGAAGGCGGTCGGCTGATGAGATATTATGATAAGGAATCGATTGAAAAACTGCTGTTTGATCAGTATATCGATGAGGGAGATGAGGACAGAAGTTACAATCCGTTGAATTATTTCAAAAAGTTGAATTTTTTCAAAGAATTGAAATCGCGGGGGGACAAGGATGCTGAGGAGTAAAAAAAGCAGACTGGTCATTTCTCTGATTGCAGCCTGTCTGCTGTGGGTCTATGAAGTAGGGGAAGTGGATCCGACTATATCGGAAACGTATCATAGCATTCCGATTAAATATTCCAATGAGCAGTCGCTGAACGACCGGAAGCTGGCTGTGACAGCCAGAATGAATAAAAAAATGTCGGTTACCCTGAAAGGCAGACGAAGCGTGATTGAAGACATTAAATCGGGCGACCTGAAGGCCAAAGTTGATCTTTCGGACGCGACTGAAGGGAAGAACAGTCTGAAAATCAAGCTGGATATACCGGGAAGCGTCACGGTTGCCAGGAAAAGCGACAGCCGGGCAACCGTAAAAGTTGAAAAACAGCGAGCGGCTCAGAAGAAAATTAACGTCAGTTATCTGGGAGAGTATAAAAGCGGAGAGGAACCGACAACGCTCAGTATTGATCCGGAAGCCGTTTCCGTGATCGGAGCCCGGTCGATCGTCAATAAAGTCGCGTATGTCAGGGCAACTGTCAGAAAAGAGGATATTGAAGAAGGAAAACATGTGACAAAGAGCAGCCTGCTCGCGGTAGACAGTGACGGAAGAAAAGTTGACTGCATCAGGCTTTCACAGGACGAGGCCAATGTCAAATCCGTATTATACAACACCAAAACCGTAAATCTTGAGGTGCCGGTCATCGACCATTCCACAGACGGAATCACGCGGACTACTGACGCGACAAAGAGCATTACCGTCAAAGGCTCGGCAAAAAAACTGAAGAAAGTTACTAAGATTCTGACTGATCCGGTCGATATCACTTATATTTACAGGGATACGACGATCGATCTTGAACCGATCCTGCCGAACGGAGTTTTGACGGCCAATGAATCGGAGAATCTTATTCTGAAGGTCTCGATTGAGACAACACAGGAATCCAAACAGTTTTCGTTCTCCGGAGACGAAATTGTCTTAAACGGGCTCAGTAAAGACCTGGAAGCAAAGGTCGGCGCCAAACGTATAGAGGTGACGGTGGTCGGGACGAACTCGCAGTTAAAGAAAATAAAAAAGAAAGATCTCACTTTGTCCGTCAATCTGGCCAAACTGGAAGAAGGCACGCACAGCGTGCCGCTGGAGACGGCGTGTTCTAAAAAGTGCAGGAATATCCGGCCTTCGATCGCGTACGTCAATATCAAGCTGCAGAAAAAGAACGGCCGGACCGAATGACGAACGGCGCGCGAAGATAAGCAGCCGAAGCGGATGTCCGGCAATGAAATGAATGACATAATATATATTAAGAATAACGGGGGTAATGACGATGTGTGGTATCGTTGGATATACAGGGCATAACAATGCCAAAGACATAATTATCGACGGATTAAAGAAACTGGAATACAGGGGGTACGATTCAGCGGGAATCGCGATGATTTCCGACGGAAAGCTCGAGATCCGGAAGAAGGCCGGCAAGATTCAAAACCTGGAGGAGTCCCTTGCCGGAGAGAAGCTGAATGGCACAACGGGAATCGGACACACGCGCTGGGCCACGCACGGTTCGCCGACCGATTCCAATGCTCATCCGCATATCAGTGAGGACGGGCAGATCGCTATCGTCCACAACGGGATCGTCGAGAATTATCTGGAACTGAAAAATGAACTCCAGGAAAAGTACGGGATTACATTCCGCAGCGAGACTGATACGGAAGTCATCGTACAGCTGCTCGGTGTTTTATATAACGGGAGTCTGGAAGACGCGGTGTTCGCGGCGACAAAAAAGATTAAAGGCGCGTTTACTTTTGCTGCCGTTGCGGTGGATGAACCGGAAACAATCGTCGCGTACAGAAAGGATACGCCGCTGATCGCCGGTCTGGGAAAAGACAGTAATTTCCTCGCTTCGGATGTCACGCCGCTTCTGAAGTATCTGGACGAGATTTATCTCCTGAATAACGGGGAAACGGTCGTCTGCACGCCGGACTGGATACGGATCTATGATGAGAATCATAAGCCGGTGCGCAGGGAGTCCCTGAAAGTCACCTGGAGCGTAGAGGACGCCGAAAAAGGCGGATATCAGCATTTTATGCTGAAAGAGATTCACGAACAGCCGAAGGCGATCGAGGAAACGCTCAGCCGCCGGATCGATGATAACGGCAGAATCAAGCTGGATGGTAT
>ONJN01000213.1 GCA_900318155.1 uncultured Eubacteriales bacterium
GAAATGCCGATGCCCCAGAGTTTATCTTTCTCCGTTGTCTCCGCCAGAACAGCCGGCGCTGTTTCCATAAATTTACTCAGCTGATCCCGGTTCTGCTGGAACTTTGCCCGGATTCCCCGGCGAATCACCTGAAAACGAACAGCACTCCACAGTTCCTCATCATAATTTCTGACCTTCCGCCCCATCGCTTTGATCTCGTCAAAACCCGTCAGCCGCATGATCTCATCCCGCGCCTCCTGATCTCTGAAGAGACTCGCTTTCTGCTCCATCAGATACTGCTCTGTCGAAACATATTTCCGTCCCGCGTAAATGAATTCTGCCGGATACCAGTTGCCGAGAAAATCGTACTCCGCGTCTCCGCGAAAAAAATTAATTATTTTTTGTTTCATTTCTTGTACCTCTCATTCAGATTACATATCGTTCGGTTTATATGCTAAAACGCACGCATAATAACCGGTTCCGGTAAAAATGCATGCGCTGTTTCCTGTTATATACGGCCGTACCTTTATCCCGGATCCATTTATATCCGGAAGACGGAGACCAATGCGGCCGAACTTATGCACTATCAGTACGTGAAGACAATCCCTTTTCCATAGTAATCATTCAGGCTCCTGAACTGATAGCCGCGCTTAGTATAATACTTCAGAATTCCCTCAATTACCTGCGGCGTATATTTCTTGGCGTCCGAATCGTGTGTCAGGACGATCGCGTGAATCGGCTCCTTGATTTCCTTAATGCCCATCCTGGTCATTTCCTTTGCCGAGTAGTCAACGCCGGTCGCGTCATTGGTACTCGCGTTCCAGTCAAACTCACGATATCCGCGCTTATAAAGCTGTGTAAGAATCTGCTTCCTCAGTTTTTTATTCATAAAGGAATTGTTGCCGCCTCCCGGGAACCGCCAGAAACGCGGTTTCTGACCCGTGAGTTTCACCAGCAATTTCTCAGTCTTGTTGAAATCGTTGATGTATGCTTTGGGACTGGCGTAGATTTTTTCATAATCATGAGTATACGTATGGATCCCCACCGCGTGACCTTCCTTTATCTCACGTTTTACAATGTTGGGGCTGACCGCCGCGTAACGTCCGATTATAAAAAACGTCGCCTTCGCGTCATACTTTTTCAGCACATTAAGCAGTTTCGGCGTTACTTTACGCCCCGGTCCGTCATCAAACGTCAGAAAGATCGTCTTCGGCGGCGTCTTTTTTGGCGCCGGCTGCTTTACGACGACCGCTGCCTTAATACTCTGCCCTTTCTTTGTCTTACACTCAATCTCACAGTTACCGGCCTGCCGCGCCGTAACAACACCTTTTTCCGATACCGACGCAACATTATTATTCGATGACGAATATTTCAGTTCCGGCAGTTTCTTCTTGGCCGGATCGCCTTTGACCTTCAGCTGCCCGCTCTTGCCCATCATAAGATTCAGCTTATTATTCTGAAATGACACTGTCGGTTCCGCGACGGCATCCATGATCAGGACGGCCCCGCCCGCCACAATGATCACGATGACCAGAGAAAGCATGATTTTCAGGTATAATTTAGTCCTGGATTTTTTCTTTGTATGTTTCCCCGATCTGTATGAATATTTCCGCGACATACTCTACCTCATTAATCACTAATCACTAAAATAATAAACCGGCAGAAAAAATTTCTGCCGATAATATATTAACACAAACACATGAAAAACTCACCCTATAAAACACTTTGGACGATGCAAATTGTCGCGGAGTATTCTGCTGAGAAAATTCAAAACAACCTGCCTCCATATTCGATAAACGATGTCCGACAACATCAAACATCAGTCATTTAAACCAATGGTCAGCATATGCTTTAAGAAATGAATCAACCACAGAAAAAAACTGTTCTTCTGGAATACGCACTCCGCCAAGTTCATATTTAAAAATCACATCCTCTTCTGGTTCTTGATTATTCCATGATATTTCCACTTTTTTCCGACTAACTGGAAATAAACATCTGATAAATGGCTCCACCCGAAGCAGGATGCCATCTGTGTCGCAGATTCCAGTCATCAAGTTTATCATAATACGCATCAAATTCTTCGTCGTCATATGTTTCAAACTCACGAGCGCTGATGTCTTTATAAGCAGCGAATTCTCCATCCGCTTCAACAGGATATGGGTCTTCTTCCATATGTTCAAGAAAATCCCGAAGCCAAAATGCCAGTTCATCGAGATTCCATCTGGTTGTCAGAAGTTCTCCCCCCC
>ONJN01000212.1 GCA_900318155.1 uncultured Eubacteriales bacterium
AAAAATCAAAGCCACCAGCAATCTCGCCGAAGATTATTACCCGGATATCAAGGAAAACGAACCTGCAAACGCAGTTTCCTTTGCCGATGCTCTTGTCGCCGCGCACATCAAGAAATACGGAGATGCGTTCAAGAAGAAGCCGACGGACTATATGGATATGACCGACTCTTATGGTTATACGTGGGTAACAAAACAATTCAAACACACCGCCGGCATTTATTACAAGAATGACAAGGCGACAGACAGCATTTCCGCCGAGAAGGTAACAAACGGTGACAGGCTGTATGCAGGTTCTTTCCCGGACGGTGACTGGCACGCTTTCTACAGCTGGTTTAACAAACCAGCCTACACGGCAACGGCCGGCAGTAAATTCTCCGTCACGTTGAAAGCAGACTCCTGGGGAACTACTGTCGTTCCGAAAGAAGCAACGATCTGCACAGCGAACAAAAGCGGCAAACTGACATCTCTGAAAGTAAAAACAAACAGCAAAGGAACGGCCTCCGTCACGTTCAGCAAAGCCGGAACCTATTATTTATCCGCCACAGGAACGGCTCCGATGCTGGAAGCTGAACTCAGATCAAGCTCCGATTCAGAGCCAGTTGCCAGGCTCATGCCGCCGATCGCAGTGGTAACCGTCAAAGCGAAACCAGTGAAAAAGAAAGCTTCCCTTATCCTGGCTCGCATTACAAATGTCAAAGAAACAAGCGCCACGGTTACCTGGACAAAGGTAAACGACGCCGACGGTTACATAATCAGCACAAACCGATGCGCTCCGGAAGGCAAAAAGACAAAGCTTAAAACGGTTAATACAATCAAAGGTAACTCGACTCTGGAATGGACAAAGACCGGTCTCCTTAAAAACAAAACTTACAAGTGGAGAGTTATCGCCTATAAGAATTCTAACGGCAAAAAGAAAACACTCGGGAAAAGCCCGATCGTTCATATCATTACCGCCGGCGGAAATAATTACTGTAATCCGAAATCGGTTACACTCGATACGATAAAACTTACGCTCAACGCAACTAAAAAAAGCGCGAAACTGAATGCTACGATCGTCAAAGCATTTGAAAAGAAAAAACTGCTCGCGACAACACACTGTAAACGTATCCGTTGGTACTCCAACAACAACGATATCGCAACCGTAACCGCCGGCGGCAAAGTAACCGCGAAAAAGAACGGTAAGAAGGGTACCTGTAAAATTTTCGCTGTCGCCACCAACGGTGCCCGTAATTCATGTGAAGTCACCGTAAAATAACCGACCCGGACGAACCTCCGGAATCGCAAACCGGCAGATGGATCATACAGAGCCGGCATGACTGCAAACACAGCGGTCATGCCGGCTCTTTTACTCTATTATGCCAAATTACCAACGGATCATTGCCGTCTAATCTATTGCATTTATAAAGGTCTTTTATTTTCTTCTCCATTTATCAATACCTCCATATGGCTTAAACAACACGTCGATTCTATAGAATAACGATCCTTTGAGAAATAGAAATATTTGAAAAGACTGAGAATAGAACGGCTGGATAGCCGCAAAACAAAGGATATTTTGAAGTATACAGAAAGAATGATATACTTGTTATAGAACACGAAATACAAAATTCTGATTCTTGACGATGAACCATTCAAGTCAGCCCTTGCCTATCAGAAGATCTATCGCCGTTTAATAAAGATCATCGATGACTACATCAGTAAGCAAACGCTGCAGGATCTGCTTCACTCCAAACCAGCGGTAAAGGTCACAAGTATCAGTGATAACAAGGCAAGACCGCCGTTTCACAGCACAACCAAACTGCAAAGATACAATTTCAACCGCTTTACATAAGACGCTACTCCAGTGACGTTTAAATAATATAGCATGATTAAACAAAGAAAAAAGCGTCAGTACCGAAAGCTGACAAAAGATTCTCCGTCGCACAAAAATAAAAACCAGTCGCTCCACGCACCGGAAAACCCGATCTTTAAAAAAGAATCGGGTTCCGATGCCGCCGAGGCTGAGCTTCTGAGAACAATGCGCAGTTCCCGGCGCCGCCGCGCCGCGGTGACCGCCGTCACCGCGGCGCTCGCGGCCCTCATCCTGCTGACCTGGGCCGCGGGCTCCGGCCCGCTGTGCCGCACCGGCGGCGGGCCGGGCGGCGGCGCCGGAACCGAAAACAGCAGAACCAACACCAATACCAGGACCGCCGGCAAAAAATCCGGCAACAACGACACGAACATTAACGGTACAGTGACAATAGAGATCACATGCAAAGCTTTGTCCGATCATCCAAAAACGCTGAAAGACAAATCACTGAAAAAATACATCCCGGCAGACGGACAGATCCTGAAAAAAACGACCTGGAAATTTAAGAAAAATCAAACCGTTTACGACGCGCTGACCGGCATCTGCCGAAAGAAAAAAATCCAGTTTGAAACATCCGGCAGTTCCCCGAAAACCGCGTACGTTAAAGGAATCGGTTATCTCTACGAATTTTCAGCCGGGAAGCGGAGCGGCTGGCTTTTCAAAGTGAATAAAAAAAAGCCGGACTATGGAGCCGGCTCTGTAAAACTGCACAATGGCGACGATATCATCTGGTATTATACAATCGACTATACCCGGTCTGCTGAGTAAAAAGGTGATGCTCTGATCTCTGGTACTGTTCCGTCTGATACTGTTTTGCCCCGGATCGCATCGAGCCAGCACTGTCTGCCGGTTCAGAATCAAAGACTTCTAACTTTCAGTCGGTGTCTTGCTGGCGTGGTTTTGATCCCGGCTGCGGGAAAGTGTTTTCAGGTGCGCTTTGTAGCGGGGCTTTACAGTCTTTTTCTTCAGCTTTTCCAAAGGAAAGAAGAATGAAGTAATCGGCAGCAACAGATACAGAATCATGGCAATCCACGGTCGGTAAAGCGCCAGAACCATCAAAGCCACATTCAGCGCCATAATGAAAATCACCCGATAAACCATGGTAAAGATGTATTGCCTCAGGAATTTTTTTGCCTCATGCCAGTGCGCTCCAAAGAAAATCAGCAACTCAAAAATCGTCGTCAAAAAATAAACCATACCGTAATTGATCACAGCCCGGCTGCTGAAATCATTCATGATCCACTTTGTCATCACCGGGACGAGTGACAGCGAAGCCAGAAACAGAAAATCCAAAACTACCACGCTGTGCCCTGCCTTCTCAAATGAAGCGAACGACCGATGACTTTCATACCAGAAATCCGCCACAACAAAGAAACTGACCAGAAAAATCAAAATATCCGCAAGGAATGTCCCGTAAGAAGTCGCGCCAGACGGGAACGGAATCTCCAAAACCATGATCGTTATAAGAATCGCAATGACCCCATCGTTGAAGGTATCAAGGTGCTCCTTCATTTTTCCGAGGAGGCTTTTTTCCATCTCCGCCGCGTGATTTGACGTCTTTTCTGCACCCACCCTTCTGATCGGCCGCTGCCTGCAGATTCTGGTGTGAACGACGCCGTCATGATCACGTATCCGTACATTCTGCTCCGCATCGCATTTCACCACTTCGTTGATGCACGGTTCCTTTGCCGCAATTTCTCCGTATCGAGCTATGATTTTGTCATAATTTTCGCCGCGATGCGGGTACAGACAGCCGGAGCAGTCTTTGACGCCGTTTTCCTGATAAACAAAGTCCCCTCCGCACCGGTCATCAAGCATATAAAGCGGACAATAGCAGAACAGACAGTTGAAATCATCCGGATCTGCCTGCTCATGGCATGGAAAATATTCACACTCGTAGTGTGTAAAAAAAGAATAATTTTTTGTCATTTCTCTTTTCCTTTCTTCTCTGGCAGAGATTTTTCCTGGTGTGGTATCAGGATCTTTTCTACAGAAGCCGCCTGTCCATCGATCGTCAGAATAGCCATTGTAATTTCCTGATGAAAACGCCTTCGTCCGCAGCTGCCCGGATTAAGCCACAGCACACCGGTATCCGGATCTTTCTTTGTCAGATATTTATGCGAATGTCCAAAGATTACAATATCGACGTCCGTCAGGTCTTTAGGTACATTCTTCTTGATATGTGTCAAATGGATCCGGCACGATTCGATCTGAAACCGCAGGCTGACTGGCAAAATCCCCTCCGCCCACTTTTTGTCGTTATTTCCCATTACAACGTGAAGCGGCGCGATCGTACGGAGCTGGTCGACCAGATCCTGCCGGTTAATGTCCCCCGCATGGACAATGCAGTCACAATCCATAAGCTTTTCCAGCACCTCGGGTCTGAGCAACCCATGTGTGTCCGAAATTACAGCGGCTTTTGTTGTCATACCTTACCTCCTCGTACTATATCCTTATTACAGGCGGCTGCTGGCTTAGGTCGGAACCTGGCCCTTTGCCTGCTGAGACACAGAACATCAGCTTCGCTGATGCTTAAGATACTTTAATTATCAACGAAAATACTTTCGGTTTCAATGAATACCAGTAATTATTTGTCAATTTCTTAATATTTTCCGTCCTTAACCCTACTCTATTATGAAAGAAACTTCACCTATGAACTGTGGCTAATCCGAATTGTTTATGATATAATACATGAACAATACTCCAATGGACACAACCACAACCTGAAAGGAGACCCGCTATGAAAAGACAAATAATAAAAACTGTGATGCTGGCAGTTGCTCTGACTCTGATGACTGTCGTATTCACCACGGTTCTGGCAGCTCCTGCGACCAAACATGTCATCATAAAGAACCCTAAAGCGTCCGCGGTGCACTATGTGGGTGACCGCGTAAAACTGGCCGCCACCCTGAAAAAATACGAGGTAGGCGAATCCTATGGGGAGGCATCGCAATACACCATCACCATGACAAAGAAATCCGCTAAAAAACCGGTCTTTAAGAAGGTTCTGGGAGACAACCGGCCGGGATACGGCGACGAAGGCACCAATGATCCATGGATGTTCCCGGACAGCAATTCCTATTCCTATAAAAAGGCCCTTACAACTGGTAAATACCCAGCGGGTAAGTATATCTTCCAGATCGATTTTATGGGAACCCTGACTGAAGAATCCGCGGAACAGGCCATAGAACTTGACCGATATGACCTGTTGGGAACCAGTGAACGCGCCTCTGTTCCTCTGATCTTTAAGAAGCTCAAGGCTCCAACTAAACTCAAGGTCAAAGCCGGAAAGAAAAAAGTTACTATTAAATATAAAAAAGCTGCCGGCGCGCAGAAATACGAAATCTACCGTTCC
>ONJN01000211.1 GCA_900318155.1 uncultured Eubacteriales bacterium
AATTACTCCCCCTATTATAAAAAATAAGTGCAGATGTCAGAGTTAATTACTCTCTAACAACTACACTTTTATGGTACTAAAAAAGGCTGAACAAAGTTCAGCCTGAAAAATGCCAAGACATACAATCTAAGGAGTTATACTCGTATGATACGAGAAGTCAATGCAGCCTTATTCTCTGATTCGGCGCTTGAGTACTTTTCAATAATGGTTTCTAAGCTGCTCGAATACTTGCTCAAATTTCCGGAAGCGGTATTGATTTGATTAGCTCGAAGTTTAATAAAGGGTTTTACAAGAATTAAAGTGCCGCTCAGGGTTCCGGTAACAGCATCAATTTCCTGTGCCAGAGTTTTCGTCCTGTCAGCGACGTCAGCCAGTTGTTCAGCCGCTGATCGTACGAAATCAATATCTATATAAAATGCAGGACTGAGCAGAGACTTGTCCGCTCCTGAATTCGGGCTCACTTGAATGCTGTTTAATTTGTCGCCTGCTTTAACAACCATGTTGCATATATTCTGATATTGTTCATCTGTCAGTGATAAACCATAGTTATCATTGATATACTTGATGGCTGCACCCTGCACAAGACCGAACTGTGCGAACTGACCAAGCCCTTGCGCGAGATTATCCAGAACATTATTATCCTGCAAATCAATCAGAAGATCTATGATAGAATCGGCATCTTTCATCCCAAGACCATTCAAAACTCTTTTAATTGAGTCAGCGATTTCAGGATACTCGTCACGGTAGGCAAATATATATGCAAGGAGGAACGCGACATCCTCCTGATGACTTCCGTCAGCGAGAATATTAATAAAATCCTGAGTGCTGCCTTTGTTTTGAATACTCTGAACGAGATCACCGACAAGTGCCAGGGCGTTTTCCTTCTTATCTGCAGCCCTCAAATAGCTGTTCAGGAACTTGTCAAGATTTTCAATGTCTTCGCTCTGAGAACTCGGAATCATGACCGGTTTTCCGTTTTCGTCAAAGGTCATCATAGTATTGGGAGCATGATTTTCGGCAAATGCTGCATCACTGCCATAATCGTGTCCTTTAAAGTATTTCTGTTCACCGACAGAGTTCAGTAAGAAATTCACATAATCCGATTCCGCACTGCAATTAACAATCTTATTCTTGTTATGCGCAATCTGATCGGCGTATTTTTCATAAAATTCATCTGAAAAACCCTGGCCGTCGAATGAAACGCACCTGTCAACTGAATTATCAAGAATCGCTATATACTGTGACTTGTTTCCGCCCTTGGAATGCCCTGTGACCGTAATATTCTGGTATGAATCCAAATCAAGGGATTGATACCACTCCAAAGCGTTTTTCTGACATTCTGTAGATACTTGATCCGGAAGGCTTGTCGGTCCACCGCCTGTGAAGTTATCTTTCCATTCAGCAGTAGCAGTTCCCCTGAAAGCAACAATGGCCTCGCTTTTATCAGGACTGGTCAATAGGAAACTCGTCCCACCATAGTGTGCGTCTGTGTGAGACTGACTGATCATAAGATTAGATACTTGCGGATCTGATTTAACAGCGCTTATGATATTGCTCCACTCTTTGCCGGTGGTAAAAAAAGTATATTCTTTTGAAGGATCAAGTTGAGTTGGGTCAACTGATCCCAGCAATTCTCCGATGGTCTGCCCGGCTTTCATTTCATGAAGTGGAGGATTATCAGACAGATACAATAGATTATTTATTAAAAGAAGCTGTTCTTCTGAAAGGACTTGAGACATACAGGCCTCCCGTTAATTAAAAGAATCTGTTGCGGACAGATTGCCGTTTTCATCAAAAACATTTGCCGTGAATACCAGGCTTTCGTCATTGTCCGGTATAACAATAAACTTGATAGTTGTAGAGTTGATGTTGTCATATGTGGTAATCTCAAAATTGTGGTCCGGGTATTCATCAGACAAGTATTCCATGCAGAAATCGTATTTACGCAGCAATTCTATCTGCCAATCTCTTAAACGTCCTTCTTTGACGGCCTCCTCGTTTACAGAGTTATGTATCAGGAACTTTTTTTGATCTTCTGTCATGTTTATTATAACCTCACTTTCTGATTCAGTTGATATGCTGTCTGCAGCAGTGCTGGACGATGTATTTCCACACGCAGGTACATTTAACGAAATAATTGCGACTAAAAATGCTATTAGAATTCTTTTTTTGTTAATCATAGAAAGCCCTCCAAAAGCGTTCTACTAAAGATACAGCTATTATACAAAAATCTTTCATCCCGCAGTGAAATAATTATTTAACGCGGACCTGAGCCCATCATGATTCACCCAACCGTTGCCGGCAGAACTCTCCACATAGTATGTAACACCGGAATAATATCCGTATGGACCTCTCATACTGGATGTTATGGAAGCCGGTGTCCCTGCAGGGATGCTGCCGATTGGCTGACTGCAGCCCGCATC
>ONJN01000208.1 GCA_900318155.1 uncultured Eubacteriales bacterium
ACAAGAGCCAGCTATTACTCCTTTCGATCGACACTTCTAAATTCGAAGATGCAAGGTTATTCCTAACCTTATCCTGAACATCATTCTCTGTATTGTCACAGTTTAAGGACAATGCGTCGATACTTAAAAGAACATCAACAGAATGGATCGTAGCTGCATGCACCTGCCCCGGCTTCATAAAAAGCATAATGAACATCATAAAAGCCGCCGCTATCATAAAGGTTCTCCTTTTTCCTGATGTCATTTTTTACCCCTCTCTTCCTGAAAATCAGTAATAATGTTAACCTGGCAAAGCAGAAACCAGGTTCCGACCTGTCCTAAAAATATTATAGGGTATTTTATGCCCGCCGCAATACCGCCTCCCTGCCATGTGAAAGCATTGATCAAATTCGCTCACATTTCTGTTTTTTCCGCGTGGCTTTTCAGCGCAGCCGCCGTATATAGATTTGCAACCAATCAACAAAGCAAACAAACCATTTTAAAAAAAGGAGATAAAGCCATGACGGATATGAATAAAATCAATGAGCAGGAACTGAACAATGTAGCAGGTGGTGCAGCACAGAACCAGTGGAAGACCGTTGCTAATATTCAGAGCGGATATCTGGCGATCAGGACAGCACCTGCAGCTGACTATAACAACGAGATTAATCACATTGGCCTTCATAACGGCGATAAGGTTCAGATTACCGGATCGTACGTACAGGGAACCGGTTTCGGCGGCGGCCCGGCAACTTACGTCTGGGTATTTGCTCCGAAGTTCGGATGCAGCGGATATGTGAACGCAGCTTTCCTGAAGTAAGTTTCCCCATACCTACGGAACACCTCCCCTGACGGGAGCCTTTGAAAAAAGGCTCCCGTTTCAATGTCAGAAGAGGCAGCGTATCGGTTGATACGCTGCCTCTTCTGATTCAGAAAACCGGGTTATGGATCATCAATCCCAGATATCGACATCTCCGGTCTTTCCGTTCTCGAGCACATAGTACAGTTTATTCTCGTCAACTCTGACATAGATGTCAGCCGCTTTCTTCGGCACCTTTTTCGCTATATCATCCAGAGAGATATAACCGCCCATCGGGGACTGGATGACGATGTTCGGAAGGCCAGCGGCCTTCTTCACTTTTTTCTTAACATCAGATGTGACTTTTGCTGCCTTTTCTTTCGCTTTCCTGCCGGCTTTGCGGGCAGCCTTCTTTACTTCGATCTCCTCAGCAGCGATCTTGTCTTTCAAAGTTTCCTTCGAAACAGCTGCTGCATCCTCAGCTACTTCCTTCACTGTACGGGCAGCCTTACGGGTATTCTTCTTAACTTCTATTTTTTCTGCTGCAACCTTGTCAGAAGCAGCTGCCAGTTTTTCTGCTATGCTGTCCGGTATCGCGCAGGTGCCTTTCTCATACCTTCCAAGGAGCATGGGGGTAATGCCCAGGAGTTCCGCAAATTCTTTTTTGCTGAGTTTCTTATCTTCCCTGATCTTAGTGAGTTCTGTATTTTTCATATTTTCCCATCCTTTCTCTTTTGTATTGTGAACTCTACTGATAATATAGCCGTTTCCCTTATGTAAAGTCAATCCGGTTCACCTGTCAATTCATAAATGCAGACAAAAAACATTGGATCCGGCAGATGAACCAGTCAGATCCAATGTCCATAAAGTTTTGTCGTTTTAATAACGCGGCTGCAGCGTCATAGTGGTTGCTTTAATTCCTTTTCCTCTTCGTTCAGTTTCTTGATCTCTTCCAGATCCATTCCAGTATTATTTGTCATAACGATTCCTCCTCGTATTCTATGACTGTAAAATCGTTTTATATACGTTTCATTTCTGCTGTTTCAACGGAAGAAGCTCCCGTTTCGTCAGATGCTCCTTTCGACAGGTGTCCCTTCCTTCAGGCGGCTCAGAATATAGTCTTCTACAAAACCAAAATCATCCGGAGATGCAAATACGACGTTCTCCCCTGCCATTAGTTTCAGTAAGATGCAGTCTTTCTTCCTCTGAACGACAGCTTTCCGGACGGAGTCATATGCCGTAAAGCCCGCGTATTCTGATGCCTGCAGCGATACAGACGACGCCGCAGCCTCGATCGGATGTCCCGCCGCATTGCCAACCACGAATGCTGCCGCACCCAGAATGCGGTTTTTCTCAATGTCCCCTTCTTCCGGCAGCAGTCTGACCCCGTCAGGTCCCATATCATACCGATAGCGGTAATAGCCGCCTCTTCGCCAGTACATGAACATATAGATGCCCAGCGTCAGCACAACGACCACCGCAAAGCAGCCGAGCATGATCCCTGCGATCGTCCATTTGCTGAACGCGCCGGACGGCAGGATGATCACCAGAAGCAAAAGGAACGCGCCGATGACGCCCAGCACTTTCAGCGTTACGTACAGCATGTACCGGTTCTGGTTCATGTCAAGATCATAGTACCAATGGTACAGGCCGTCATCGCCTAACCTGACCCGGTCAGAATATTCCATTTGGTCACTCCTGGTAAATGCAAAAACTGTTTGACCTTTATTATTTGATTATATACTACAGATCTCTGTCTGAATACTTTTTAGATCTTAATACGGAAACCTTTTCCGGAAAAGCCTCACTGCAAATACGCAGTTCCAGTTCCTGCCTGTGCGCAAAGTGTTTAAGCAGTTCTTCCTCCCCGGATACGCCTCTTTTTTGGGCATAAGGAGAGCTGTCAAAATACTCCAGCATAAGAGGAAACCACATTTCATTCCCATTATGATCTGAACGTTCCTTTCTGATGACGCTGATGCTGTCCGCAATATTATCTGTTTCCAGATACAGTACGCGGAAATCTCTGTCACGGAGTACTTGTGCCAGCTCATTATATAATTCCATTATCTCCTGATCGGACGCATCCCGGTAGAGGATCATGTCCTCAATGATATTCTGGAAAAGAGCACATTCGAAAACCATATTATTGCCGTTCCACTTTTTATATCTGGAAAAAACGATATTCTTAAACGCTGAAAAAGCGCAGCGTCCATTATAGATCTCATATTGCTCCAGATCTTTGTGATACCCCGGAATATCGGTGATCACCTGTGTATAGCATATGATCTTATGGTCATTTTCGGAATGACTCTTTTCTTCTATCATCGTACGTATATCACGATATTTATCAATCAGTGCCTGATATTCCTCTTCCGTGACATATGCGCACCACGCCAGATCCACCGGTGAATAATCTCCTTCCCGGAACACAGTATTGTCCGGATACTTCTTCGCGATCTTATTCACCAGTGTGCTTTTGCCGCTCCCCTGTAATCCCTCGATAAAAAAATTCATTCTTCGCCCCTACGACTCGTTGACGATCTTGCCGGTCATGTGCTCCGGCACCAATGCGAACATCAGCGTGCCGGAGCCGGAGGTTTGGATCTCATGTTCGATGTATTTCGTATCATCCGTAAACTTGCAGCTGAGCAGTCGGGCGATCTCGTACAGCTTATACCGATCCTCGATAAACTCAATATGGCCGAACACAATGACGGATCGGATGTTCAGTGCCCATTCTCCCTCTTTGCAAAAGCCCTGGTCATACACGCAGAACGACGCCTTGTTATGGCGTTTCATTGCGTCGATCTTGTGGCCTTTCTTTCCACCGTGAAAGTAGATTTTTCCGT
>ONJN01000207.1 GCA_900318155.1 uncultured Eubacteriales bacterium
CGATTTCAGCGAAAAGGCCTTCCAGCTCTTCGACGGTGAACGCACGACAGTGGAGCTCCTGTGCCACGAGGACGCCATGAACAGCGTCATCGACCACTTCGGTGAACAGGCCAAGACCAGGCCCGTCGACGATACCCACTTCCTCCTCACCGCCGAGGTCTCCCTCAGCCCCACCTTCTTCGCCTGGGTCTTCCAATTCGGCGGGAAGATAGAGATCCAAAGTCCAGTGGAAGCCAAACGCAACTATGAAGAAATGAAAACGAAGGGGTAATCAAAATGACGATACAAGATGCAATTGCGTATTATAAGAACAACTTTGAGAAATGTTGGAGCGACGAGAAATACAAATGGGTTGCGGTGAAGTATTATCGTGAACATTGGGACATAAAAGCGAAAGATTTTGCAGGAATGCTTATAAACGCTTTCGGAGAAGCAGCTAACCTATTAAGCGGGGCTATGTATTATCCATACAGGATGCTGTGTAAATTTGCACAGCAAAATCCTGAAAAGTTACGATCGCTGTTTCAGTTGCTCTATAACGAATCTTTACCGTTGATTGATCGGCTACAGCCCTTTCGCTCTGGCTGTGAGGAGTTACTTCACGGATATCAGGAATTGCATGAGACAGATCCAGAAAAGTCTTTGAGTAACTATCAGGATCTTCGCGCTCTCTGCGTCTATCTTTCTTTCGAATACCCGGAGAAATACTTCTTGTACAAATACAGAATGTACATGGACTTCAAGAAACTGGTGAATTATAAAGAAACCAGCGTAGAGAAAGATTCCGAGATACGGAAATATGATAATTATGCTCGGATGTGCGCTGAAGTGATAAACGCCATCATGGCAGATCCTGAATTGATTGAAAAACAGCGGCAACAAGTTAAAAGTGAGCCAGAGTGTTATTCAGACCCTGATTTTCATCTCCTTGCGCAGACTATTATTTACGTCAGCCAAGGAATGAATGAGGTGGGTGAGCAGCCAGAAATAAAAGCGAAAGGCGCTGCCGTGGCTGATGACGACGTAGAAACCACGAGATATTGGATTTATGCACCAGGAGATGGTGCTGCGATTTGGGACGAATGCTACAAGAAAGGAATCATGGCAATAGGCTGGGACGAAATTGGAGATCTACGTGCTTTTGATAGCAAGAATGCGATGAAAGAGCGCATGAAAGCTGTCATTGATCCTAACAGCTCATATAGTATGGCAGGGCATGCAACTTGGCAGTTTGCAAACGAAATGAAACCAGGCGATATCGTGTTTGCAAAAAAAGGAGTGCACCTTGTAATCGGCCGTGGCATAGTAGAGTCAGATTATTATTTTGATGCTAAACGCAAAGACTATAAAAATGTTCGTAAGGTAAAGTGGACGCATCGTGGAGAATGGCAGCATCCTGGTAATACTATTTTGAAGACACTGACCGAAATAACGCCATATACCGACTACGTTGAAAAATTGAACGCGTTATTTGAGAGTGACACAATCAATGACGGAGATGAAAAGGCATTCGAATACCCCAGTTATGACGCAGAGCAATTCCTCGAAGAAGTCTACATGGATGAAGCCAGCTATAAAACCTTAGTTGAACTTGTTCAAAACAAGAAAAATGTGATTCTGCAAGGAGCTCCGGGTGTCGGTAAGACGTTTGCTGCAAAAGGGTTAGCATACTCTATGTTAGGCGTCAAAGATCCGAATCGTGTATTATGATTCAGTTCCACCAGAGCTATTCTTACGAAGATTTCATCATGGGATTCAGGCCTTCTGATGCGGGCTTCCAACTTAAGCACGGTCCATTTTATAATTTCTGCAAAAAAGCTGAAATTGACAGCGACAATGACTATTTCTTTATTATCGACGAGATTAATCGAGGGAATCTAAGCAAGATTTTTGGCGAACTGTTTATGTTGATCGAAGCAGACAAACGTGGCATTGAACTTCAGTTGCTATACTCTGATGAAAAGTTCTCTGTTCCCAGCAATATTCATCTCATTGGCATGATGAACACTGTTGACCGCAGCCTCGCCATGTTGGACTATGCGCTTCGTAGGCGTTTTGCGTTTTTCGAAATGAAGCCTGGATTTGATACAGAAGGATTCCGGGAGTATAGAACACGTCTTGCAAGTGAAAAGTTTGATCGTCTGATTCATTGTGTCGAGAACTTGAATACGGCGATAAGTTCAGACGAATCTTTGGGAGAGGGGTTCTGCATCGGCCACAGCTATTTCTGCAATCTAAAAACGGTGACCGATCATTCCTTGACTGGGATCGTAGAATATGAGCTGATTCCTCTGTTGAAAGAGTATTGGTTTGATGAGCCAACCAAGGTGAAAGATTGGAGCAACAATCTGAGGAGTGCAATCAAGTGATACCTGTTCAGAATATCTACTATATGCTTTCTTATGCCTTCCAAGTATTGAGTGAACAAGGCTACAAGAGCATAGAGACAGAACAATTTGATAATGTGGCAGAGTTGTGTGCAGCTATTCTCTCAAAAGGTGTCTCTATGCAGTTGAAACGTGGCCTCGGCAGAGAGTATTTAGAGAGAACGGAATCACTTTCAGCTCCTAGGGGGCGTTTTGAAATATCGGAATCTATCAAGACGCGGAGCATACTAAAACAACAATTGGTCTGCTCCTATGATGATTTTTCTGAGAATTCATATATGAACAGAATCATCAAAACAACGATGGAACTGTTATTGCACGCTGACATCGCAAAAACTCGAAAAAAAGAACTGCGAAAGCTTCTTGTTTACTTTTGCAACGTGGGTTCTTTGGACATCCATGATATCAATTGGAAGATCCAGTACAACCGAAACAATCAGTCATACAGAATGTTGATTTCCATATGCTATTTGACTGTCAAGGGTATGCTTCAAACAAATTCAGATGGAACGACGCGTCTTATGGACTTTGTGGATGAGCAGCGTATGTGTCGGCTGTATGAAAAATTCATTCTCGAGTATTACCGCAAGCATTTCCCGCAACTAACGCCAAATGCGTCGCAGATACCCTGGGCGTTGGATGATGGCCTGGGAGATATGCTACCGATCATGCAAACCGATATTATGCTGTCCCATCATCATAGGGTTCTTATTATCGATGCAAAATATTACTCCCATACAACCCAAGTACAATATGATGTTCGGTCGCTGCATTCTGGCAATCTTTATCAAATCTTTACTTACGTGAAAAACGAACAAGCAAGATTATCGGCGACCGATGATATTGTGGCAGGTATGTTGCTTTATGCCAAAACGGATGAAGCAGTTCAACCAGACGCCACCTATAAAATGAGCGGTAATACAATCACCGTTCGCACGCTTGATCTAAACCAAAACTTTTCCACGATCTCATCGCAATTAGACAAGATCGTGGAAGCATTCTTCGGTATATAAATTTGGTAGACAGAAGGCAAAAGTAGCTGTGAGGCAAATGATGGGGTTTGACAAAAAAAGAAAGATCATAAAGCAAAAGCGTCCTCGCATCGATAGATCGATTAGAGCGTTTGAAGCGGCCTTCCAACGCCGTATTGGCTTGACGCCTTCAGAATGGGTCAGAGGAAAAATAGAAAACGGATCGAGAAAAGATGATGTAAAATACCTTTTCGAGATTTGTGCATCAGAAATTGCATCACAGAATAATTGTC
>ONJN01000205.1 GCA_900318155.1 uncultured Eubacteriales bacterium
CATCCCGAACACAGAAGTTAAGCTCTCAAGCGCCGATGATACTTGGTGGGAGACTGCCCGGGAAAGTAGGACGTCGCCGGTTCATTTGATAAAATGGCTGTAAAGCCATTTTTTTTTTTTACTAATTTAACAAGGCTATCACAAACAGGGCTAATATCAGACATTCATGTTGTTTAATATTTTTTTGTTTAAGGAAAATCTGAAGACGATTACGGTAACCGTTTAAGTTTTTTTGAATTCCCTGATGCTAAATGTTCTATAATAATAATTAAAAGGAATTATTAAAAAGAATAAAGAAAACTGAAGACCTTTTGATTTTGATATAATTTGTGAGCGCTACCATTATTTATCATCCTATGTTATAATTAATAAATATGACATTTACCCAATGATTCTGAGATCGGGACAAGCCGATGCGGATATCAGGGGTATGCGGGGAGTACACTTTTGTTTTTTCTCGCTCTTGTAGTGTATTCCACTGCTGGAATTTTTTTATTAAGGAGTCATGATGTTTTTTCTGAAACTGATTTTCAGCATATTGTTATGTCTGCCGCTGATATATCTGGTATTTCTGCTGGTGAGACAGCTAGTAAAGAATGTTAACGAGAAACATCAGGAGAAATAATGAGTAAGGGTATTTTCATAACATTTGAAGGAATTGATGGATCTGGAAAGTCCACGCAGATTCAGTATTTAAAGGAATATTTCAGTGAAAATGGAATTGAAGCTGTTTTTACAAGAGATCCGGGTGGGACACAACTGGGAGAAGAGCTTCGATCTTTGATTCTGCATAGTGAAAATGAGATTATTTCGGCTGAAGCAGAGATGATGCTTTATGGAGCGTGTCGTGCGCAACTTGTTAATGAAATAATTCTCCCTGCTTTGTCTCAGAATAAGGTGGTGGTTTCGGACAGATTTCTGGATTCAAGTGTTGCGTATCAGGGATATGGCAGGAAGCTCGGAGATGAGGCCGTGCTCAGTGTGAATCGGCAGATCGTCAGGAAATGCGTTCCGGATCTTACCTTTTTTATGGACATCGATCCGATTACTGTGAAAGAGCGGTTGTCAGGAAGGAATAGGGATCGGATCGAAGGTGAAGGTGACGCGTTTATGAATGATGTTTTCAGAGGTTATCTTGAGTTATACAGGAAGAACGCCGACCGGATAATAAAGATCGATGCGGATAAACCGAAAGACGTAATCAGGGAAGAAATCATAGAAATTATAGAGAGAATCAGAAGCTTCAATTTAAGAGAATCGGAAATATCAATTCTGAAGCAAAGAGATAGTATTACTGTATGGGAATAAGTGATTTTTCGGAATATGGAAATTCGATCCGCAGATTGAAAACTGCGATACTGAATTCGATGGTAAGCCATGCGTATTTGATTGAAGGGGATTATAATACAGATAAGCATGGGGTGGCGCTGGCATTTGCTGCTGCTGTTTTATGCCGGGAGAATCCAGGTGAAGGATGCGGCGTATGCCGGTCATGCAGAAATATTAAAAATGGCAGTTATGAAGATCTTTATCTGACAGAGCCGGAGTCAAAGGGAGCCGGGCAGACCCTGTCGATTAAAGATGAACAGATTGAAAATCTGCAGGTACGGCTGAAGTCTGTGCCGACAAGGGGCGACCGTAATATCGCAATTATTTCGGACTCAGACAGTATGACGGTGCGTGCTCAAACGAGGCTGCTGAAAACGCTGGAAGAACCAAATCCGGGAACTGTGATTATTCTTTTGTCGGAGAACTCGGAACTGCTGCTGCAGACGATTCGTTCGCGGTGTGTGAAAGTCAGGCTGAACAGTTATGCGGGTGAAAACACCGGAGAATCGATGCGGGCTTGTTCTCGGACTGTGACTGACCGTGAAGACGGGTCCGAAACCGATATGAGAGCGTATGCAGATGGTATTCTGAAAATGATTATAAATAAGGAATATTTCTTTGACGTAAAGGAAATGCTGGATGCGGCAATAAAGTCGCGGAAGGATGCCTATGCGTTTCTGGATGGCATGGAATTTGTTCTGGAAAGGTATTTGAGATCGGGGAATGGTTTGATCACGTCCGGGGCTTTGACAGACGATATTCAGTATGTGGAAAAAGCCCGGCGTGATATCCGGCGCAACGCCTCTTTCAGATACTGCGTGAGAAATCTCGTTCTGAAGATGAGGGGCATATAATGAGTACCGAACGCCCCGCCTGCAGAGGACGGGTTCCGTTTCTGATTTTCAGAAGGTGCCTGTAGTCCATTGCCGAAACCCGGCGGAGCCGGAACCGTGATGAAGATAAAAGGGATGAGAGATAACTGGAGGAAAAAATGGTTGAAGTAACGGGTGTAAGGTTTAAGAAAATCGGCAAAATGTATTATTTTGATCCTTGCGATTTTGAACTGACTCCCGGTGACGGCGTGATTGTAGAAACGGCAAGAGGTCTTGAATACGGAATCGTTACAATGGAAACGACGGTAATCAAGGAGGAAGATGTAGTTCGGCCGCTGAAAAGGGTCGTTCGGATCGCGGACGACGATGATCGCGCGCGCCATGATGAGAATGAACGGAAGAAAGAAGACGCGCTTAAGATCTGCAGGGAAAAAATTGCCGGGCATGATCTGGATATGAAACTGATCGATGTAGAATATACTTTTGATAATAATAAAGTCATTTTCTATTTTACCGCGGACGGAAGGGTCGATTTCAGAGACCTTGTCAAGGATCTGGCGAGCGTTTTCAAGATGAGGATTGAACTGAGGCAGGTCGGTGTCAGGGATGAGGCTAAGATGCTCGGAGGCATTGGCTGCTGTGGAAGAGAGTTCTGCTGCGCTTCGTGGCTGACCGACTTTCAGCCGGTTTCGATCAAGATGACAAAGATACAGAACCTGTCGCGGAATCCGACTAAAATTTCCGGCGTCTGTGGAAGGTTGATGTGCTGTCTCAAGTATGAAAATGAGATCTATAAAGAATTGAAAAAAGGCCTTCCGGACGTCAATGAAAAAGTAAGAACGGAAGACGGTGAAGGAAAAGTTGTAGAGTCTAATGTTCTGAAAGGTGAGATTAAAGTCCGTCATTTTACGGGTGAAAAAGATGAATATGGCCGGGATAAACTCGGAACGGAGCTTTATACATATAAAAAGGAAGCTGTTCAGCGACTCGGGAAAGGCGGCAAAGGCCAGCAGGGCAATCACGGAAAAGGGTTAAAGGATAATAAGAAGTAACCGATGACAGTGAATGAAAAACAGACGCTCAGAATCGATGATACAGGATTCGGCAGTATTAAGATCATCCAGGATCCGGACGCTTTCTGCTATGGCGTTGACGCGGTTCTGCTCGCGGCTTTCGCGGCGGAACGCATCAACAGGAAAAAAAGCCCCGCAAGAAAAAAGCTGATGGATCTGGGGTGCGGAAACGGGATCATTCCGCTGATTCTTTCACACAAAACAGGAATTCAGGATATTCGGGGAATTGAGCTGCAGACGAGCGTTTTTAATCTTGCTTTGGAAAACATCAGGTATAATTGCCTGGAAGAAAGACTAACTTTTTATAATTATGATATTGCAGATCTTCTCGATTCAAAGGCGGGGCGGAGTTTTCACTCAGTATTTGACTTTGTAACGTCGAATCCTCCGTATACCGCCCCGATCAGTGGAATGACCGGGCATAATACGGCCAGAGTGATAGCCAGGCATGAAACGACTGCGGATCTGAAAAGTTTTCTGAAATTTTCTGTACAGATACTTAAGCCAAAAGGCGAACTATATATGGTGCACCGTCCATCGCGGCTGGTTGATATTTTTTCGATCGGACGCAGTCTGGGTCTGGAGACAAAGGAAATCCAGCTTGTTTCGGGACATGCAGACGAAGATCCGAACATCGTGCTTTTGAAAATGATCAAGGGTGCCGGACGCGAACTAAGAGTTTTGCCGCAGATTTTTGTCAGAAATGAAAACGGGAGTTATTCAGAAATAATGAATAATATATATGAAAGACACAGAGAATAATCTGTGCGACACAGATTGTTTTCATCAATTTAAAATTCTATTTTGTTTACGTGCTGTGGAGGTGACTTAAATGATTCAGATTGATGTAAGAACGTTATTAGTAAGTATTGTGCTCATCGCGCTTACGGTATTGATCATTTTTACGATCATATTGGTAAAAAAT
Organism: uncultured Eubacteriales bacterium; assembly: GCA_900318155.1. Classification (GTDB taxonomy): domain Bacteria; phylum Bacillota; class Clostridia; order Peptostreptococcales; family Anaerovoracaceae; genus Aminicella. The sequence goes on from ONJN01000205.1 coordinate 4,161, forward strand.
GCGATTACAACCGTGAAAAACATTAATAAAATTACGGAAGACGCATCGATTGTGACGGCTGTAACAGCGGATAAAGCGGAGAATGTCGGTAATGTGGTCAGTGATGTGGCTGGAATCGTCGGCAATTTTACGGGGACCCGGCAGGGTGATGAGGGCCTGATCTCGACATTGGCAAATGTCGGAAAAGCAATCGGATCAATTTCGAACTACTTTAGTAATCGGCCTTCCCGTGATGAAGATGAATATTAATATTCTGTCTCCAGGCAGAATGATATGAGAATGGATGAATTGCGGAGGTTATGATTATGAAAGCGACTGGAATAGTTAGACCGATCGATGCACTCGGCAGAGTCGTTATCCCTGTGGAACTGAGGAGAAATCTGGGAATACAGACGAATGATTCTGTTGAGATTTATGTGGACGGACAGTTTATCATGCTGAAAAAATATGAGCCGTCCTGTGTTTTCTGCGGGGATGTAAAAGAAGTGAAAATGCTTCACGGAAAATGTGTATGTTCGAACTGCCTGGAGGAATTGAAGGAATTATAGCCGGATCGCTCTGATTCTTCGGGAAAATGTATAGTAACCGTTACCGAAACAATCATTGTTAAGAAATATTGTTGCCTTTGGCATCTTACATTTTGGAGGAAAAAGTGGCTAAGTTTTTGGTTCAGAAATGCGATCCATTACATGGTGAGATTCATATCAGCGGTGCTAAAAATGCAATACTGCCTCTGATGGCAGCCGCCATTCTTACAGAAGATCACTGCGTGATTTCAGACGTCCCGGAATTAAAGGATGTCACCGTCATGGAGAAAATTCTGGAGTCTTTGGGTGGAAAAATCCATACACCGGAAGAATCAATACTGGATATCGATATGAGTGGTCTTAAAACGAATGTGGCGGATTATGAACTGGTCAGAAAGATGAGAGCGTCATTCTTTATTATGGGACCGCTTCTGGGACGGACCGGGCGAGCAAAGGTTCACATGCCAGGCGGATGCACGATCGGCGCAAGACCGATCGATCTGCATCTGAAAGGTTTTAAGGCGCTCGGCGCTGAAGTAATTGTTAAAGACTATTACGTTGAGGCGATTGCTCCGCCGGAAGGCCTGACCGGCGCGGCTGTATATCTGGATTTCCCGAGCGTTGGCGCGACGGAGAACATCATGATGGCGGCCGTTTGCGCAACGGGAACTACTTATATCATCAACGCGGCGGAAGAACCTGAAATTGTCGATCTTGCAAATTTTCTCAATAAAATGGGCGCCAGAGTGAAAGGCGCCGGAACCGATAATATAAAAATCGAGGGGGTTGAGAGTTTACACGGCGCTGAGCATACCGTGATACCAGACCGGATCGAGACAGGGACCTTTATGCTCGCGGCAGCGATCACGCGGGGACAGGTCCTGATTACCAATGTCGTTCCGGATCATATCAAACCGATTACGGCAAAACTCAGAGAGTGCGGTGTTATCGTTGAAGTCAGTGATGAGGGATTATACGTGATCGCAGATCAAAATGAACTTACTGCAACAAATATCAAAACACTTCCGTACCCGGGATTTCCGACGGATATTCAGTCTCCGTTCATGGCCTTTCTGACCACGGTAGAAGGCGCGAGTACCGTTATTGAAACGGTTTTTGAGAATCGTTTCATGCACGTTGCCGAGCTTAACCGAATGGGCGCGAATATACGGATTGACGGAAATAAAGCGATGATTCAGGGAGGGAAGAAACTTGAAGGTGCTCAGGTCATAGCAACAGATCTGCGTGCCGGTGCGGCGCTCGCACTTGCAGGTCTTGTTGCGGACGGCACAACAGAAATTTCCGAAATCTATCATATAGAACGCGGGTACGACAACTTTATCAGCAAGTTTAAATCACTTGGAGCTAATATTTTGCGAATTGATGATTGATTGGAGGAAGTAGAAATGGCTGATATCAAGTTTTTAGACCTTTTGTCAAAAGATTATCCCAATATTCAGGCGGCATCGGCGGAGATTATCAATCTGCGCGCGATCAGTGCCTTGCCGAAGGGCACTGAATATTTTCTGAGTGATCTGCATGGTGAGCACGAAGCTTTTATTCATATGCTGAAAAGTGCTTCCGGAACGATTAAGGCGAAGATCGATGAACACTATGACGGTATTTTGAGTGAGAGAGACCGGGAAGATCTTGCGTCGCTGATCTATAACGCGGACGCGGAAATCAAGCGCCGGAAGAAATCCGATGAAAACTTTGATGACTGGTGTAAAATAGTAATATACAGACTGATCACCATTTGTCAGTCCGTATCGACAAAATACACTCGTTCCAAGGTCAGAAAAAGGCTTCCGAAATACCTTGATTATGCTATGGATGAGCTTCTTCACGCAGACGATGAGGAGAATAAGAGTCATTACTATAATACGATCATAAGTTCTGTCATCGAATGCGGCGTGGCGGAGGAGTTCATCATTGAACTCGCGGATTCGATCAGTGATCTGGCGGTAGACCAGCTGCACATCATCGGGGACGTCTGGGACAGAGGTGCCCATCCGGATGATATCATGGATTTTCTGATGGAATACCACGATGTTGATTTCCAGTGGGGAAATCATGACATTGTATGGATGGGCGCGGCGACAGGTCATTGGGCGTGTATAGCGAATATCCTTCGAATGAATATCAGCTATAATAATTTTGATATGCTGGAAATCGGATACGGAATCAACCTGAGGCCGCTGGCGATGTTTGCTGAGCAGGTTTACGGTGACGATCCGTGCATACCATTCAAACCGCATATCCTGGATAGAAATAAATACGATCCGGTTGATGAAAAACTGGCAGCTAAAATGCATAAGGCGATTTCAATCATCCAGTTTAAAGTTGAGGGTCAGAGAATTAAAGCGCATCCGGAGTACAAGCTGGAAAAAAGACTGCTTCTGGATAAAATCAATCTGGAAGAAGGCACTGTAACAGTTGAGGGCAAAAAGTATAAAATGCGTGACACAAATCTGCCGACGCTGGATCCGAAGGATCCATACAAGCTGACGCCGGAAGAGAACGCTGTAATGAATACTCTGGAAGCGGCGATCCTGAATTCGGAAAAGCTGCAGAAGCACATCCGTTTCCTGTTCAGTCATGGCGGGCTGTATAAAAAAATCAATGGGAATATCCTCTATCATGGATGCATTCCGATGGATGAGCGCGGCGAATTTATTGAAATCGAATTCGGCGGTAAGAGATACAAGGGAAAAGCGCTGATGGATTACCTGGACATTCAAACGAGGAGAGAGTTTTTTACGCCGAAGTCTAAAATGATTCACGGTATCCCGGGCGATCTGATGTGGTATATGTGGCTTGGCGGCGATTCGCCTTTGTTCGGTAAGACCAAGATGACAACGTTTGAGAGACTCTTTATTGAAGATAAACAGTCTCATAAGGAGCCGACCCGTCCGTATTATTCTCTGAGAGACCAAAAGGGTCCGTGCGAGAAGATTCTTCGCGAGTTCGGGCTGGATCCGACCCGTTCCAAGATTCTGAACGGTCACGTACCGGTCAAGATCAAGGATGGCGAAAGTCCGATCAAGGGCGGCGGATTACTGTATGTTATCGACGGCGGTATTTCCAAGGCGTATCAGAAGAAGACCGGTATCGCCGGATATACGTTTATTTTCAATTCCCGTTTCATGGCGCTCGCGGAGCATAAGCCGTATGAACCACTGAAGGAAGACGGAACACAGGTTTTCCATTCACCGGAAATGCATACAGTTGAGACGCTGCCGTCGAGAATGCTGGTTCTTGATACTGATCAGGGCGCAGATCTGACAGAGAGGATCGAAGACCTGAAACAGCTCGTTGAAGCATACCGGAAAGGGGTTTTGAAGGAGCGGTATTGATGTTTCCTGTTGATGTGTGCGGGACTGATCACTGGATGGCAGTGCTGACCGGGGTTCCGGATATAAGAATTATTGATGTAAATTGAATTATGTAAATTGAATTGTAAATTGAATTATGAAAAACGGCGTCCGCCCTGCAGACATTACGGGGCAGACGCCTTTTTATTAGCAGATGTCACTGGTCAGGCCGGAAAATACCGCTGTATCGGCTGGGTCCCATTACGCTTAATAACGCCGCGCAGCCGAAGATAATCAAGGTGTGACAGACATTCACCGAAAGCAAACCATTTCTGAACGTCCGGGAACTCATTCCAGTCTTTTGCGCGGATGCTCCAGGTCATGCGGGCAGTGATTTCAAAGGCGTTCAGCCCGGGTTTGTCGTTTATGATCTGTACTACCTCCGCCAGACGTACTTTGTGGTGCTGCAGGAGTTCACGAATCCGTCTGTGGTAATCGCCTGGATTTCGGTGGGCGGGAAGGGCCGTTTTTACATCATATGTATCGACGATCCGGAGATTATTGAGATAGTCGCCGAGTGTATCGGTAACGCCGCCCCAGGCAGTAATGTTCGGTGTGATGTCAAACAATATGTGATCACCGGTAAACATAATCTTCTGGTCAGGCAGCCAGACCATCGCGGCACCCGGCGTATGGCCGTAGGCGTTCACCATTTTCAGCCGGATATCCCCGACCTGGAGTGTCTGCCCCGGGTCAAGCGGCGTGAAGCGTGAGTCCAGTTGTGGTATCGACAGTGCGCTTGAAGGATTCTTTGGTTCGATTCTTTCGTTCAGCCACAAAGGAAAACCTTCACGTGTATACCGAGACATGCGTCTTTTACTGGTTTTCCCGCGAAGAAAATTGTCAAGCCATTGAATATCCCGACCGGTCATGTAGATGTGCCGGTTTTCACCGGCAAAAAGATCGACCATGCCAGTGTGATCGGAGTGCAGATGTGTTGCCAGGATATCCAGCCGATCCTGCTTTGCGCCGAGTTCTGCGAGTCCTGCTGACAGGGCTTCCCTGCATTCAGGCAGCCGGAATCCGGTATCGATCAGCAGATCTCTGTCGTTTCCGCGGATGAAATAACTGTTCAGCCATTTCAATGGATTTTTCGGCAAAGGAACACGGATACGGTATATTTTGTCAGCGATTCTTTTAACCATTTGTTTTCTCCTGTATTGAAAATCCTGAAACTCCTGAAAATCCTGTATATACATCAATGTGATAAAACTATTTTATCACATCTATCACAAAAAGTGTATTGACAAAAGCGGGAATATGCTGTTTTGGATCGCTTTGTTTAATGATTAAGCAGATATGGAGAGCTAATGAGTAAAAAATGACTTAATAGGAAATCCTGTGGGCAAATAAAATAATTCTTGATTGTACGTTGTACTTTAGTATGTTAAAATAATTCAGGGATGTAATTCTGTTATATTTATTTATTGCTCTTATTGACAAAAAATAGAACGTGCCGAATCAGAACAACAGCAGTAAGCTGATCAGCGGAATAATTTCCTGTATGTGTATTACCGGACAGGATTTGAAATAAACAGCTGCTTTAACATACAGGATTCTGATTTTTGTCCGCAAAGGGGGTATATACTTATGACGACAAATAATATGAAAAAAAGACTGCTTTATCTGATAAAATGTCTATATGAAGCAACAGATGAGAACAATCAGATGACAACACACGATCTGTTGGATTTTCTGCGATCGGAGGGGATCCCGACGGACAGAAAAACGCTTCGGAGCGATCTGCGGGTGATGACTGACTGTGGATGTGATATTATTGTGGTTAACAGTAAGCCGAATCGTTATTATTGGGGAAGCCGCAGTTTTGAGCTCCCGGAGCTGAAACTGCTGATCGATGCTGTTGCGTCATCAAGATTTATCACTGCGAAGAAAAGTGAAGAACTTATTAAAAAGCTGACATTGCTGGCAAGTAAGGGGCAGCAGGCTGATCTGCAGTGTAATGTGTACGCTGCGGATCATGTTAAGCAGAACAGTCAGGTTATTCTTTACATCATTGACCGTATCAATGATGCAATCAATAAACAACTGCGGATTACTTTTAAATATACAGAATATACGATGGAAAAGAAACGCGTCTTTAGAAATAACGGCGAGGTTTATGAACTCAGCCCATATGCGCTTTATTGGAATGAAGATTTTTATTACGCAGTCGGCTGGTCCGATAAACACCAGAATGTATCTGCTTTTCGAATCGACCGTATGGAGGAAGTAGAGATCTCGGAAGAGCGTGCGGCGCCGAAGCCGTACAACTTCAATATCCGTGATTATTCAAAAAAGATCGTGAAGATGTTTGACGGGCAGATCGAACGTGTCACTCTTGAATGTGACAACGATATGATGAAATACATTATCGACCGTTTCGGCGATGATGTTAAAACAGAGATCAAGAATGAGGAAACGTTTGTGACGGAAACGGATGTCGCGCTTAGCCCGACGTTCTATTCGTGGGTTTTCCAGTTTGCGGGAAAAATAAGAATCACGGCGCCTGAGACTGCGGTTGATGAAATGCGTGAGATGGCGATCAAAGCGTTGAGGTAAGAATTATTAACATCCGGAAAACGAAGGTGTTGCCGTGCAAAAAACGGCGGCCCCTTTTTTTTATGCGCAGGCCTGTGCTATACTGAGGAAAGAATCGTTGTATTGATAATATGCGGGCGGGCAGACAGGACAGACATAGAGACCTGATTCTTTTGTCAGCGTCTGCGGAAATTGCGGAAAGGCAGAATACTTTATGAGTGAGTTTGAGAGACTGCGGGATGTCGTGGCGCAGCTTCGAGGTGAACACGGGTGTCCCTGGGACAGGGAACAGACACATGGTTCACTGAAAGCGACATGCATAGAAGAGGCGGCAGAAGTGATCGGCGGAATCAATATTCTTCAGGAGACGGGAAATTCGGATAATTTGCGGGAAGAATTAGGTGACTTGCTTCTGCAGGTAGTGATGAACGCGCAGATCGCGGAAGAGGAAGGTTTATTTACGATGGATGATGTCAGCAGGACCGTCATCGATAAGCTTGTCCGCCGACATCCACACGTGTTCGGAAACAGTGAATTTACCAGCCCGGAAGAAGCAAAGAAGCGTTGGGAGGAGATCAAGAAGACGGAAAAAGACGGCCGGGAGTGGGAGCAGGAATACCTTCCGGCGGCTATGGACGAGGCAAAGCAACTTATTGATGTCGCAAGAAAAAGAAAGGGCTTTGTCACAGAAGATTAAAGTGCAGAGGCGGTCTGTTTCAGGAGAACGGATCGGAAATCAGGAGGAAATTTATGCTTCTGACGGAAAAGTTTGGTTTTTTGATGCATTTAACGTGGATTACGGTACTCATTCGCGTGGCGCTGGCAACTCTGTGCGGAGGAAGTGTCGGGATTGAACGGGCGTACCGCGGCCGGCCTGCGGGATTCAGGACGCATATTCTGGTGTGCCTGGGTGCGTCGCTGACGATGATGACCAATCAGTTTATTTTTGATACGATCGGATCGACGGATCCGGCCAGGTTCGGGGCGCAGGTGATCAGTGGGATTGGCTTTCTGGGTGCCGGTACAATCCTGGTAAGGAAAAACAACCGTGTTTCCGGCCTGACGACGGCGGCGGGGCTCTGGGCGTCCGCCTGCATGGGGCTGGCGATCGGGATCGGCTTTTACGAGGGCGCGTTGCTTGCGTGTGCTGTTATTCTCTTTACGGAACATATTTTGCTGAAGGCTGATGTGAAGCAAAAAAAGTTTAAGAAAACCGTTTCTTTTTATGTGGAGTTGTCTGATGTCGGGCAGATCGGGGCGATGCTGAACGCGATTTATAAGACAAATCTGAGCCTGAAGCGGGTAGAACGAAGCATCGCGGATCCTGCAAGAGGAAATCCGGCAGCTGTGATTCTTGAATTTTCACAGGATTCCGGCGAAGACCCGGTACAGATGCTGGTTGCTGTCTGCCAGTCGCCGGGTGTGCTTTTTGCCGAGGAGATTTCATGATGCTGGTTGTAATACGCAGATTCAGGGTATAAAATAAATATAGTACTGACGCAGTCAGTCAGAGGAAATATGTAGAACTATGATTCACTGGAGTCAGATTGGAGGGAAATAATTATGTTTAAACAATATGAACTGCCATACGCTTATGATGCACTGGAGCCGTCGATCGACGCGCTTACAGTAGAAACACACTACGGAAAGCATCACGTAACATATATGAATAATTTCAACGACGCGGCAGAGAAGGCCGGCGTTGCGGATCAGGACGCAGAAGTGCTGCTGGCATCGCTTGATCAGATTGAGGACGAGGCGCTGAGAAAGGCGCTTCGCAATAACGGAGGCGGTTATTACAATCATAACCTTTATTTTTCCACAATTTCACCGGATGGCGGCGGAGAACCGGAAGGTACGCTGGGCGAGGCCATTAAGGCAGAATTTGGAAGCTTTGAGGCACTGAAGGAAAAACTGACAGCACTCGCGACGGGCCAGTTTGGTTCAGGCTGGGCGTGGCTTTCTGTTAATAAAGACGGTAAACTGATGGCATCCTCCAGCCCTAACCAGGACAATCCGATCAGCGAGGGTACCGGCTACGTGCCGATCGTTGCCATCGATGTCTGGGAACACGCATATTATCTGAAGTATAAAAATCTGCGCGGTGACTATATCAAACAGTTATTTGAGATCATCGACTGGAAGGCTGTAACGGCAATTTATGAACGGGTTATCAACGGATAGGATCATTGGATAGAATAAGACCGCATAATTCTGACCATCACAGGAAGCGCTATAACAGCGGCTGTTAATCTGTTCGGTAATCCAGAAGGGGGAAGATTATGAGTAAGAAACTGGTAGCTTATTTTTCAGCGAGCGGTGTCACAGAAAGAACGGCAGAGAAACTGGCGGAGATGGCAGACGCGGATCTGTATGAGATCAAACCGGAAGAAAAATACACCAATGCGGATCTCAATTACATGGATCCGAACAGCCGGAGTTCCATGGAAGTGAAGACAAAGGGATTCCGTCCACCGATCGTTCAGGACATCCCGGACCTGAGCGGTTACGACATCGTTTACATCGGTTTTCCGATCTGGTGGTACACAGCGCCGCAGATTATCAATTCGTTTATTGAATGCTGCGACCTGAACGGCATCAAAGTTGGTATTTTTGCTACTTCCGGCGGTACCGGCATTAAGGGTGCGCTGAAGGATCTGGAAAAGCAATATCCGCATGTGGAATTTGCCGGAGCAGAGCTGATGAATAAAGGGGTTAAAGATTTTCTGTAGACTTAAATAGAAAGCTTCTTTACAGATCCGGTTCGGACCGGGAAGATGTAAACTGAGAGCGGAAATCCGTATAGTACACAACGCGGCCGCCGGACAGAGATGTTCGGCGGCCGGCTTTTGTTTTTTGCAAGAGGTTTGCGTTATTTGGCAACCGGCGCGGTAAAATGGTTATACCAGGAAAAAAACTTAAAAAAATTAGCACTCACCACTTGACAGTGCTAACAAAATGAGTATAATAAGAATTGTCAAAGGGATAAAGGTATTAGAGAAAACGGAAACAGGCGGTTCGGGTTTTGCTGGATATGATCCGGCGGCGAAACGCTTTGAATAATCAGAGGAGTCTGCGGAAGTTCTTTCTCCGCCTCCGGCAGTCAGATCTGCCGGGAGTCGTGCTCCGGTGAATAAGAGGAGGTATAGGATTATGTTATTCCCGAGTGTATTTAAGAACAATGGATTTTTTAACGGATTTGATGGATTTATGGATTGGCCTTCAGCGAGAACAACGACTGACAATTCGCTGATGAAGAGTGATGTAAGGGATGCGGGGGATCATTTTGAAGTGCTGATGGATCTGCCGGGATTTAAGAAAGAAGATGTTAAGCTTCAGCTGAAAGAAGGTGTTTTGACTTTTGAGGCGACCAAAAGAAGCGAGAATGATGAAACCGACGACAAAGGGAAATACATCCGCCGTGAAAGATTTCAGGGAACCTGCACGAGAAGCTTCTATGTAGGTGAGGAACTGGAACAGGAAGATATTAAAGCTAAGTTTGAAGACGGCGTCCTGAAAGTCATCGTTCCGAAGAAAGAAGCAAAACCAAAAGCGGAAACTCCGCAGTACATCGCTATTGAATAAGCTGTTTTTTATGGCTGAGATAAGATCGATTTATAAAGCCGCTGTTTCGGGAGACCGGGGCAGCGGTTGTTTTATACGATAACAAAAGATGCCAGTGAATGGCTGTAGTTATCATTCGTAAAAAATGAAAGTGAGCAAAGCATGGATAATAAGCAGAGTATGAGTTTTGAGTATTTTAAAATCGAAGTTTTTATTCCCGAAACGCATTTCCGACCGTTGCAGCGGGTATTGCAGGAGGTTGGTGCCGGACATATCGGACAATATGACAGCTGCCTTTCCTACAGCCGGGTCACAGGAACGTGGCGACCGCTTAAAGGCGCTGATCCGTATATCGGTAGCCTGAACCAGATCAGCGAGGAACCTGAACTGAAGGTGGAAGTCACGGTACAAAAGAAACTGTTGGAGAAGACGCTGGAGGCCGTAAGAGAAGTTCACCCTTATGAGGAGGCCGTGATCAACGTGATTCCGTTGTACCGAATTGGGCTCTGAGTGTAATTTCAAAATACGGAAAAGGTTGATGAAACCGTTGAAAACGTTGTGTTTTCAACGGTTTTTGTTTGAAATAAAGGATTATACCGGACTGCGGAAGGATCACATCGCCACTTCCCCGGCGTATCGCAGAAACCG
>ONJN01000204.1 GCA_900318155.1 uncultured Eubacteriales bacterium
CCGCGCAGGGAAGACCGGTTATGGAATTCGGTTCAAGAAGAGCACATGGTGCTACAGCTGCGATTGACGGCGCGAGAGCAGCGTATATCGGTGGTTGCTGTGGTACTGCATGTACGATTACTGACCGCAAATATGATATACCGGCGCTTGGTACAATGGCGCACAGCTGGGTACAGATGTTCCCGACAGAATATGAAGCATTTAAGACTTATGCTCAGTACTATCCGGACAACTGTATACTTCTGATCGATACATATAATGTTCTTAAGAGCGGACTTCCGAATGCAATTAAGGTGTTCAGAGAAATGAAACCGGAAAAAATGGGTATCCGTATTGACAGCGGCGATATCGCTTATCTGACCAAGCGGTGCAGGGCGATCCTTGACGAGGAAGGTCTGGAAGACTGTACGATCACGATCTCCAATTCACTCGACGAGTATCTGATTCGCGATGTCATTCTTGAAGGCGCGCAGATCAATGCATTCGGCGTCGGCGAGAGGCTGATCACTTCCAGGTCAGAACCGGTATTCGGCGGCGTTTATAAGCTGGCCGCGCTGGAGAAAGACGGTAAGGTGATACCGAAGATCAAGATCTCGGAAAATGTCGGCAAGATTACCAATCCGGGTTACAAGACACTTTACAGACTCTATGACAATGAGAGCGGTAAAGCGATTGCGGACCTGATTACGATGGACGGTGAGCCGAAGCCGGAAGGCGACGGATTCACGATCTTTGATCCGATCAATGTATGGAAGAAAAAGAAGCTTAAGAACTTTACAGCAAAGAATCTCAGAGAGAGGATTTTTGATCACGGTAAACTCGTTTATGAAAAGCCGGATATTGAAGAGATCAGGACTTTCTGTGCGGAACAGATAGAGACACTGTGGGAAGAGACACTGCGTTTTGAAAATCCGCAGTACTACAACGTCGATTTATCACAGGAACTCTGGGATACCAAGAACACGCTGATTGAGAATCATAAGAACGCGGAGGACAGCGGAATTGAGTTCTAGTGAACGGCAATGGTGCTGACGCGATTGCGCGGGGATCGGAAACGGCCGGCAGTCGGACGATTGTTCAGGTCATACGGTGCCTGTTGGCGTGTGTGCGGTGCTGGAACCGCGCGGGCGAAAATGAGTGATAAATAAATAAGACTATAAAAACGTATCACCGCAGCGCGGTGATACGTTTTTTACCTGATTCAAAGCGGTTTATGCAGTTTATTTTCCGGAAGTCTTCATGACGTCACGAATCTTATGCTGAACCATTTTTTTGATTGCTTCGCGACCTGGTCCGAGATATTTACGAGGATCAAAGACATCCGGCGTCTCGGTCAGAACTCTTCTGATCTCTACAGTCATAGCCAGACGAAGGTCTGTGTCTACATTGATCTTACAGACACCGTGCTTTGCGGCCTCACTCAGCATTTCTTCCGGAACGCCCTGTGCGCCCGGGACATTTCCGCCGTATTTGTTGCAGAGTTCCACGAAATCCTGTGGGACAGAGGAAGCGCCGTGCAGTACGAGCGGCGTGTTCGGCAGCAGTGCATGGATCTTTTTCAGACGCTCAAAATCAAGATACGGTGTGCCTTTGAACTTGTATGCGCCGTGGCTTGTGCCAATCGCGATCGCCAGCGAATCAACGCCGGTTCTTTCAACAAATTCAACCGCTTCATCCGGATCTGTGAATGTCGCTTCTCTTGCGTTTACGTTTACAGCATCTTCTACGCCGGCAAGCCTTCCGAGTTCGGCTTCTACGACAACGCCGTGATCGTGCGCATATTCAACGACCTGCTTTGTAATTTTAATATTCTCTTCAAACGGGTGCTTGGATCCGTCATACATTACGGAAGTGAATCCGTCGTCGACGCAGGACTTGCAGATTTCAAAATCTTCGCCGTGGTCCAGATGCAGCGCCGCATCAATGCCGCTGTCTTCAAGAGCAGCTTCTACGAGCTTGCGGAGATAGGCCGGCTTTGCGTACTTTCTCGCGCCTGCGGAAACCTGAAGAATGATCGGGGCGTTTTCAGCCTGAGCCGCTTCTGCGATACCCTGGATGATCTCCATGTTGTTTACATTGAATGCGCCGATTGCATAATCGCTGTTTAATGCTTTGGCAAACATTTCTGTTGTTGTAATAAGAGCCATTTTTTACCTCCCGAGTGTATAACTCATTAATTAAAAAATGTTTTAATAATTACGCGGCAGTGAATACTGCTAATATTTATTTTAGCACACCTGTTTAAAAAGGACAATTGTTTTGCTTAATGACAGGCGCTGATGTATAATAAGACCTATGATTAAACTGGAAATAAGCGGAAATGAGGGGAACCAGCGGCTGGATAAGTTTCTGCGGAAATATCTGGCGAACGCGCCTCTGAGTTATATCTTCAAGGCGGTAAGGAAGGACGTCAGAGTCAACGGTAAGCGAAAGAAAAATGACTATATGCTGGCGGAAGGCGATGTCCTTTGTCTGTACATTTCAGACGAAGACCATGAAAAGTTCAGGAAGAAAACTGTTAAGCGCAGAGCGAAAAAGCAGTTCAGTGTGGTTTATGAGGACGATCACATCATGATTGTCAGCAAACCGTCGGGTCTTTTGACCCACGGAGATAAAAAAGAAAAGAAAAATCATTTGACGAATCAGGTGATCGATTATCTGATCGGGAAGGGTGAGTACAATCCGCAGGTGGAGAAGACTTTTGTCCCAGCACCGGTCAACCGGCTGGATAGAAACACTTCAGGTCTGGTCATATTCTGTAAGGATTATCGGTCTCTGCAGGCGTTTAACCGCATGATCCGTGAGCGGGGGATGATCCGGAAATTCTACCGGACTGCCGTGATCGGAGAACTCGCGGGGCCGCTGGAGCTGAGCGGGAGGATGGTTCGTGATGAATTGCGCAACATCACTTCCGTGACCGACGAAGACGGCGAAGGCCGCCTGATGATGACAAAAGTCATTCCGCTTAAAACGGTTTATCCGAATAAGCCGGGTCCGGGAAAAAGAAAAAACCGGAGCGGCGGTTATGCCGGATTTCCGGATGCGCTGACGCTGGCAGAGGTGGAGATTGAAACGGGGCGGACACACCAGATCCGCGCTCAGCTTGCCGCGGCGGGCTGTCCGATTGTCGGCGACATGAAATACGGGGAACGGGATGTTAACCGGAAATTTGAGGAAGAATACGGGCTGAAGGGCCAGTTTCTTCACGCGGAGAGGCTGGAATTCAGCGGCCTGCCGGAAGATTTTGAGTATCTTAACGGGACAAAGATAACCGCACCGCTGCCGAAGGTGATGGCAGCAATTCAGAAAGATTTGTTTTAGATGGAGCATTATTCATCGGACGTGAGGAATAATTGCAGCCATAAATATTTTGTAGTAGTAGAGGAGAATGTCATGAGCAGAGCACCGGGGAGAGCAACGGATAAAAAAGGAAAACACAGTGCCGGCAAAAGTGCGAAAAAGAATGTAAAAAAAGATGTGAATAAAAGCGCGAACAGGAATGTGAATGAAACTGCTGACAAAGTTACTGACAAAGCAGCGGAAAAGAAGGCCGCTGTGAAGGAAGCGGAAAGCACGCTGAGCATGAAAGCAATTGCATTACGCTGGATCATAGACATTCTCATCGCGGTTGTGATCGCGTTTTTGATCACGCTGGTCATTCGGCCGACAATCGTCAAGGAAACATCAATGCTGCCGAATTTTGTGGAAAATGATTATCTCTTTATTTATAAACTGGCGTATAAGGCGCATCAGCCGACAAAGGGCGATGTTGTGATCTTCAAGTCCGACCTGAAGACCGATAACGGAAAACGCAAGCTGCTGATCAAGCGCGTAATCGGCCTTCCGGGCGATAAGCTTGTGATCAGAGATGGCAAAGTCTATATCAACGGCAAAGAGGACGACCAGTCTTACACGGAGTCTAAAGTGACCAACGGCGAACTCGGGACAATGGATAATCCGTACGTCGTGCCGAAAGGGAAAATATTCTGTATGGGTGACAACCGTGAGGTC
>ONJN01000203.1 GCA_900318155.1 uncultured Eubacteriales bacterium
ACATCCTTACTCAAGCGCTATTTATTTAAACAAGCAAAAGGGAAGAAAATATTACGGCATATTTGATGAGATGTTTTATAAGCTTTACTTGGGGGCTTTACAGAACCTTCTGCGCACCATGAGAATTGACGGGATTTGCAGCGTCCCTCCCAGAGCCGGAAATGAGAACCGTTTTTCTGGTATTTTACGAAACTTATCAGAAACAACAGGGATACAAAACTATGATGGCTTGTTAATATGCAATTATTCGTATCCATCGCAGAAATCTCTGTCACAAAGAGAGCGAGAAGATAACATCCAAGGGGTATTCCAGGCTACAGAAGCACTTAATGGGGAGACAATTGTCCTTATTGATGATATCGCCAGTACAGGGTCAACTTTACGTGAATGTGTACGTGTGCTAAAAAACAAAGGAGCAGGCAAGATTATTATCATCGTGCTTGCAGTCAATCAAATTCACGAATCATATTGGTCTTCTATTCCTGCTCAGGTAAGCTGCCCCAGGTGTGGCGAAAGAATGCATCTTCTTGTGAATAGCAGAAATCGACGGTTTTTTTATAGCTGCTATAACTGCCGCAGTCAGACCATGGATTTTGAGGAAGGCAGGAAACTCGTGGAAACGCTTGTGAACCGGGAAACCAATCAGCCTGACGACGATTTTAGTTTCTAGAAAGGTGAGTCATCATAGTATTGCATGAATAAGACATTGTTATGTAATTTGGATCTGCTCCGTAGAAAGTTTGGAGGAGTTTCGGAAGATGAAAATAAAGCCATTGAAGAGTTCAGAGATACCTTCCTGAGAATGCTTGATGGCTTTCTTGATGAGCAGAAAAATCAGGTGCTCTTTTTTAGCAGAGATCAGAATGATTTAAAAGCTGCGCAAGATGCCTTTGATTCTGTACATCCGCTTTATAGATATGCAACCCGCGAACAGGTAAAGAACCTGCTGCGAGAAGGCGAAAACGCAGAGTATCTTATTGTCAGCAGTAAAGATATTGATCTCCAAATGGCCGTTCACTTCAGGGTTTTATTGGTTGTCCCACTATGGATCCCGCATGAGGACAAGGCAGATCACTATGGGATTACGGTGGATCTGCCGGAGCAGCTTTTTCAGTTTGTGCAGGTTCTGAACAATCATAATTTTTGGTACTCAACATGTCGCATAGATGATCATTCCGTTGCATTATCACTTATGGATGCCCGTTATAAAAAGTACGCCTGGACCACAAATGAGCAAGAGATGATGCAACATTTTGAACATTTATTGAAACAAGGAAAGAGCAGGAGTTATTACAAAATACTCTTGTATCATTTCCTTTCAGGAATGACTAATACGGATCTGTTTGATGACATTGAATTGTTTGGAATGATTCCTTCATCGGATTGCACTTTAAACCCTGATATGTTTGATTTTATGCAGCAGGTAAGATACATAAAAGGGAAACGGCTACCGCACAACAGGATGCACTGTGACAATCTGCTGATCCGAGCATTTACAAAAGAAAAGGCACACGAAACAGATAGCCGCATCAGAGCGCAAAGAGGTCCTGAGGTTGAGTTCTCAACATTATGTCTTAATGGTGAGTTTGCTGATAAAATACATCGGCTTAAGAGAGCGGGACGTTTCAACGTCTGTATTTTCGATGATTATATGACATTTGGCAACTCCTTCAATGCCGTAAGAAATATCCTCAATCATATTGGTGCCAACAAAATAGTTTTTGTTTCCCTTGGTAATTTTGGCAGGCCTTTTGAACGATGGGATTATGATATCCAAGGAAATGTTTTTGACATTGGGTATGATTACCGATTGATTTCAAAAACACAACTTCAGCCAGATTATAATTATCGGGCAAAAGAAGAGGTTGATGCACTGTATGAAATCTATAATATCGAGCAGTGACGAGGGTGAAAAGGGTGTTTGTAAGCCACGTAATAATAAACATACTACAGGAACATGAAGGGGATCACAAGGAAGGTCATCTAGTCAGAGTTCACGCAGAACATGTCAAAGCTCTGATAACCCTCAATACCGCCGTACAGCGC
>ONJN01000202.1 GCA_900318155.1 uncultured Eubacteriales bacterium
GCTCAGCCTTATCTTGATATGCTTATTGAGGAAATTGAAAATAATGTACCATATCAGCAGATATATATTGATAAATCTCAGAATATTATAAATGAGGAAGTTACTGATGAGCGTAGAGCGGATGTCGAATGCAAGGCAGAGATTATGATGAAATTTGCTGTTAGTGCAGGTGCTGTTGACGTTGACGGAATGATAGACAGATTGTTTCTGTCAGAACCGTTCAGTAATTTTCCGGAACTTAAAGAAGTGTTAAGGGAGCGATATCATGGTTGATCAGGGAAAAGTCAATAATATTGTTGGAATGGTACGTAATCTGATTGAACTGACAGGAGTTGCAAACATACTGACGGATGAAAAAATAGAAGACTTGATTTCTCAGGCAGTTATGATTGCAAAAATTGATTGTCCTGCTGAAGAATTTGAAGCCTGCAAACGTGACCTGAAATATAGATATCTTATTCAATCAAAGCCTGGCAGTAAAATCCTCAATGACTACAATCAGGAAACATGGTATACAGATAAAAAGGATTCTCTGGAAATGAAATATTGGATAAGATATAAAGATTATCTGATAGATGAAAAGCATTTCAGTCCGAGTGTAGTCAGTAAGCTTGGAAATGAAACTTTGGATCAGGATCTTATGAACTGTCTTCTTAATCCCGAAATTGCAAGTGATATACCTGTTATACGCAGAGGATTGGTTATCGGTGATGTTCAGTCGGGTAAAACATCTACATATATCGGTTTGATTTGTAAGGCGGCAGATGCCGGATATAAAGTATTTATCCTTCTTACCGGAACTATTGAATCTCTCAGAAAACAGACACAGGAAAGACTTGAAGAAGGCTTTATCGGTATTGATATGTCTGATCAGAAGACAGGAGGAAAACGGGTTGGTGTCGGGCTTGACAACAAACCGATTACTGCTATGGCATTGACATCAAGACATAATGATTTTACCGGTAATTCAAATAAAATAGCTGTTGCTTTGAGTGACAAGAATGCTGTCGTTTTTGTAATAAAAAAACAAAAGGATGTTCTCACTAAACTTACAAAATGGTTGGTCGATCTGAATGCCGATAATCTTACAAAAAAGATTGATCTTCCTATGCTTATGATAGATGATGAGGCAGATAATGCCTCCATAAATACAAGCAAGGATAAAGAGGAGCCTACAATTATCAATAAGCTGATACGCAATCTCGCAAATGTTTTCACAAGAGCTACTTATGTAGGATTTACAGCAACACCTTTTGCAAATGTATTTATTGATCCGGAAACTACCGAAGAAATGGAGAATCAGGATTTGTTTCCGGAAGATTTTATTGTATCACTTCCGACACCGAGTAATTATATAGGTGCAGAGAAGATTTTTGCGGAAGAAGGCGAGTATCATTCTCAGCTTGTTTATATTACGGATGCCGGCATTGAAGAAAAGGATGGTAAGTCATTCTATTTCAAGCATAAAAAAGATTGGGAGGGAGAACTTCCCAGAAGCCTTAAGGATGCAATCTACGCATTTTATCTTGTGAATGCAATCAGGGATCTGAGAGGTGACAGAAAGAAACATCGGTCTATGCTGATAAATATGTCACGTTTTGTCAAGGTTCAGAAATACATCCGTTCTGAAGTGGATGATATTCATTCTGCTGCATACCGGGAAATAAAATTCAATCTTAGTCATGATTACAATGAATCAATGAAGAGTCCTGTTCTGACACACATAAATTCTGTCTGGAATGAGTATTTTTCAGATACAGAGTTTGATTGGGATGACATTGTCGACAGTCTTTGTCAGGCAGTAGAGCCTATTATGATTAAAGTTGTAAATAGTGCGAGGGGTACAGACAAGCTTGTTTATCCGGAAGATGAAGGTGTAAGAGTAATTGCAATAGGCGGACTTGCACTATCAAGAGGACTGACACTTGAGGGACTTGTAATCAGTTATTTCTATCGTAATACTTGTACATATGATGTTCTTATGCAGATGGGCAGATGGTTCGGATACAGGCATGGGTATGAAGACCTGTTCCGTATCTGGACACACAAGTCTTCTGCAGAGTGGTATGCTGAAATCTCAAAAGCGACAGAAGAACTGAAATCGGATATGAGATACATGAATGAGTGTCAGATGAAACCGAAAGATTTTGGTATCAGAGTAATGGATGATTCAAAGGATCTTCAGATCACGGCTTATAATAAGATGCGTAATTCCGAGGAGGAAATCCTCACGCATAGTTATTTCGGTAATATTTT
Organism: uncultured Eubacteriales bacterium; assembly: GCA_900318155.1. Lineage (GTDB taxonomy): Bacteria > Bacillota > Clostridia > Peptostreptococcales > Anaerovoracaceae > Aminicella. Next base: position 2,257 of record ONJN01000202.1, read on the forward strand.
TGAAACGCCATATCTGGTCTATAATCCTGATAAACAGAAGAAAAATTTTTGGACAGTGAAAATATTTGTCGAAAAACTTGTTTCAGAAGGATGGAAATTTGAACGTCGTGAGACAAGTGTCAGTAAGGGAAGATTGATGCTTACAGATATTCCAAAAAGCAGAATAACCGATCTTCTGGATAAATTGTATATTTCGGATTTCAATGCTTATTTCAAACCTGCACAGTTGAAAGACTTTATGGATCATTGTGATGAAGAATGTCTTGATTTTTTTGATGTAGCATTCATTGAGGGAACAAAAAGCGAGAAAAAGGCAGAAATTGCTGGTGAAAGTATCAATGCAATTCTGAGAAGTAATTGCAGGATAACTGAGGATGAAGACAGACTTAATATCGGAAGAAAAGGTAAACTCGGAGGACCAGGAGATGGAATTGTCGGAATTGTTGATGCTTCAGGAAAAACTTCTTCGGAAATAATCGAATCTGCAAAAAGTAGTTTCAGGGATTATTACCTGATGAAGAAAAAGAAGCCGTTCTCTGAAACTTCAACCTATCCGGGAGAAACATGGTTCAGATATGTTTCTGACAGAAAACCTTTGTTTATCATATATCTCGTTGATATCAGGCTTGAGGATAACCAACAGGAAAGATCAGCGGGGTTTGAAAAGATGATGGAGGGAATTCCATCAGTCGGATTTGCTATTGGTTTCCCGGAAAATGAAAATGCACCTGAAAATCAGTATACAGTATATCGGGCTAACAGAGTATATAATTGGTTTGAACGATATGAGAACCGGTATGAAAGTGAGGAAGAGTAATGGAACTGAAAGGCAGGTTTGAACAGTTTACTTCTCCTGGCTATTATTCGAGAGTGGATAGTGCTCATATCCTTGAACTTTACATAGGACTTGATGATAATGGTAATAAATCGATTGAATTGCGTTCTTTGTTCAGACCGAGAAGTGTGAAAGGCACATCTGCTATTGAAGTAAGTCAATATGAAAATCAGAAGTACAAAACTATCCGTTTTTCTCTTACGGATGAAGAAATCAGTGGTTTGTTCTATACATTCTGTGATGACCTTATAGAGCAGACGAGGAGTCTAAAAGATGAATCCGAGGGATATAATGCTATTGTTCTCCGCTTTCACCAGTGGAAAAAATTGTTTGTTTCTTCAAAAAAGGACTTCCTTAGTGAATCTCAGATTATAGGATTGATCGGAGAATTGCTTTTCCTCAAAGAACATCTCAGTAAAAGAACAGGTCTTTCTGAAGCACTGAGGAGTTGGAGTGGTCAGGAACTGACACACAAGGATTTTTCATATAACGATACATGGACAGAGGTAAAGACCATAAAAAGAAGTTCACAGACGGTGAAAATTGCTTCTCTTGAACAGCTTGACAGTAAGGATGAAGGGGAACTTGCGGTATATGCCCTTGAAAAAATGAGTCCGGAGTACAGAGGAATAACACTCAACAAACTGATTATGGATATCCGCAATATGTTTTATGACAATGATGACAAGGATTCTTTTATGGCAAAAGTAGCGTTACAGGGATATGAATATCATAATTACTATGATGACTTTGTATATGAAAAAATTTATTTCAGAAGTTTCCGTGTGTCAGAACATTTTCCAAAGCTTGTTCCGTCTGATATGCCGGAAGGTGTTGTAAAGGCAATGTATGAAATTGATCTGAATAAACTTGGTGATTTTGAAAATCCGGGCTGACAGGAAGGATGTGATCTGGCATGGATTATCAGGAATACAGAAAAGATGTTCTTGATATGCTGAGGGTAGATTCGGCTCATAATGGAACGGATACAGAAGAAGAATTTCTTAATTATGCCCTTGAACTGCTTGAGGATTTCGATGAAATTGATTCTCCGGAAATGACGGGAATGGGAGACAAGAAAGGTAAGGGTGGCAGGATCATGAGAGCTGATGGTTACTGCTTTGATGAGTCCGAACATAGTCTTGTCCTTTTTATCAGTGATTTTCTGGATAAGAAAGAGCCTGACAAACTTACAAGGAGTCGTGTTGATGAACTTTATTGGCGTTTGTATTATTTTATAGATGAAGTTTGTAATGGTAATATGGAAAATTACTTTGACGATTCTGATGATGTATTGAAAATTGCATCACTCATCAGAAAAAGGATGAATGCTGAAATGAATGATCCACAGATGATCCTGAAAATAAAATTCTATATTCTGACGAATAAGGAACTTGATACAAGATTGCTGAGTACGAATCTTCTGGAAACAACTATAAAAAATACAAAAGGCAAAAAGAAAAAGACAAAGACTACCAAAAAAATCAAGAAAGAAGATTTCAACGGAAAACCACTTGAGATTTCATTATGGTATCCGGAAAGATTCTATGAAATGGAAAGCAGTAATACTAATGAACCTATTGTGATTGATATAAAGGAAAATTACGGATTCCGGGGTATTCCCTGTATAAAGGGAGATATAGGGGAAAATCTTGATTATGAAGCCTATATTGCTATTATTCCGGGAAAATTGCTTGCTGATATCTACATAGATCATGGCAGCCGTGTACTTGAAGGAAACGTCAGGGCTTTTCTTGGAACCAGTGGTTCAAAAAGTGTAAACAGTGGTATCAGAAAGACTATAAATAATGATCCTGAAAAATTCTTTACATACAACAATGGTATAGCAACAACTGCTTCCGATGTAGAAACCGAACTTTCAGACGGACATCTGTACATTACAAGGATTGTGGATCTGCAGATAATAAATGGCGGACAGACAACGGCATCTCTTGCAGAGGCTGTGCTGAAAAAGACAAATACAGATCTCACAGGAATATTTGTACCTATGAAACTGACGGTTATTGATGACAGGGAAACGGAAGATGAAAGTGGTATAAGATTATATGATGCGATGGTGAAAGATATTGCAAAGTTTGCAAATAGTCAGAATAAAGTTACTGCAGCAGATTTGTTTTCAAATGATCCGTTCCATATTGTTATGGAAAAGTTGTCAAAAAAATATCTTGCACCTCCTGTCCGTTCTGCTGTACCTACCGGATGGTATTATGAACGTTCAAGAAAGAAATATCAGCAGGAGCAGGTGAAACTTTCCAGGGATGGGCAAAAACGGTTTGTGTCAAAATTTCCTAAAAATCAGATAGTTACTAAAGAACAGCTTGCCATGTATATTACTTCGGTATTTTCTTTAAGACCTGATATAGTATCAAGAGGAAAAAATTGGACTATGAAGGCATTTGGTATGGAAATCAGTGAAACATATAAGAAAAATAAAGAAGCTTTCAATGAGTTTTATTTCAAAAAATGTATAGCTGCCACCATCATATACAGAGCCGTTGACTATTATCTGGAATCAAACAAGGATTCATCGAGAAAACCTACAGGTTTCTGGTACAAAGCGGGTGGATACAAGCTGAATATTGTTCCTTATACCGTTGCGAAAATAATATCGTCAATACCGGAAGGGTTTACGCTTGATTGGATGGATATATGGAATAAACAGGCAGTATCTCCGGCTATGATGAGGGAAATAGAAAAACTTACAAAGATTACGAATGATTTTATTTGTGATAGTCACGGGATGATTGTCACGGAATATTGCAAAAAACTCTCGACATGGGAGTCATTTCGTGATAAAATAGAATACAGTTTGTCTTCAGCTTTTCTGAGTGAGCTTGTCGGAGTTTCGGATATCAATGCATTGGAAAAGGAATCACGCAAGGATAAAAAAGAAGACAATGATTTGCAGACAATTATTGGTATGATCAATCAGGGAATCGGATATTGGCAGAATCTCGTAAGGATTGCACAATCAAATAATATAGGTTTGTCCTATCAGGAACTTACTGCCATAAACAATTTCATCACTATAATTCGTTCGGGCAGTCCTCCGATGAATAAATCGGGAAAAATTCCGAAAAATGTAATGAAAACTGTTGATACGGTCATATCAATAAAGCATAAATTGGAAACGGAAGGGTTATTGAAAGGAAATGGATCAGACGTACAATCTGGTTGAATTTTTCAGTGGTATCGGAAGTCAGGCACGAGCACTTGAAAATCTCAACGTAAATATAAAAACGCTCGGTACCTGCGAATGGGATATACACGCTTTCGTAGCGTATGATGCAATACATAATTCTCC
>ONJN01000201.1 GCA_900318155.1 uncultured Eubacteriales bacterium
GAGATCCGGCGCGTAGCCCCGGAAAGTCTCTCTGGCCGCCATCTCATCCACCGCTTTATGCATCGCGTCGATGATCGCCGGCGCAAGTGGCTGCGTAACGTCGCCGATTCCCAGACTGACGACATTCCTGTCCGGGTTTGCCGCCTTGTATTCCGCGACTTTATTCGCGATCGTCGAAAACAGATAACTTCCAGGTAATTTCAGATAATTCTCATTTAATTTCAGCATAGTTCCCCTCTCACTGCCAGCGCGACAAATCAATATCCCTGTCGAGATTGATCTCCCCGCTGAAAACTTCTTCCGCCGGCCCGGTCATGAATACGTGACCTGTATCTTCGTCCCATTCGACGGTCAGATCGCCGCCGACCAGTTTCACGGTGACTTTCCGCTCCGTCAGTCCGTTCAGAACGCAGGCAACTGTCGTCGCGCAGGCGCCGGTTCCGCAGGCCAGCGTCTCACCGGCTCCACGTTCCCAGACACGCATCTCAACCGTCTCGCGGTCAATAACATTTACAAATTCGGTATTGATCCGCTCCGGGAACAATACATGGTTTTCAAAGAACGGACCGATTTTTTCCAGATTCAGCGCGCCCGGATCGTCCACAAAAACAACAGCATGCGGGTTTCCCATGGAAACGCCGGTTATTTTATACTCGGCTCCGTCCACAGCAACCGGATAATCGATCACGCTTTCCTTCTCAACATCGATCGGGATCAGCGGCGCGCGCAGAATCGGCTCGCCCATATCCACAGAGACCTGCGACACTTTACCGTCCGTGACTGTAAGATCAAGGTACTTGATGCCGCCCAGAGTCTCCAGACTGATTTTCGTCTGATCCGTCAGGCCGTGGTCATAGACATACTTGGCGACACAGCGAACGCCGTTTCCGCACATCTGGCCTTCCGAACCGTCCATATTAAACATTCTCATCCTGAAATCCGCAGTATCGGACGGACAGATCAGGATCAGCCCGTCAGAGCCGATCCCAAAATGTCTGTCACTGATGTACCGTGTTACAATCTCAGGATAATCGTAACTTTCTTCAAAACAATTTACATATATATAATCATTGCCGATGCCGTGCATCTTGGTAAATTTCATCCGTAAACCTTACCTTTCACTAAACAGCAGATCGGAGTAAGTCGGGAACGGCCAGTACGTTTTGTCCGTGAGGAGTTCGAGCTGGTCCGCCGCGTCCCTCGCTTTGTCCATATCCGCAATAATCACATCGTGGCAGAAATGCATCGCTTCTACTTCATCTTCCGGAATATTTTCCAGATCGCTGCTCAGCTTTCCGGAAGCAGCCAGAAGCTCATCCGTCAGCGCGCTGATCTTCTTTGCCGTTTCTTCTTCATATCCTGCCGCCGCGCCGATCGCCTGTTTTGTCTGAACTCGTCCGCAGAGCTCCGCCGCGTATTCGGAAACTGCCGGCAGAATGTCTTTGTTAATCATATCCACCATCGTGCGTCCTTCAATGTTGATAACCGCACTGTAGTTTTCGACATGGATTCTTCCGCGCGCTTCCATTTCTTCTTCAATATATACACCGTGCCTGATCAGCAGTTCTTCATTCTTGTCATCTGTGTACGCCTTCAGCGCGTCAGCCGTTGACTTCAGGTTTGAGAGACCCCTTCTTTCAGCTTCTTCGATCCATGCGTCATCGTAGCCGTTTCCGTCAAAGAGAATACGCTTATGTGCTGTGAAGACTTCCTTGATCAGAAGGCTAAGATCAGCCATAAAGTCGTCGGCTTTTTCCAGTCTGTCCGCATACTGACTCAGAGATTCCGCCATCATCGCGTTGAGCACAATGTTCGGGCCCGCGATCGACTGTGATGAACCGAGCATTCTGAACTCAAATTTATTTCCGGTGAACGCCATCGGGGATGTTCTGTTTCTGTCCGTGTTGTCCTGCGGAATGTCCGGCAGAACGTCCACACCTACCTGCAGGCTGTGTTTGCCGGTGTCGGTGTATTCCGTTCCCTGGATGATCGCGTCAACTACCGCACTGAGCTCATTACCGAGGAATATCGACATTACAGCCGGCGGCGCTTCCTGTGCTCCGAGACGGTGGTCGTTGCCCGGTGTCGCAACGGTCGCGCGAAGGAATTCCTGGTACTCGTCCACGCCCTGGATGAAGGCCGCGAGGAACAGAAGGAACTGCGCGTTCTGGCTCGGCGTCGAACCCGGTTTGAAGAGGTTCTCGCCGGAATCTGTGCTCAGGGACCAGTTGTCGTGCTTTCCGGAACCGTTGACATACTTGAACGGCTTTTCGTGGATCAGGCAGACAAATCCATGACGGTCGGCAACCTTCTTCATCAGCTCCATTGCCAGCTGGTTGTGGTCATTGGCCGTGTTGGCGTCGGAATAGATCGGAGCCATTTCATGCTGCGCAGGCGCTACCTCATTGTGCTTTGTTTTGGACAAAACGCCGAGTTTCCAGAGTTCTTCGTCGAGGTCTTTCATGAATTCAGCGACACGCGGCTTGATCATGCCAAAGTAATGATCTTCCATTTCCTGTCCGCGCGGCGGTTTTGCGCCGAACAAAGTTCTTCCGGTCATTCTCAGGTCTTCACGCTCGTTGTACAGCTTTTTGTCGATCAGGAAGTATTCCTGTTCCGGACCGACCTGAGCCATGACGTGCTTTGTCTGTGTGTCGCCGAAAAGTCTCAGGATACGGACGGCTTCCCTGCTGACCGCTTCCATGGACTTCAGGAGCGGCGTCTTTTTGTCAAGCGCGTGACCCGAATAGGAACAGAATATTGTCGGGATATATAATGAACCTTCCTTGACAAAGGCGAATGAAGTCGGATCCCATGCGGTGTATCCGCGCGCTTCGAATGTGCTTCTAAGTCCGCCCGACGGGAATGAGGACGCGTCCGGTTCCCCTTTGACGAGTTCCTTTCCGGAGAACTCCATCATTACTCTTCCGTTGTCTGACGGTTTAATGAAGCTGTCGTGCTTTTCAGCGGTCGCGCCGGTCATCGGCTGGAACCAGTGTGTGAAATGCGTCGCGCCGAGTTCGACGGCCCACTGCTTCATCGCTTCCGCGATTTCATTTGCTGTTGAAATATCGAGCGTTTCACCGTTGGTGACGCATGTTTTCCATGATTCATAGGATGCTACCGATAAACGGGCTTTCATTGTTTCCTCATCAAATACCATTGACGCGAACAGTTCCGGCATCTTCAATTCTGTTTTCATTTTGAGACTCCTTTTCAATACTTTTATTAACTATGATCTATAAAATGTGAAAAAAACTTATGTGCTGTTTTCGTTTGCTTATAATCCGCTTGCTCCGTAGTTTGCAAGTACGCGGGCGGACGGATCTGTGACGTCGCAGCCTTCCCACTCTTTGTTCGGCATCCAGAAATCTTTAATCATCCCGGCCTGTCCCGGATAGTATTTCTCAAAGATTTCTCTGTACAGCAGGCTTTCCTTGCTGAACGGCGTACAGTAATCATATTTGCTGCGGATCATTTCATATTCCTGATCTGTGTAGTATGATTCCGCGTATTCCTTCAGATCGTCGACCATCGAATGTCCTACTGCGTCGGAGAATGCAGCTTTCTGACGCCAGAGGATATGCTCCGGAAGAAGGTCATCTTTTTCAAATGCGTGTCTGAGCAGGAATTTTCCCATTCCATAACTGTTCATCTTCATGGACGGGTCGATGCTCATAACGTACTGAACAAAATCCGTATCGCCGAACGGCACGCGTCCCTCGATGCTGTTAACTGAAATGCAGCGGTCTGCGCGAAGCACATCGTACATATGAATCTCGCGGATTCTCTTTCCGGCCTCGCGCTGGAATGATTCCGGATCCGGCGCGAAGTCCGTATACTTATATCCGAACAGCTCGTCGGAGATCTCGCCGGTCATGAGCACACGAATGTCTGTGTTTTCATGGATCGCTTTGCAGCAGAGATACATTCCGATGCTGGCGCGGATCGTAGTGATATCCCAGGTGCCGAGAAGACGAATGACTTCCGGCAGCGCTTCGAGCACGTCTTCTTTTGTCATATGGAACGCGGTATGGTCGGCGCCGATAAAATCGGCTGCTTCCTGCGCGTACTTCAGGTCGATCGGATCGGTGTCCATGCCGATGGCAAATGTTCTGATCTTTCTGCCGAGGATCTTGGCGCTGATCGCGCATACGAGGCTGGAATCGAGTCCGCCGGACAAAAGAAATCCGAGCGGCGCGTCCGCGTCGAGTCTTGTCTCGACCGAGTCGATCAGTTTCTGTCTGATCTTGCCGCAGACCGTTTCCAGATCATCTTCACTGTAGCGGTCAACCTTAGTCAGATCAATGTACCTGGTGAATTCTCCGTCCACACAGAAATGTCCCGGAGGAAACGGACGGATCTTGTCACAAAGTCCCATCAGTACTTTCGGCTCACTGGCAAAGACCATTTCTCCGAGCCGATCGTAACCGTAATACAGCGGGCGGATTCCGATCGGGTCTCTTCCGGCTACCAGACAGTCACGTTCCGCGTCGTAAATGATCAGCGCGAATTCGGAGCCCAGCATCTGGAACATGGACAGCCCGTATTCTTTATAAAGCGGCAGGATGATCTCGCAGTCGCTCTGACTGCTGAAGCTGTACTTCCTCCCGGACAGACATTCCTTCAGCTGTCTGAATCCGTAGATCTCGCCGTTGCATACGACGTAGCTGCCATCCTGGGTGAACGGCTGCATGCCGCTCTCCGTCAGGTCCATGATTGAAAGCCTCTGGAAACCGAGGTATGTTGAACCGGCTTCGATAAAGCTCATCATGTCCGGACCTCTCGAGGTTGTCTCGTCAAAATGAGGCATAATCTCTGATTTACTTAAACCTTTTCCTGAAAAACCAATAATACTACACATAAAAAGCACCTCCAGATA
>ONJN01000200.1 GCA_900318155.1 uncultured Eubacteriales bacterium
CAGCTTCCCGTCCGCGTTCTTCAGCACTCTCCATCTGACCGGCTCAATAAAGAAATCCGAATCCTTATTCTTAATGTAATCTTTACCTTCTTCAAGACCCTGAACGTCAGGCGCCTTACTCTGCGGGTAATTCCCGAAATACACACCGCCGTTCGGGTTTCCGCCCTGTCCGCCCGCGATGTCCGGCGCCGCGCCTTTTGTCACAGGCCGGATGGCGGCAGGAGCGTCTTCAGCATATGCCTGCGCGCCTGTTGCCGGCACAAATCCGGCAACAACAACAGCCGTAAGCATCACCGTCAGGATCTGAGCCATTCGTTTCCTCAGTCTCTGTTCCATGCTGTTCCCTTCCTTTCATGCTCACTCTACATCTTTTAACCAGTATTCGCCGTACTTCCTGATAGTGTACTGTGTGCTGTTACCCGTTTTGGAAATGTTGTAGGTATGATCCGGGTCCATTTCAAGTATCGTAGTCTTGAGGGTTGAGGCATTCGCCGTCTGCACCACAGCAAAAGCAGCCGCAAGAATCAGCAGCAAAAACAGGAGCAGTACGAAGTGCCCTTTCCTGTTAGCGCAGCGTTTTCGTTTGTCCGATTTCATTTTCATATTCATATTACTTCCCCCTGTTCCTGTACCTGAAAATAACTGCTGTAATCACCACGCCGACAATAAAAGCAATTACCGCAGCCAGCACATAGCCGCCGGCGCTCTCGCTGAGCAGTGATGAACCGGTATACGGATCTCCCGTGATACTTACGGACAGTCCGAGCATCTGATGTACCACCACCAGCAGTACCGCCGTAAGAAATATCGATGCACTTCCGAAGACCGTTAGCTGCTTTCTGTTTCTTTGTCTTCGCAGCTCTGCGGCTCTCAGGTGGAGCTGCTCGATTCTTTCCGCGTCTGTTCTCATCTGAACCATAGCTATTACCTCTTCCCGAATGTATTATTTTTTCTCTACTATAAAGGCGCTTTCAGAACCGGTTTTTCCCAACCCGAAATTAAAAAAGACACAAAAAAACAATTTGTCAGAATAAAACCAGCACGTACTGGGATTATCTGACAAATTGAAAACACTTTACTCTTCCTGCAGGTACAGCTCCCGTCCGAAGATCAGGCTCAGCGCTGCCGTCAGTAGCGGTATCAGGTAACCGATTATAGCCGCAAGGCCTGTCTGAGACACCAGAATGTTAAAAACCCCGTGAAAAGTCATCGCTATGACAAGCAAACCGACTGTTCCTGCCACACGAAGCCAGAGCCGGTTCCATAGATATAAAAGCCCGATAGCAAGTAAAAAGCCGCAGACTATATGCATCGCGCCGGTACTGAATCCCCTGATCAGCAGATGAAGAATCCGCTCAGCCCCATTATTCGTGAGATAACAGGCATTTTCGAAGGTGGCAAATCCAAGCGCGGTCATCAGAATGCTGTCAGTAATCTCATGTTTTTCCGGCTCAAAAACCAACAGAAAAAACAGAACCGGAAGGAATTTCATCATCTCCTCAATAATTGGTGTCAGTTCCAGGGAAGCAGACAAACGGTCCATCCCCTGCACAGCCGCGAGAAATGTGCTGATGTAAGATGAAAGCAGACACACAGTCATCCCCGCCAGCAGGAACAACACCATTTTCCTGCCTTTGCCGCGCATACAGATCGCCGAGATCAGAAGCGGAGCCGCGAGACAAACGTAGATGTTCTCTATGTAACTCATCCGTCCACCGCCTTTCTCAGAGCCGGAAGGAACAGCACGAACGTGACGGACAGGAGAAGATCAAACCAGTAATAGACGTTTGCGATGGTATCTCCCATCCAGAAACAGGACGAAGTCCAGAGTGCGTATTCGGTCAGGCAGAACAGTATCGTGATGAAAAACAGCATTCGAAGTCTGCCCTGCTGCTCCGGCTGTCCGCGCAGGGATATCAGTCCGCTCAGCGCGTGCCAGATCAGTCCGGTCATCAGCGCCGCGGCCACAATATTGCTGAGGTAATCACCCCGCTGCATGTAGAACACGCACATCCCTGCAGTGAATACCGGTACACACCAGAGAAGCGGCGGGAACTGACGCACCCAGCCGGCCGGGCCGCCGCACTGCCGCATTCCGGGCATCCTTTGTCCACAAATTTCTACTCTGATGTAGATAAGCATAAGCAGCAGAAACAAATATGATGTGTACCAGCTCAAATCAGAAACACTGTAATACTGCGGCGTTTTCTTATAGAAAACCAGAAAAAGGAGCCAGTAGAGGTCACCGAGAAAGAAAATACCGAAAAAAAGACCGAGCAATGCCCAGGCGTGTTCCTTTGAGCGAACTGCGCGGTACAGGGCAAGCCAGGCACATATCCCCGTCAGTACCAGCTGGATTGTGTTTTCGATGATCTCAATCATAGTCCTTCCTCTTCCTGTCCAATTCTACCTGACTGTGACGGTAACGGCTTTTCTCGCAAAAGCTTTCAGTCTTCTCTTAACCGCCGCTTCATTCATCGATTAAAGGCATTCATTTCTTTGCTCAGCCGGTCGATGCGATAAAAATCAGAATAATCCGGCATAGTAACCTTAACAGTCCCATCCTCCGGGTGATCCGGATCTCTCGGAACCTTCATTGTAATCTCTTTTACGCTTCCGTCCTTTTTCTTCTGAAGCAGATCGATATCCACCGGGATCCCTTCGTCATACGCCTTTCCGGCTTTGTCCACATACTTGCAAAGTCCGGAGCTGGTCATATAAATGAAGCCCTCTGCGGTGGCCAGTGATTCTATCGCGCAGACTCCGCCGCCAGTCTGTTCACCAAGGAGCGGATACCCCATCTCTTTCATATACATCGGAAAGTTATGAGCCGCGGAATAAGAGTAATTGCTGGTCAGCACGCCGATATTGAGGTCATGTTTAATATTATCCTTTTCATCAAACTTCTTATCCAGGTTGCAGTCGACTTCGGTGGTAATCTCGGTTTTTACGCCTGTGAACGTATTCTTAGTGAACGTCGTAACCTTTCTGTTTCCGGTCAGGATCGCGATGACCGCGTTGAATTCATCGGTCTCACCGCCTCCGTTGTTGGTTATATCAATGACCAGATTCTTAACTTCAGGATCGGCATCGGCTTTTTTTACAGCATCCAGCACTTTCAGCACAGGATCAGGTTTCTGATCTTTATCCAGATTGTCCAGTGCCGGCAGCTTACCTTTGCCATTATAGTAACCATCCCATATGTCAGTGATCTTGCAGCCAAATCCGTCCAGAATGCACACGGCAGTATCGCCCTGTTTCACATAAGTCTTATCTCCGCAGTTAAGGATCTTATCTCTCTGCGCCATTCTGGCGATACGCATATCATTTCGTTTTTCAGTGCGCTTAGTATTGGCAGCGTATTTCTTAAACAAAGGAGCGAGCTTATCATTCACTTTCAAATATTCTTCCATGAGCTTATCGTCCGCCATCGCGTTATTGCTGATATTTGAAACCGCAGTATGCCCGCCGTCTTCAAGCAGCTCCTGAAGCCTGGAGATTCCCGCGAAATAATCTGCGTAACTGTCTGAATGGAGCAGATCGATGATTTTCTTTCCCGGTTCTCCCAGATTCTTCAGGGCAGCGTCAAAGCCTGACTGGGCTAAATCCTCGTGAACCACTTCCCTTCCCGGCCGGCCATAGAGATAATCCATCATAAAACAGAGCTCATTGTATGTAAAGTCTGTCAGATCCCCGGGTCTGGTGCCGCCCTTTGCCGCATTCTTCAG
>ONJN01000199.1 GCA_900318155.1 uncultured Eubacteriales bacterium
GCCGCGATATGCATCGCGGTCGGGAACGTATCGTTTGAACTCTGCGAACAGTTCACATGATCGTTCGGATGCAGCAGCCTTTTGCCCGCGATCTCATTTCCGCGGTTCGCGATCACTTCATTCACGTTCATGTTCGACTGCGTGCCGCTCCCCGTCTGATAAACGACCAGCGGGAAATTGCCGTCCAGCTTTCCGTCCAGGATCTCATCACAGACGCGGCAGATCAGATCCGCCCTCTCCGGGTCAAGCATCGTCAGCGTTTTATTGGCGGTTGCCGCGGCCTTTTTAAGTACAGCAAATGCCCGGATGATCTCTCCGGGCATTTTTCTTTGTCCGATTCGGAAATTTTCAAGACTTCTCTGGGTCTGCGCGCCCCAATACCGGTCTGCCGGCACCCGGACTTCCCCCATTGTATCATGTTCAATTCTGTATTCTGTCATTTCAATTCCTCCAGCCATTTCCTGCCGGCCTCGATCTGTCTCATAACTTCCGTTGGCGCAGTGCCGCCGAATGAGTTCCTCGCTTCCACGCAGGCCCGGATACTGATGTCGCCAAGCAAATCCTTTGACAGACGTTCATCGATCGCCTCGAGATCTGCGTCCGTCAGTTCCTCAAGCATGCAGCCTTTGTCCTCACAGGCTTTGACCATGCGGCCGACAATGTTGTGCGCCTCCCGGAACGGAATGCCTTCCACAGCCAGATGTTCCGCGACGTCCGTCGCGTTGAGAAAACCTTTGTCCAGCTGTTCCCCGATCCGGTCCATTCGGAATTCAGTCTTTTCCAGCATCCCGGAAAAAATCTGCAGGCAGATCTTCCATGTGTCCACCGCGTCAAAAAGTCCTTCTTTGTCTTCCTGAAAGTCTTTATTATACGCAAGCGGCGTGCCCTTCATCATTGTCAGAAGCTGCATCAGGTCTCCGTATACGCGTCCGCATTTTCCCCTGATCAGCTCCGCCATATCCGGATTCTTTTTCTGCGGCATGATACTGCTTCCTGTGCAGTAGCTGTCATCGATCGCAATGTACGCAAACTCTGAACTGTTCCACCAGACAAATTCCTCTGCCCAGCGGGAAAGATGCATCATGCTGATCGAAGCGTCGCTGAGAAATTCAAGTATATAATCCCGGTCACTGACACTGTCCATCGCGTTTTCCGTCGGCGCGGCAAAGCCCAGCAGGTCTGAAGTTTTCTGCCGGTCGATCGGCAGCGTGGTGCCGGCAAGCGCGCATGAACCCAGCGGACAGAAATCCATCCTCCGGTACGTATCCTGAAGGCGGTCAATGTCACGGCGAAACATCTGAAAATACGCCATAAAAACGAAACCGAGCGTAATCGGCTGAGCGTGCTGGATGTGCGTGAACCCGACGGTAATAGAAGAAGCATACTTTTCCGCTTTTTCAAGAATGATCTGTTCAAAACGCACAAGTTCATCAATGATCGCCAGAATCTCATTTTTCAGATAAAGACGCGCGTCGACCTGGCACTGGTCATTGCGGCTTCTAGCCGTATGCAGTTTTTTGCCGGTGTCCCCGATCTCGGCGATCAGACGAGACTCGATTCCCATGTGGATGTCTTCATCCTCGACCGTGAACGCCACCCGACCTTTCGCAATGTCGCTTCTGATTTTTTCCAGTCCGCCGATAATCCGGCCGCATTCCTCATCGGTCACGATGCCCTGTGCCGCCAGCATCGTAACGTGCGCAATGCTGCCGTCGATATCATCATTGAACATTCTTTTGTCAAAAAGTATGGATGCGTTGAATTCTTTGACGATTTCATCCATATCTTTTTTAAATCTGCCTCCCCAGAGCGCCATTCATACTCCTCCTGTTTTCTCTGACACCTGTTATTTCTCTGATCCTGCTTCCTCTGAATCTGCTGTCAGACTTTTCTCAGATTCTTTAATCAGGTTATTGTCATTATTGTCAGGCTCTATTTTACCATAATTTCTGTATAGTTACCGTATGGAGTATAATAATTCACCTTATTGACACGTTTTATGCCCCTCAGCTTTACATAATACTTTTTACCGGAAACCAGATTTGAGATCGTCGTTTTCAGATTATCCGCTCCCTTGACATACACAGTCTTGTAATCTTTCATGGTCGGACTGAGCGAATAATTGATCTGATATTTGTCGACATTGAGTTTCTTATAATTAACCGTCATTTTCCCTTTGACGGATGTGATTTTTGAGATCTCGGACTTTGCGATCAGGCGGTTCTTGATGCAGGTATAATTGCCCGCAACCAGTTTTCCGTTTTCAGTTCTCTCCGCGCGGATCTTAAAACGTACAAGGTCGTTCGCCAGGAACGGGATATTGCAGCTTGTCCCGCCGCCCGTCGTGAATTCCGTCCACTGGCTGCCGTTCACGTTATAACTGATTCTGTAATCCGTTGCGTTTTCTGATGCGTTAAAGTTAATCGACAAAGTGTTTTTCTCGCTGTTTACCGTTGTCCAGACATTCATTACCTCCGCCGGCTTCACCGCGGTCTGCGTTGTTGTCCCGCTCTGGGCGGTGTTCTTTGGCTGGCTGTTCTTCGGCGTGTTGTTTTTCGGCGTGCTGTCCTTCTTCGTTGTGTTCTTCGGCGCGCTGCTGTTTGCCCCGTTCTTCTTCTCTGCTGAACTGTCTGTCGTTTTTTTGCCGGCGGCAGAGCCGTTTGAATTCTTTTTGTTTGTTGTCGTTTTTTTAGCTGTTGTCTTTGTCACCTTTGTTACGATCTTGAATGTTTTGTAATTCGTGTTTGAATAACGGCCCTTCCCGATAACAAGGACATACGCGGTTCCTTTTTTAACATTCTGAAAATACTGAACCAGATAATCTTTATCCTGAACGAGCTTTCTGGTTCCATCCATGACGGTCACGGAAGGCTGTTTGATCTTACCGTCGTATTTGACCTGAGTGTAGCCGAGCCTGATTTTTGTTTTATGGATATTCTTCTTGCCCTTCTCGGTGCCTCTTCCGTTTTTATTAAAGTAGTAGAAATTCCGGTCAATGTTTCCGTCAAGGCCGGTGACTTTTCCGGTCGATGAATACTGCCAGTAGTCGATGTTTCCTTTGTATGTGGTGGTCGACGCATACTGAGCCAGCCAAAAGAAGTACGGCTTCAGCGAACCCATGTTGAACGCTCTGGAGTCCCAGTCGACCAGCGCTCTGTAAGAATAGAACATCGGAATGTAACCGGCATCCTTGATTACCTGCATGTAAGCGACGGCATTGGCAGTCAGACGCTTTCTCGCGTACGCCGTGCCCTTGTTCCGTACCCAGCTGTAATATGTGTCCTGTTGCCTGCCGTCTCCGAACTCAAAATCCATTACAACGGGCATGTTTGGCTGAATCTTGTATT
This sequence comes from uncultured Eubacteriales bacterium, assembly GCA_900318155.1. Lineage (GTDB taxonomy): Bacteria > Bacillota > Clostridia > Peptostreptococcales > Anaerovoracaceae > Aminicella. The sequence goes on from ONJN01000199.1 coordinate 3,348, forward strand.
TCTTCAGGATCTTCAGCGTGTATTTGGCTTCCTGTACAGCTTCTGCTTTGGTCGTGCAGGCCGAATAGTAATAAACGCCGAAATTTACGCCGGCCGCCTTCGCCTTCTTTATATAGCTGGCGTAATGCACGTCCTCATGCATATTGAAACGGTTGAGGTTTGTATATCCGCATCGGATTATGGCAAAATCCACGCCGGACTTTTTTACTTTTTTAAGATTGATACCGGCGTCATTCCACGCAGAGATGTCAACGCCATGAAAAATTGCATAATTGCTCCCTCTCAGCTGTGCCGGATGAGTATAAGTCTTTCCGTTGATTTTCTCCGACGAATGGTTCACCGCAGACACCGGTATCACTGATCCGATGATCAGTAAAAATGATAAAATAAAAATAAAAGTAGTTTTCTTTTCTACTGTTTTTAGCATAAATCCCCCTTCTATAATAATCTGACCCCGTAAAAGGGTTACCCGGCCGGGAATAATGCACCCGGCCCCGGGATCAATCCTCATAACCGGAGCACCACGTCACGGCCGGACAGCTTCCGGCCACAGCAGCGCTCCTTCTCAGAATGACGGCTGTGCCCTCAGAAGGCGGCACCCCGTCAAAAAAGTAAAATAAATATATACAAATCGCTGCAGAACCTCTATTCTAAAATAGAGTATCCGTAGAATACTTAAAATTATATCATCAGAAAGAAAGCCAGAAACTTAATTATACTTAAAAATTCTAAACGCTGTGCTTAAAGTCCTTTTAAGGTATAGAAACACGGACAAAAAATACCCGGTTACTGCAAACGCATTGAAAGAAAAGAGGAATCCTATGTTCGGCTACGCTGCCGCAGAAATATCGGAATTAAAACTGAGAGAATACGAGATATACAAAGGTTACTACTGTGGACTCTGCCGGCAGACCGGAAAAGAATACGGTCCGCTTCCGCGGGCAATGCTGAGCTACGACTTTGTATTTATGGCGTTGCTTCTGGAATCGCAGTCATGCCGCCGGGACGAACTCTGCCGCAGTCACTGCCTTATCCATCCGCTTAAGAAAAAGCCGATGATCCGGAACGCCGCATTATCGTACACTGCAGATATGATGCTCCTTCTGGGATACGAAAACATTCTGGACGACAAAAAAGACGCCGTCGGAACAGACAAAATCAAACCGGTCTGTCAGGCCGCCCTGCTGAAACGGGCGTATCACAAAGCTGCCGGGAAATATCCGGAAATCGCTTCCACGATCCGAAGCGCGATTCTGGAACTATCCGCCCTGGAGCAGGAACGCTGCCCTTCACCCGACAAAACGTCCCTGCTCTTTGCCGATATTATGGCAGCAGCCTTCTCCGGATTTGTCGGCAACCGGGTCCTGACAGAACTGTCTCGCCGCCTCGGTGCCTGGATCTACACGGTGGACGCCGCGGACGATTTTTTTGAGGACCTCGCGGACGGCTCTTACAACCCGTTTATCTGCGAACACGGGATCCGGGGGAAACCCGGTAAAAATGACCTGGAAATGCTCGCCGAAGAAGTCAGCATTCTCCTCTTTCACCATCTCGATGAAATGAAAAAAGCGTATGACCTTCTTGACATTAAAAAAAACAAGGGTATTCTAGATAATATCATCTTCTTCGGCATGCGCCGGAGAACAGAATCCATTATTGCAAAATTCAGGGAGACAAAAAATGTTGAATAAAGACCCATATGAAATTCTGGAAATAAATAAAAACGCGTCACAGGAAGAAATCCGCAGCGCGTACAGAAAGCTGGTTAAGAAATATCACCCGGATAAATACCAGGGCAACCCTCTTGCCGATCTCGCGGAAGAAAAGCTGCAGGAAATCAACGAGGCATACGATTTCCTGACAAAAAACGGCGCCGCGCCGCAGAACGCGGGCGGCGGATTTTACGATTCTAACAGTTCTTACGGTTACGAAAGCTCATACAGTTCCGGAAGCGCCGGCGGATCTTCTCAGCCGCTTTATAACCAGATCCGGGCCGCGCTGAACCGCCGGGACGTCTACACCGCGGAACAGCTGCTGATCAACGCCCCGTCGCGCGACGCCGAATGGTTTTTCCTCAGCGGAGTCCTTTCCGCGCAGAAGGGATACATAGCCGACGGTCTTGCAAATATAAGAAAAGCTACGGACATGGATCCCGGAAACACCGAATACCGCGAAGCATATGCTCAGATGCAGCGCTTCGGTTCCATGTTCACCGGTGATTCAGACAGCAGAGGCTATCAGCCGAACGACGCACTTTGTCTGTGTCTGCCGTTCCTGCCCTGCCTGTGCTGCTGA
>ONJN01000094.1 GCA_900318155.1 uncultured Eubacteriales bacterium
TCTCTCCAGGGCCATGACAAACGAAGTCATGGCTCTGTTTTTTTGACACTTTGCCGGATTGATTTCGCAGTACGGATTATATTATGATCTAAATAGATTAATACGTCGTGATGCTAAGAAATACGATCGCATGAAACAAGATTTATATCGAGAACGGATCATTTAGAATGAAGATAGAGGTAATAAGAGCAGCAGAAACATGGGAGCAGGCAGGTGCTTACTATGTCCGCATTCAGGGTATGGCAAGACAGCACGGAATCACGCTTCGTCGTGAGTTTGACATGCATGATACACCGGATACGAAATATATTGTGTTAACAGATGATGATTTTCCGGTTGCAACCTGCAGGTTTTACCGGATTGATTCTGAATCTGCCATGATTGGACGGGTTGTCGTGCTGCCGGAATACCGTGGAAACGGTCTGGGAAAGCAGGTTGTGAAAGAAGCAGAAATCTGGCTCTGTGAACTCGGTTATAAAAAAGCGGTTGTTGAGAGCCGTGATGTTGCGGTGGCATTTTATGAAAAGCTCGGTTATGCAGTGTCAGATCAGAATCTGATTCATGGAGATACTTTTGATTGTTTCAGGATGGAGAGACTACTATAAACAAATTAAAAATGCATTAAGTGTAATTGGAAGGTAAATATGGGACATTTACAGCTGCAGAAAATTGGAGAACAGTAATGCGTATTACAGAAGAATGTAAACAGTGTATGATCAGGCGGAAATTAAATGCCTATCCCCAATTTGCTGATCAGAAAGAGGTTGCGATTTTTTTTAGCTATTTTGATGAGGAGGTGTCTGAATAATGAAAAAAACAATTATAAGACTGATTCTTGCATTGTTTTTGATCGCTGCTGTTTTGTCACACTCGCAGGATGCGCATGCAAAAGAGAAGCCGTTCCGGTGTCAGCTGACAATGCGCCTGACATCCATAAAGGTATCCTGGAAGCAGCCAAAAGGCGCGGTGAAGTATAAAATCTACCGGGCGGATGTGACAAAGAAGAAGATATACGACGCCGAATATCCGGAAGAAAAAGACTATAAGAAGATCAAAACAGTAAAAAATGCAGGTTCTTATGTGGATAAGAAAGTCAGGCAGAACCGCTACTACACGTACATGGTAAAGGCGTTTGACAAGAAGGGCAGACTGGTCAAAAGTACGTATGAGCCTGATTATCTGGAATATGGCTGTGCCGGTCTGGGGCAGCCGGAAATAAGAAATGACGGCTACGGTGAGAATAATACGAATGGCCCGAAGAAAATCTATCTCAGTATGAATCAGGATGATGCCGCGGCTTCTGTGACAAACGTAAAGTATATCATATACAGGAAGAAAGAAGGCAGTAAAAAATACAAGAAGCTGGCAGAAGTCAAATCGAATAATTTTTATGTGGATTACAAGGACAAAACGGTAAAACCGGGCAGCACATATTACTATAAAGTGAAAGTGGTAAAGAATGACGGCAGAAGAACATGGTCGTCAAAAAAATCCAAAGCCGTAATCATACCTGCTTCCAATTTTACTGCAAAATATAAAGTGAATTTTCTAACACCTGCCGGCGTTTTCACGGACAGAAGCGTTCTGGATGTAAAGCTGCGGCTGAAGAATGCAAGTAAATACAACGGCAAGACCATGCTACTCCGAAGCGAAGCGAGCTATTCTGCAGGTCAGAAAGGTGCATCAGTAGATAATGGGCATATGTACAAAATCAGGTTAACTGATTACAGTACGGACAACAAAAACTGGACTCCGATTCCTGCGAAAGGCGTAAAGCTGCCCAAAAGCGGATGGTTATACTTGAAAGGACAGATTATCAATGACGGATCAGAAGAAGCAATCTGGTTCGGCGGCTCTGATCCCGGCTGGGCGTTTTCAAATATCGGGCAAGAAGAAATTGAAGGATTGCTGCATTATTACGGGCCGGGATTGGGATACACATCATTCGGACTGAACTGTATCACAGGAAAAGGCGGCGCCTATCTGGAATGGGATTAAAGCCCTCCGGGAACCGGAAAGAAACCTTTATATCTATCCAATCCTTTCAAAAGTAAAAACGAAAAAGATGCGAAATAATCAGGAGAAACCCCGGTACCTCCTTTTTTGGCTCTTTACAGCGGGAACGCAACTGCGTCAGAATAGAGCTTTTTCAGGATTCCAAGGAATGTTTTCAGACTGTCTCTCTGATCTTCTTTATGGGTGCACAGAACGCAGGAGAATCTTTCTTTGCAGTCGAACGGTATCCACGCGAACTGTCCGCTGTGGTCGTTCAAAAAGCCGGGAGCAAGACAGATGCCGCGTCCGGCA
>ONJN01000025.1 GCA_900318155.1 uncultured Eubacteriales bacterium
TATCAGGACACGAGCCTTCTGCAGGAAGCAATCATTGAAAAAATTAAAAGAGATAATAACCTCTTCATGGTCGGCGATATTAAGCAGAGTATTTATAAGTTCAGACTTGCCGAGCCGGAGATTTTCAAGGATAAATATGACCGGTACGCGGAGGTGACCGGGAATGGTGACGCGGAGGCGGCCGGAAGCGGCGATCCTTTGTCGATTAGAGTCGATCTCAACCGGAATTTCCGGAGTAAACCGGTGATTCTGCACACGATCAATACGATTTTTGAGCCGGTGATGGAGGATTACGACGACAACGCACGGCTTTATCCGGGTTTTCCGTACGACGGGGAGTATTCTTACCGGCCGGAGCTTCATATCGTGGATCGGGCGAATCTGCCGAAGGATGATGATATTCTGGCGGATCTTCGGAAAGAGGAACTGGAGGCGCTGGAGGCGGTACGTATCATTCGCGGTTGTCTGGGCAGACCTTATTTTGACGCAAAGAGCGGTGAGACGAAGAAGGTTGCTTACCGGGATATTGTGGTTCTGATGCGGGCGGTGGTCTCGCGTGCGGGAATCTGGGCGGAGATTTTCGGAAAGTGCGGGATTCCTCTTTATATCGATGATAATGAGGGGTATTTTGACCGGATTGAGATCAGTGTATTTATGAATCTTTTGTCGGTGATCGATAACCGGTATCAGGATGTGCCGCTGATCAGTGTGTTGCGTTCGGAGGTGATGGGATTTACGACGGATGAGCTGGCTGAAATCAGGCAGGTGGTGCCGGAGGGATCGTACGCGGACGCGTTCCGGGAGGTGGCGGACAAAAGGACTGCTGCGCGGAATGCGCTGGCGGAAAAGTGCGCAGCCGTTTCTGCGCGGCTTGATCACTGGCGTGAACTGTCTGCGGTCATGCCTCTGACTGATTTCATCTGGACGATTCTTTTGGATTCGGGCTATTATACGATCGCCGGCGCGATGCCGGAAGGAACGCTGCGGCAGGCAAATCTGCGGATCCTGGTCGATCGTGCGGCTTCGTTTTCTGAAAACGCGATGAGTTCACTGTACAGCTTCATCAGTTTCGTAAATGTCCTGAAAAAAAGGAATGTCAAAAGCAGTCAGGCAGCGATGCTTGGTGAAAATGACGACGTGGTGCGGCTGATGACGATTCACAAGAGCAAGGGGCTTGAATTTCCGGTCGTGATCACTGCGGGGATGGGAAACCGGCTGACGTACAGCCGTTCCGGCTCTGGCGTTTTATTCCATAAAGATGTCGGGCTGGGCATGATGCTGGTCAATCCTAAGCTCCATTTCCGAAAGAAAACGCTGATTTACAATATTATTCTGGCAAAGGTAAGGCGGGAAGAGGCCTCGGAGCATCTGCGGATCCTGTATGTGGCGCTTACGCGGGCGCGCGAAATGCTCTTTATGACCGGGGTCGCCGCAAGCGCGGAAAAACTGATGGAAAAATTGGAAAATGGCCTGACGTCCGATACGACGTATTTTGATATGATGAAGGTTTTTCCGGCGCTTTCGGTCGTTCAGCCGATGGATCTGATTGACACGATGCCGGATTTGGAGGCGGAAAGCGCGGGATTTATGCTGAAACCAGAGGCGGAAGCGGATCCGGAAACGGAAAGGCTGGTTCGGGAAAGGATGTCCTTTGTCTATCCATATGAGGAAGCCGGAAAGCTGAATTCCAAGTATTCGGTCAGTGTGCTGAACAGCGCGGAAGCGGCGCGCCGCGCGGCCGCGCGGAGAGGCGGGCAGGAAGTACTGGTGCCGGAAGCGCCGGAGGATGAAGAACCGGGCACGCTGAAACGGCGTGAAGGCGGCGCGGAGAGAAATCTATTCCGGATTCCGGAATTCATGCTGACAGATGAAGAGAAAAAGCTGTCTTTTGCCGAACGGGGCACAGTGTATCATAATATAATGGAAAGAATTGATTTCTGCGCCGCGAAAAGCGGAGGAAGCGATTATATAAAAAAAGAAGTCGGCCGGTACGTTACGGAGGGAATTCTTTTGCAGAAGGAGGCGGACGCTGTGAACCTGCGGAAGATCGAGCGGTTTTTCGGGACGGAGCTCGGAGCCCATTGTACGGAGGCTTTCGGGCGGGGTCTTTTGCGGCGTGAACATTCCTTTAACCTGATGACGCCGTATAAGGGCGAAAACATCATGGTTCAGGGAATCATCGACTGCTTTTTTGAGGATGATGACGGGATTGTGCTGATCGATTATAAGAGCAACTGGATCGACCGTTCGCTGCCGTTTGAAGAGGAAGCGGCAAGGCTGAAGGAAGCGTACGCCGGGCAGATCGGAATCTACGCCGAAGCACTTGAAAAGGGGATCGGAAAACCGGTAAAAGAAGCGTATCTTTATCTGTTTGAGGCCGAACGGGTCATTGATATGAAAAAAGGATAAAGCAATGTGTTCTATTATGGACGCAGAATGTAATCAGGGAGAAATCGTTTTATATAAGGAGAATGACAAATGAACGGAATTGTATTTGAAGGCGGCGGCATGAGAGGGATTTTCTCATCCGGCGTTATTGACTGGCTGATCGATCAGGATCTGCGTTTTGATCTGGTTTATGGGGTATCTGCCGGCGCGACGAACAGCTGCAGCTTTGTCACAGGGCAGCGGGATCGTGCTTATGCGACGGCGACGGAGTATCTGAAAGATCCCGGTTTTGCGGGTATACAAAGTCTGAGGAAAACCGGCGATTTCTTTAACACCGATTTTATTTATCGCCGGATTCCGGAGGAGCTTTATCCGATCGATCAGGAGGGTTATGAGAAGCGGGGCATGAAGCTGCGGGTCAACGCGACAAACTGCGTTACAGGTGAAGCCGATTTTTTTGAGATTAAAAATATGCACACCGATATGGACTATGTGCGCGCTTCGGCTTCGATGCCGCTTCTTTCCAGAATAGTGCCGCTGGACGGTAATGTTTATCTGGACGGCGGGATTGCGGATCCGCTTCCGGTCGGGGAAGCGATGCGGGCGGGCTGTGATAAGCTCGTTGTTGTAAAGACACAGCCGGAAGGATACAGAAAGACGCCGGCCCGCGCGATTATGCCGCTGATTCGGGCACGTTACAGCCGTTATCCGAATCTGATTAAAGCCGTGGCGGAGCGGCATATTCGTTATAATGAATCGCTGGATTTAATCGAGGAGGCGCGCCTCGCGGGAAAAGTCTTTGTCATTGCGCCGATGGGTCCGCTCAATATAAAAAGAACGGAGAGGGATCGTAATAAGCTGAGAAAAGGATACCTGGAAGGGTATTATGTGGCTGAAGGCGTTGGAGAGAAACTGAAAGCATTTCTTAGCGAAAAAGTTTCGGAGACCAGAGAATAAGCGAATGAGCAAAGAACGGCGGGTTATCAGGAGAGCGTGGTAAAGGCTGTCACCCTGTTCTGCGGGCAGCAGTTTTCGGAGGTCGTTCTGCGTTCGTTTGCCGTCTTTGTTCGGCTGCTGCGGGACGGTGAAAGTTGTAATAAATGGCTTTATGAGTTATAATGAAGAGGTTAAAAACGCTGAAAGCAGCAATTTTTTTTCAGGGCGGCCGGCTGTTTGGCGGCCTGGTATAAGTCTGAAAAAACCATATATTTTTTGAGAGGAGTGGCAGTATGGATAGTGTTCCCGGGTGGAATCTGAATGAAGAATTTCGAATACAAATCAGTACTGACTACATTTCTTCCTTATTAAATCAGAAATAGCGAGCGCCGGATGACACAGCCTTAAAACAGGGCAACTGTTCTTCAGAGACTTTCCTGTTTTGTTTTTATTAAGGAAGAAAATGAAACAGGAAAAGGAGGGCAGACCAATGAGTAATTTAGCGCTGGACAGGAATGCACTTATCGATGCCTCCATGGAAAAAATCCATGAGTACCTGTCTGAAAAGAAATACTTCCTTGCTCGCGACGAGCTCCTGAAATACAATGAAGCGGACATCGCGGAAATGCTTGAAGACATTTCCGACGACCTGGGTCTGCGGAATACGGTTATTCTGTTCCGGCTGCTTCCGAAGGATGTCTGTGTAGAAGTATTTTCCTATATGTCATCGGATGACCAGGTTGACATTATCAGCGAAATCACAGAAAAAGAGACATCGTATATTGTAGGTGAACTCGATTTTGACGACAAGATCGATATTCTGGAAGAACTGCCGGCCAATGTCGTCAACCGAATACTGGAAAAGACGCCGAAGAATGAACGGCGGAAGATCAATACATTTCTGAATTATCCGGAGAATTCGGCGGGAAGCCTGATGACGCCGGAATTTATCAGCTTAAAGAAAGACTGGACTACAAGTGAAGCGCTTGATCACATACGAAAGGTCGGAACCGACGCGGAAACGATCTATACATGTTACGTCCGGGACAATGCCTGGAAACTGATCGGTATCGTGTCGCTGAGTACGCTGGTTCTGAGCGATCCGGACACAAAAATCAACGACATCATGAGGACCGAGTATGTCTGTGAAAGCGTAACGACGGACCAGGAAAAGGTTTCCGACGATTTTAAGAAATACGGATATCTGGCCATGCCGATTGTGGATAAAGAACATCGTCTCGTCGGCATCATCACAGTCGATGATATCCTGGAGGTCATGGAGGATGAGGCGACTGAAGATATCGAGAGAATGAACGGTGTCATCGATCTTGACAATTCCGATAAAGAGTACCTCGATTTGTCCGTCTGGCAGCATGCCAGGAACCGCCTGCCGTGGCTTCTGATCCTGATGGTCGCTTATATTTTCACAGGCATGATCATAAGCCGGTTTGAAAACGCGCTTTCTTCCGTGATCTCTCTGGTCACTTACATGCCGATGCTGATGGGGACCGGCGGAAACTGCGGATCGCAGGCAGCCACTCTGATCATTCGAGGCATTGCGACCGATGAGGTCGAGACGGAGGACTGGATCAAAGTCCTCTGGAAAGAGATCCGGATCGGCGCCGTCATCGGCGTGATTCTAAGCGCGGTGAATTTTATCCGCGTGACCGTGCTTGACGGAGAAAGCCCGGGTATCGCGCTGACCGTTTGCACCGCGATGATCATGATCGTTATTTTCGCAAAGCTGATCGGCAGCATGATCCCGCTGATTGTGAAAAAGATTCGTCTGGATCCGGCTCTGATCGCGAATCCGGCGATCTCATCAGTTTCAGACGCGGTTGCTTTGACGATCTATTTTGCGATGGCAGCGATGATCCTGAAGATTTAAGAGGCGCTGTAGTCATGCGACGGACCGGAAGGAGTTATTAAATGGAAGATCAGAAGCGGATAAAGGATAAGAAGCCTCAGACAAAGGGAGAACGGTTTGCTGAGATTTTTCAGGAGCACGGCAATCTGATCGTGGCTGCTGTCGCGATTGCTGCCGTTCTTGTATACCATTTCTTTACACACTGAGAAAATGGAGAATCATTATGGATATCGGAAGAACTCAATCGGATTATATTGATGCAGTCTATGTCGACGGCATCATCGGAAAACGTCCCAAAGATATTCACAAGGGCGACTGCGGGCGCGTGCTGGTTGTCGCGGGCAGCGAGGGTATGACCGGCGCTGCAGTGTTTACGGCCAGGGCAGCACTGAGAAGCGGATCGGGGCTGGTGTATATCTGTACGCCGAAGGCAAATTTTCCGATCATGCAGATACTTGTCCCGGAGGCGATCTGCGTCGAATGGGACGACGCGCGGGCGATCCTCGGCGGGGAGCCGGACCGCAGCGGGCGGCACGTGGACATGTACGATGCAGTTGCCGTCGGACCAGGCATGGGCGCGGGCTCTGAAGTCAAAGAAAAACTGGATACGATTTTAAGGATTTATCACGGAAAGGTCGTCATCGACGCGGACGGGCTGAATCAGATCGCGCGTGACCGGGAAACGGCACAGCTGGTAAGGGACTTTGACGGGGAGATCGTTTTGACGCCTCATACAGGAGAAGCCGCCCGGCTTCTGGCCGGATTCGAGGACGTGCCGCATTACCCGAAAAAAAGGGAGGATGCAGTAACGGCGCTCGTCCGGCATTATGCGTGCATCGCTCTTCTGAAAGGGAACGGGACGCTGGTTGCGTCCGCCGGGGGTGGTGCAAAGGTCGAAGAAGACGCGGAACTTTTGATCCGGCAGAATACGACAGGAAATCCGGGGATGGCGACAGCAGGGTCTGGTGATGTTCTTACGGGAGTTATTGCGTCACTGGCCGGGCAGGGGCTCCGGGCAATGGACGCGGCTGCGGCCGGCGCGTTTATTCATGGAATGGCCGGAGATGAAGCCGCCGCAAGGCTTGGCGAGTACAGCGTGATCGCGAGCGATATCGTTGATCATCTGCCTCACGCACTGAAGCAGTTTACAATGGATCACGGCATTCATTTTGTTTAGGATCCTTTTGTCGGTTCATAACGGGAGGCTGCTGGGCGTTTTTTCGGACTCGACAGACGAGTGAGCCCGGCGCATGCTCCGCCGCAGATAATAATTGAGTCAGTTATTTCATATTATATATAGAAACGGGATCTGATGATCCAGCGAGGGCAATCAATCATGGAGAGAAATGGAAAAGAGTACTATGAAAAAATCGCGGCCAAAATCCGGGTGGACATTATAAAGTCGATTCACAGTGCCGGTTCCGGTCATCCGGGCGGTTCGCTGTCTTGCGCAGATATCATAACGGCGCTTTATTTCGGCGAAATGAACGTGAACCCGGATGATCCGAAAATGGAGGATCGTGATAAGTTTGTTTTGTCAAAGGGCCACGCGGCGCCGGCGATGTACGCAGCGCTGGGTGAGAAGGGATTTTTTCCGGTGGAGGAGCTGATGACGCTCCGTAAGATGGGAAGCCGTTTCCAGGGGCACGCCAATATGCATTACGTACCGGGCGTCGAGATGTCGACCGGTTCGCTCGGTCAGGGTTTCTCTGTAAGCGTGGGCATGGCGCTGGCCGGAAAACTGGATGACAGCAACGGCCGTGTTTACGTTCTGCTCGGCGACGGTGAGCTTCAGGAGGGTATCGTCTGGGAAGCGGCGATGGCAGCGCCAAACTATGGGCTGGACAACCTGACGGCCTTTGTCGACTGGAATAAACTGCAGATCGACGGCAGAAACGAAGAGGTCATGAAGGTGACTCCAATCGATGAGAAATTTAAGGCATTCGGATGGAATGTTATAACGATAAACGGACATGATTTTGACGAGATTTTTCAGGCTCTTGATGACGCGCGCAGTGTCAAAGGCCGGCCGACGGTCATCATCGCGGAGACGATCAAGGGAAAAGGGGTCGATTTCATGGAAGATCAGGCCGGTTGGCATGGAAAGGCGCCGAACGATGAGGAGGCGGCAAAAGCTGTTGAGCAGCTGGGAGGTAATTGGTAATGGCAGAAAAGATGGCAACAAGAGCCGCATACGGCGCATTTCTTGTTAAAGAAGGAAAGAATAATAAGAATCTTGTCGTTCTTGACGCGGATCTTTCTGCATCGACAAAGACGGCGGAATTTAAAAAAGCGTATCCGGATCGTTTCTTCAATGCGGGAATCGCGGAGCAGAATCTGATCGGCATGGCCACGGGTCTTGCTTTGTCCGGCAAGACGGTATGCGCGTCAACGTTTGCGATGTTCGCGGCCGGAAGGGCTTTTGAGATTATTCGCAATTCTATTGGCTATACCGGTGCCAACGTAAAAATCTGCGCGACGCATGCCGGAATCACGGTCGGGGAAGACGGCGCGAGTCATCAGACTTTTGAGGATATCGCGCTGATGCGGACGATTCCGGGCATGACGGTTGTCAGTCCTTCAGACGGACCGAGCGCGGAGATCCTGCTTAAACAGGTCGTTGATATGGAAGGCCCTGCGTATGTCCGGCTCGGACGCGCGGAAGTTCCGACAATTTACAGTGAATCGTCGGACATCCGGCTGGGAAAAGGCAATGTAATCAGAGATGGTAAAGATGCTGCGGTCATTGCGACCGGAATTATGGTTGCCGCGGCATTGGAGGCCGCAGAGGTACTTGAGGCGGAAGGCATCGATGTTCGCGTGATTGATATACATACGATCAAGCCGCTTGATGAAGAACTGATTCTAAAAGCGGCCGGGGAAACCGGCCGGATCGTGACGGCGGAGGAGCATTCTGTGATTGGCGGTCTCGGAAGCGCCGTTGCGGAAGTTGTTTCCGCGGCATGTCCGGTACGGATCGCTATGGTCGGGCAGAAGGATACGTTTGGTGAATCGGGTAAGCCGGACGAACTGCGTAAAAAATACGGTATGACGTCTGCGGACATCGTTCAGGCAGTGAAACAGGTATATAAATGAAATCCCGTTTAGGATATGTGATGATCATCTGTGCAGGAGCTCTATGGGGAACCATAGGGCTTTTTGCCGCCGGACTCACCGGAATGGGTCTGACGACGACAACACGCGCGTTTGCCAGACTGTTCTTCGCCGCGGTTCTGCTGATCCCGATCATGCTGGTGGCGCGGGGTCCGAAAGCCTTTAAGATCAGCCGCAGGCATCTGCTTTTTTGTGTGCTGCTTGGTGTAATCACGCAGGGGATATTCAACTTTGCATATCTTAGCTCGATTGAAGAACTGGGCGCGGCAACGGCGGTTGTACTCCTGTATACGTCGCCGCTTTATGTGGCTGTTTTGTCGATGATTCTGTTCAGCGAGAGAATCACGCAGCGGAAGGCTCTGGCGATTGGAATCAATCTGGTGGGATGCTTCCTGACTGTAACCGGAGGGATTTTTGATTTCAGCAGCCTTTCCCTGTACGGGATCCTGATGGGGCTGCTGGCGGGATTCACGTACGCGCTGCAGCCGATTTTCGGAAAACTGGCCGGCGACGACATTGATCCGTTTACACAGGCTTTTTATACATTTCTGTTCGCGGCGATTTCACTTTTTGTCGTGAGTCATCCAGCCCACGAGATCGCGGCTCATTTCAGCCTGAAACTGCTGGGATTGATGCTCGCAATGGCCTTTGTCACGTCTTCTCTGGCACAGTCGCTTTATTTTGCGGGGCTGAAGAGGATCACGGAGCCGAGCAGAGCGCCGGTCATGGCCTCCGTGGAGAACGTGTCGGCGAGCATTTGCGGCTATCTTCTTCTCGGGGAAGAAGTGAGGATTATGAAGATCATCGGGATTGTCATTGTGATTTTTTCCATTTTTATAATGAACGGAAAATCACGGAACGATCACGAAAATAGTATATAATATCCATATCTTAAAAAGTCTTAAGGGTTTGCAAACATGTTAATGTGTGTTACAATTTACAACGATTGGGGATTAAATACGCAGGTTTCGGTGTTTCTGTTTTCCCGGAACGGACAGGCGGACGAGAGCAGCCGGAACACGTCATATCGGGGGGATTTTTTATGATCAGATTTGAGCATGTTACTAAGTTGTATGATGATAATTCCGGTTTGGAGGATGTCAGCGTCGAGATTGAAGATGGGGAGTTTGTTTTCCTTGTCGGACCGAGCGGCGCCGGAAAATCGACATTTATCAAATTGATTCTTAAGGAGCGGGATGCCGATTCCGGAAGGATTCAGGTTGGGGACTATGAAGTCACCGAGTTGCCGGAAAAGCTGATTCCGCAGCTCAGAAGACGGATCGGCATTGTATTTCAGGATTTTAGACTTCTGCCGAAGAAAACGGTTTTTGAGAATGTGGCTTTTGCCATGGAAATACTCTATGAACGGAAAAGTGTAATTAAAAAAAGAGTGCAGCAGGCACTCGCGCTGGTCGGCATAGAAGACAAAGCCGAACGGTATCCTCAGGAACTTTCTGCCGGAGAGCAGCAGAGAGTGGCCATTGCGCGGGCGATCATCAATAATCCGAAACTGCTGATTGCCGATGAGCCGACCGGGAATCTCGATCCGGCAACGACGGATGAAATCATGCAGCTTCTTCTGGAAATTAACCGGCTTGGAACAACGGTCCTGATGATTACGCACGCCAAAGACATCGTAGATAAAATGAATAAGAGAGTCATAGCGATTGATTCCGGCCGCATTGTGCGGGACGAGTACGGCATGTACGGCTTTGCCGAAGCCGGAGAGTTTGATAAAGGGGTCTTTGACTATGAATAAGATAAAATATCATCTGAAACAGGCGCTGAATCAGATCAGCCGCAACAAGGGAATGAGCCTGGCATCGGTTTTCGCGATCACGGCAATGATGCTGATCCTGGGGTTGTTTCTCGTGATTTCTGTAAACATCAATCTTTTTACAAAATCAATCAAAGAAGATTATGACACCGTTGAACTGTACCTGGAAGACGGTCTGACCAAAAACGAGGTGCAGGAGGTCACAAAACAAGTAGAAGACATCGGCGGTGTGAGCAGTGTAAAATACAGATCCAAAGCTGAGGCGATGAAGGTTATGAAAAAACGCTGGGGCAAGAACGGTTATCTGCTGGATTCTCTGGGTGAGAATCCGCTGCCGGCATCGCTTCTTGTAGAGGTGACGGATCTGGAATCTGCAGACAATGTAAACGCTGAAGCTAAAAAAATAAAGGGTGTGGAAAGTGTCCGCTATTACAAACAGACTGTCGATCGGCTGGCAAAGGTGATTCATTATATTCAGGTCGCCAGTATTCTGATTATGATCTTTTTGTTTATTATCTCAATCGTGGTGGTTTCAAATACGATCAAACTGACCGTATTTGCGCGGTCGAGAGAAATATCGATCATGAAGTACATCGGCGCGACGAACTGGTTCATTCGGGGGCCGTTTCTGCTGGAGGGCATATTGATCGGCGTCGTGGCAGCGCTGGTTTCAGCGATTTTCACGTTTCTGGCATACGCCCGGATCGTCAGCTCGATCGGTCCGAAAGTGGCAGCCATTCTTTCCACGCCGATGATATCGGCACCGAAGATAGCCCTTACGCTGTTCGTGGTTTTTCTGGCGATGGGTGTCGGAATTGGCGCGCTCGGAAGCATCATTTCAATCAGAAGATTTCTTAAAGTGTGACGGAGGTTGTATGAATTGCATGGATAGTAAAATCAAACTTAAATTAACGGGTCTTGCGGCCGCGGTCATTTTTCTGCTGGTTTTCATACCGGTGACCGGCGTGCACGCGCAGACCAATCAGTCAAAGCTGGAAGATATCACCAAACAGAAGAAAAAGGTTTCTGAGAGTCTGGACACACTTGAGAAAAGAATTGTCGTTCAGGAAAAAACGATTAAGACAAAGAAAAAAGCGATCAGACAGACGACCGGGAAGATCCAGACAGCTGAGCAAAATCTCGTACAGACAAAGAAGAAAATGAAAAGTCGTGAGAACAACCTGAAAAAGCGCGTAAAAGCGATGTATAAGAGCGGTTCTGTCGGATATCTGGATGTTGTTCTGAGTTCACAGAGCGCGACCGACCTGGTCACCAATACCAGCTACATCAGCAGGATCTACAGGAGTGACCAGAACGCGATCAATGAACTGAAGGATCGTCAGGAAAAGCTCAGCAAGCAGGAAGCGGCTCTTAAAAGAGCCAAGGAAGATCTGAAAAAACAGATGATGCAGCTGAAAACTGAGAAAAAAGAGTTTGAAAAGACAAAGGCGGAGCTGCAGAGACAGTATAAAGAGCTGAGCAAAGAAGAAGAAAAAATCCGCAAAGAAGAAGAAATGCTTCTGAAACTGATGGCGGAAAATGGATCGTATGGCGGTCTTGATCTCACCGAACTCGCTAAGAGGTATAAGGGCGGCAAGTTCTTCTGGCCGGCCAATTC
Organism: uncultured Eubacteriales bacterium; assembly: GCA_900318155.1. Lineage (GTDB taxonomy): Bacteria > Bacillota > Clostridia > Peptostreptococcales > Anaerovoracaceae > Aminicella. The sequence continues at coordinate 11,701 of ONJN01000025.1, forward strand.
TAAAAGAGTGAATTCCGGTTTCGGCCCGCGTTCAGGCCCGGGATCGCATTATCATAAGGGTCTTGACATCCATGGTTCGACCGGTGATCCGATCTACGCGGGGGCGGACGGCATCGTCACTCTGGCCAGATGGTATTCAGGCTACGGAAACTGTGTAAAGATCGGTCACGGAAGCAAACTGACGACTTTGTACGGACATTGCAGCAAAATCCTTGTCAAACAGGGACAGAAAGTGAGACGCGGTCAGAAGATCGCGCTGATCGGAAACACCGGAAACAGTTTCGGTTCGCATCTGCACTTCGGTGTACTCGTAAACGGAACTTTTGTTAACCCGGTAAAATATCTTAAGCAATAAGGGCATGTATGAATTTTGAACCGAAAATCAAAGAGCTTTTGAATAAAAGAGGGATTCGGACGGAAGAAGAGATTGCCGAGTTTATTTCGCCGGCCCCTCAGAAAACGTACGATCCATTCCTGCTTCTCAACATGGAGGCGGGAGTGGATCAAATTTTATCTGTCATTGACAGCGGCGGGAGAATCTGTATTTACGGCGATTATGACGCGGATGGCGTTACTTCTGTTGTCATTTTGACAGAGGTTTTATCTCAGCTTACCGACAACTTGACGTATTACATCCCATCGCGTTTTGGTGAAGGTTATGGCCTGAACCGCGGCGCGATCGACAGGATCCGTGCGGATGGCGTCGATCTGATCGTTACCGTGGACTGCGGCAGCGTGGACTGCGATGAAGTGGATTACGCGAAGTCACTCGGCCTGGGAATTGTTGTTACGGATCATCATACGGTGACCGACAGAAAAGCGGATTGTGTGCTGATCAATCCGGCGCAGGAAGAATGCCCGTACCCGTTCAAAAAACTGGCGGGTTGCGGCGTAGCCTTCAAGCTGGCACAGGCGCTGGCGTCTGTCACCGGCCTGCCGGGATCGCTGCTTACCGCAGCGCTTGACCTGGTCGCGGTCGGAACTGTCGCGGACATCGTCCCTCTGATCGATGAAAACCGGACGTTCGTCAAATACGGCCTGCGCCTCATCAACACATCAAACCGGCGGAACCTCGATGCTTTGATCCGGGCAGCAGGGCTTAAGCCCGGAACGATCCGCTCTGAAAACATCGCGTTCGGAATCGCGCCGCGCATCAATTCGGCCGGCCGGCTGGCGCACGCGAAAATCGCCGCGGATCTGTTTCTGACAAAAGACCCCGCACAGGCCAGAAAACTCGTCGACAAAATGGTTTTACTCAATGAAGAACGCAAAAGCATTCAGGAGAGGATCTACCTCGAGTGCGTCGGGATTATTGAGCAGCGCTTTGCTGACGATGATTTTCTGCTTGTTGACCTGGAAACGGAACAGGAAGGGGTCACCGGGATCGTTGCGGGAAAAATCACGGAACAGTATTATAAGCCGTCCGTCATTGTATCGCAAACCGGCGAAAACCTCTATAAAGGAACCGGCAGGAGCATTGAAGGATTCAATCTGTACAGCGCGCTGAAAGAAAATGAAGAAATGTTCATTACCTTTGGCGGGCACGCTTTGGCGTGCGGCTTCACGATGGGCGCGGAGTATGTGACGGTGCTGCGGGAAAATCTCAATAAAACGGCTTCCGCGATCAGGGCGGAGAATCCGGATATCTTTACCGAAAAGCATCGGATCGATCTGTTTCTTGAAGCGGAAGATATAAGCATGGAGCTGATCCGGCAGACGAGCATCTTTGAACCGTTCGGATTCAGCAATGAAAAACCGCAGGCCGCTTTCACCGGTTATGCTGACCGCGTCCGGAGAATCGGAAACCGGGGTCAGTATCTCCGATTTGAAGCAGAACTCAGCGATCTCAGGCGCATTGTCTGCGTCGCGTTCAGAAACACAGATGAAATTGAGGAGCTGATCAGAATGTCAGGCGGTCGGAGAATAAGAATTATCGGTTACCTGCAGATCAACACCTGGCAGGGCAGGGATTCGATCCAGATGCAGGTGAACGCCGCAGAAACAACAGACGGGGATTGGTGATGATCAAGAAAGAAAAAAGAAAAACAGTACTGATCATCGTGCTCACAGCACTGATCACACTGACGCTCGCCGCGGGAACCGCTGTGCTGCTGCTTCGTCACGATAAAGTGGTGCTGGTCAGTCAGAAAGATTACCATCGAATGAAAAATATTTCAGGACGATATTCGGCGCTATATGATATCCAGAACACCGTGAACCGCGACGGATTGAAAAAAGTCAGTCATGATAAAGAAATGGAAGCGATGTACGATGCGTTGCTGAAGAGCCTGGATGACCGTTATTCCGTCTTTATGACAAAAGATGAACTGAAAAAATGGGACGCTTACGTGGACGGCGTATTTTACGGCATCGGCATCGGACTGACGACCGATACGCGGCACAACGCGGTCATCGACAAGGTCTACAGTAAAAGCCCGGCAAAAGCCGCCGGCCTTAAACGCGGAGACATCCTCCTTGCTGTGAACGGAAAAACATATCCGACTCTGAAGGGATACACCAACGCGATCAGGGGAAAAGAAGGCAGCAAAGTTACTGTCCGCTACCGGCGCGGTAAAAAGGTAAAAACGGTCGAAATGGCCAGGAGCCGGGTCGTAAACGAATCGGTCTGCGGCGGTGTGACAAAGGGAAATCACGGTTATATCTGGATTTCTTCGTTTGCGGAAAATACAGCGGACGAGTTCAGAACCGAACTGAATTCACTTGAAAGCCGTAACGTAAAAGGCCTGATCATCGATCTAAGGAACAACGGCGGTGGTTATACTGACCAGGCAGTCAAAGTAGCGGACATGCTGCTTCCGGAAGGAGCGATCACCTATATGAAGGATCGCAGCGGGAATAAGAAGTATTTCAACTCCGGGGAAAGCTGCACAGCCCTGAGATATGTCGTCCTGGTCAATGAAAATACAGCCAGCTCTGCAGAAATTGTCGCGGCGGCCATAAAAGACAGCGGCCGGGCAAAACTGATTGGACGCCGCACCTACGGAAAAGGCGTTGTACAGGGAGAATACCGATTTAAAAACGGAACCGGCATGCGCCTGACGATCATGGAATACTATTCGCCAAAAGGCCATAAAATCAACGGCAAAGGCATCAGGCCGGATCTCGTTGTCAAAGCGGGTAAAAGCAGAAAACACGATGTTCAGCTTCAGAAAGCGATTCGCGTGCTTTCGTCAGATTGACTTTAGCGAATAAAAGTGATAAAATTTAAGAAGCCCCTGCATCAGGCCGGTTATCCGATTAACCGACTGGTCGACTGGTCGACTGGCCGGTTGCCCGATTAGCCGGGAGGCGGGAGCAGTTCACGTTCTGAAATAATGCAGTATCGAAAGGAGTCAATGAATGGCATTTGAATCGAAAATAAAAGGGGAAGATGTCGATGAACTGTTTGAAGCGATTTTGTCACTGAAAGACAGAGAAGAGTGTTATCGATTTTTCACAGATGCCTGTACGATCAACGAGATACGGGCGATCGCTCAAAGGCTTCAGGTCGCCAAGCTGCTTTCTGAAAAGAAGACTTATAATGAAATTGAAAATATCACCAACGCGTCGACCGCGACAATCAGCAGGATCAATAAGTGCCTGATGTACGGCGCCGATGGTTATAAAATCGTCATTGAGCGACTTGAAAATCAAGAAGAAAAAGAATAAAATCAAGAGAGATGCTGTAAGTTTTGCAGTATCTCTTTCTTTTAAGGCGAAAACGGATAAGGCGAAAACGGAGCCTGCCGATGTTGAGGATCGGGGTATGAATTGGATATACAGATACAGCGGTGATTTTTTGCGTGGAAACGGCGGATACGGGATGATCCGGCGGGCCGCGGAGGATTATCTGACAAAGGACGGCGCGTCGGAAAAGCTGCAGGAAGCCGCCCGTGACGCCGTGATTCTAAGAACAGACAAAGGCAAACCGTACTTCAGAGACCTCCCGCTGGAGTTTTCAGTGACGCACAGCGGAAGCACCTGGATGTGCATGATTTCAAAAAAACCCTGCGGCATTGATTTTCAGCTCATTAAACCGTGCAGCTATTTGCGGATCGCTGAACGGTTTTTCAGCGAACCGGAATACCGGCATATAAAGGAGCATGGCGAGACTGCCTTTTTCCGGTTGTGGACAAAGCGTGAAGCATTTGGGAAACTGACCGGCGGCGGCTTTTTTGATTCCGGCGCGGTGAGTTTTCTGCCGGAACGGATCCGGACAAAGAATAGCGAGGCCGTCGTGAAGGTGCTGGACGTGGGGCCCGGAGCCTGCTGCGCGTATGCGGCGCCGGCCGATGTGCCGGTGGAACTGGCTTGTTTGTGAGCGGCGCCGGCGGCGGGATTGCCGGCGGCAGCAGAACCGGCGTTTGCAGGATTGACGGCGTCTGTGGGAAAAGACAGAATTCTTTTGTCGAATAAAGTCGGATAAAGCAGTATTAAGCAGTGTGAGCAAGGGGGTATGAGATGAAGCAGAGTGCGGGAGACTGCGCGGCAGCTCGGCTGTCGCGGAGGGATATGAGTATTTTTGAAATGCAGTGTTTTCTAAAGGGGAAAGGGTATTCCGAAGCGGAAATCAGCGAGGCGGTTTCCCTGCTGAAAGAGTATCGGTACCTCGATGACCGCCGGTATGCGCTTCAGTTTTTTCGCTATGCGGAAAAAAAGAACTGGGCAAGAAAAAAAGCTTTTGTCGAACTTGGAAAACGGGGCGTGCCTGAAGATGTGGCGGAGGCTGCTTTTGCGGATTATGAAGAGGAGTTCGGCGAGATTTTTGATGAGTATAAAATGGCGCGGGCGGAGGTTCTGAAGGTCCTGCGGCTGGCCGACCTCGGGGAAAATGACCCGGTGCCGAAGAAGGTGCGGGGCCGGATCGCGAGGAGGCTGGCAGCGCGGGGCTTTTCGCGGTCAATTGTGTATGATATGCTGGATGAAGTTTCCCGGGATCTTGAGATAGAATAGTCAGAATCACAGCGATTAGCATGATAAAGCAGGAGTGTAATTGCAGTTGGAGATTTTTTACCAGTTTTTTTATATCAAATTAAATCGAAATCGCAGTTTGATATAAAAAATTTGGAAAAAGCCGCGCTGTGGCCACGCACCATGGCCGGCGGCCGCACATCATGGCCACATCACGGCCGGGACTCATGACTGGTTGCTGTGAGCGTTGGAATTTCAGCATCTTCGGGCGTTTAAGCGCGTTGGAGCCTGAACAACGTTGTAATTTCAACGCCAATGATTCCGGGCGAGTCTTCGATATATTAAGGAGGAGGGGCGAATGACAAAGGTAGATATTTTTTCCGGATTTCTCGGAGCGGGAAAAACGACGTTGATCAAAAAACTGATTGCGGAGGCGTACGGCGGCGAGAAAATCGTTTTGATTGAAAATGAATTCGGGGAAATCGGTGTTGACAAAGGATTCCTGAAGGATACGGGAGTCGAGATCAATGAAATGAACGCGGGCTGTATCTGCTGCACACTGGTCGGCGATTTCGGAAGGGCGCTGAACGAGGTCATTGAGACATATAATCCGGAAAGAATCCTGATCGAGCCGTCCGGCGTCGGCAAGCTGAGCGATGTCATTATCGCGGTGCAGGATCTGGATAACGCCCGGATCAGCCTGAACAGCTTTACGACAGTGGTCGACGCGAAAAAGTGCAAAATGTACATGAAGAATTTCGGCGAGTTTTACATCAATCAGGTTGAGCATGCCGGTTCAATTATTCTTAGCCATACGGACGGTCTTTCCGAAAACAAACTGAATCAGTGCATCGGTTTGTTGCGTGAACACAATCAGGAAGCGTCGATCGTGACAACGCCGTGGGATGACATTTCCGGCAGCCAGCTTGTGGAGATCATGGAGCAGAAGAAAACACTGTCCGCGGAGCTTGAGCATCTGCGGCAGGAAGTATACGCAGAACAGGCGGCGCATGAGGCGAAACATGAACACCATGATCACGACTACGACCACGCGCAGCACGATCACGATTGCGATTGCCACGACCACGCGCATCACGATCACGATTGCGATTGCCACGACCACGCGCACCACGATCACGACTGTGACTGCCACGATCACGACTACCACGGTCACGACCATGAACACCATGACCATGGCCACAGTCACGAAGGTCATCATCACGCCGACGAGGTCTTTGACGAGATCGGCATTCAGACGGCGAATAAGTATACAAAAGAACAGCTGATGGAAGCGATGGCGGGTCTTCAGAATTTTGCTGAATGCGGGCAGGTTCTGCGGGCAAAGGGCATCGTGCCGGGCGAGGACGGAAAATGGTTTGAACTGGATTACGTGCCGGGCGAACCGGAAGTCCGAGAGGGCGGCGCGGAACCGATCGGCATGATCTGCGTGATCGGTGTAGGCCTGGAAGAGGAACGGATCCGTGAGCTGTTCAGACTGTAAACAGGCAGTGTCATATAGCACTGTGAAAACTGTGAATTTAAAAGATTCATGTTGCAGATTACAAGGTGAAAAATATGGAACAGATTTTTGAGATACCGGTCTATCTTTTTACGGGCTTTCTGGGGTCCGGAAAAACAATGTTCATCCAGGACGCGCTCGAAGGCCGGGATTTTAATGACGGAGAGCGAACGCTTCTGCTGATGTGTGAAGACGGTGAAGAGGAATATCAACCGGACCGTTTTTACGGGAAAAACGTTTTTATCGAAGAGATCGAAGAGGAATCGGATCTGACGACGGAGTTTCTGGCCGGGCTGGTGGAAAAGTACGACGCGGAGCGGGTCATTGTGGAATACAATGGCATGTGGATGCTGGATACACTGTATGGCAACATGCCGCCTGGGTGGCTCATTTATCAGGAGATGACCTTTGCCGATGCGACAACCTTTGTCCTTTACAATCAGAATATGCGGCAGCAGACCTTTGACAAGCTGAAAAGCGCGGAGCTGGTGGTTTTCAATCGCTGCGTGCGGGATGAGGGCTTCCGGGAACGGCAACTGGAAATGCATAAAATCTGCCGGGTCGCGAACCGGAAATCGCAGATTCTGTATGAGTTCGCGCCGGATGACGTGATTCTGGATGACATCGCGGATCCTTTGCCGTATGACATGAACGCGCCTTTGATCGAAATCGGGGACGACATGTTCGCTGAGTGGTACCGCGACATCAATGAGAATCAGGATCAATACGACGGTAAAGAACTCATCGTCCGGGGCCGGGCGGTGACGGGTGAAGGACTCGATAATCATTGCTTTATTTTCGGACGTCATGTGATGACCTGCTGCGTGGAGGATATCCAGTTCGCGGGGCTGCTCTGTATCCGGCAGGAGGATGCTGGCGAGCCGGAAAACGGTGGATGGGTACGGATCCGGGCGGAGGTCCGCGTTGAGTATACGCCGGTTTATCAGGAAGAGGGGCCGGTGTTGTACTGTACGGCTGTGGAAAAGACGGAGCCGGCCGATCCGGAAGTTGCGGGGTTCTGAGAGGATTTGTCAGACAAAGGGATTTCCGGATAAAGAGGGGATTTTCTGACAAAGGGATTTGCGGATAAAAAAGGAAGCGGAATGTCAACATGAATTATATTTATATTTTAAAGTGCGCCGACGGCTCTCTTTATACGGGCTGGACCAATAATCTGGAAAAAAGAGTGAAGGCGCATAAGCAGGGAAAGGGCGGGAAATATACCCGCGCTCACCGCCCGGTGGAGCTTTGTTATTATGAGGCTTTTGCGGAAAAGACAGAGGCGATGCGCAGAGAAACGGAAATTAAGAAGATGACGAGGGCGCAGAAGCTTGTATTGATCGGGGGTAAGGAGGTAGAATGAAGCTTTTTCATTTGTCGGATCTTCATCTCGGCAAACGCGTTTATGAATTTTCTATGATTGATGATCAGAAATTTATTCTGAATCAGATCCTGGATGCCGCGGCGCGGGAAAAGCCGGACGCGGTGCTGATATCAGGGGATATCTATGATAAGTCGGTGCCGCCGGCGGAGGCTGTGGAGCTTTTTGACGGCTTTTTGACGGAACTGGCGGAAAATAATACTGATGTGTTTGTGATCAGCGGGAATCATGATTCTGCTGGTCGGATCGCTTTCGGGTCGCGGCTGATGGAACGAAGCGGCGTACACATCGCAAGGGCTTACGACGGGCAGGTTCAGTGCTGCGCGATGGAGGATCCGTTAGGGCCGGTGCGTATTTATCTGCTGCCGTTTCTTCGGCCGGCCGATGTGCGGCGGTTTTTCCCGGATGATGAGATCGTGACGTACAATGACGCGCTGAGGACGGCGGTCCGGGCGATCGCGCCGGATAAAAATGAGAGAAATGTGCTCCTGGCGCATCAGTTTGTGACGGGCGCGTCACGGAGTGAGTCAGAGGATATTTCTGTCGGGGGCATTGATAATGTGGATGTCTCTGTTTTTGATGACTTTGATTATGTGGCGCTTGGGCACATCCATTCGCCGCAGAATATTCGGAGGGGAACGCTGCGCTACTGTGGAACGCCGCTGAAATACTCGTTTTCGGAAGCCGGCCAGGTGAAGTCGATTACCGTCGTGGAGCTCGGAGAGAAATCCGGACGCAGAAAAGCGAGCGGCGGGGCTGCGGTTTGTGATGAGGCTGCAGATTGCTCGGAGGCCCGGGAACGGAGTGTAAACGGGGACGGAGGAGTTGAACAAGATGGCTGCGTGTCGGTTCGCACGCTGCCGCTGGTGCCGGAGCACGATCTGATTGAAATCAGGGGTTCATTTGAGGAGCTGACGGAACGGTCTTATTATCAAGA
>ONJN01000247.1 GCA_900318155.1 uncultured Eubacteriales bacterium
CTGTTCGTTCTGCTTTTCCTGAATGTCATAATTCGCCCAGATCATGAAAGGCACGCGGTATTCGCGATCCATGATCTCCAGTTCGCTCTCGTCCTTGATACGGGCGAGCAGCGAGTCATAGAAGGCCTCGCCGACGTGCGGTTCGTGGTCTCCGAACATAACGATGACCGTCGGTTCACCTTTTTTCTTGTAATAGCTGACCAGTTTTTCCAGTGCTTCGTCGGTCTTTTTGATCAGATTCAGGTACTGTTCAGAGCTGCCATGATCAAAGGTTTTATCCGTGATCGTAACCTGTCTTTCAACGTAACCGGAGGAGACGGCGAATCCGCTGTGGTTCTGAATCGTGACGTTAAACAGGAAGAAAGGAGACTGATTTCCGGCCTTTTTATAGGCTTCATACTGTCTCACGATTTCTTCAAAGTCGCCTTCGTCGGAAACATATGCGCGAAGCATTTTCGGATTTTTCAGGTCTTCCAGACTGATTACCTTCTCAAAACCGAGGTTCGGGTAGGCTTTGTTCCGGTTATATGAATTGTACACACCAGGATGGAAAGCGATGTTTCCTTTATAGCCCTGATCCTTCAGTGTGGTTGTAATCGACGGTACTGCTGATTTCAGATTGGTTGTATACGGCACGGCGTTCATCGGGTAAAACGCGGTGGTGTTACCGGTCAGGAACTCGTACTCCGTGTTGGCTGTCCGGCCGCCGAATACCGACGGATGCATGATGCCTTTGATTGTATTTTTCTTCAGTCCGTGGAAAAACGGCATATAATCGGCCGATGTCGTAAATTTTCCAACGTACTGCAGATCCGTGTACGCCTCGTTCATAATCACAATGATATTCGGCGTTTTTTTCGATACGACAGCATTCCTGGCTTTTTCGTCGGATTTATACTTTCCGGCTAACTTTGCGGCGTTCTTCACAGAGTAGTTTTTTGGCTTTTTAATACGCGAATTTTTCAGTGAATATGTAAAGCATATCACAGAACCGTGTTTATGGTAACCTTTTTTCGGGTTGAACGCGGAAATAAATATCCCTCGATTGCTCATAAAATCAGTGCTCAGGAGAATTCCGCAGAATAATCCGATCAGGATCCCGGCGATTACAAGCGACCGGACTCGTTTTTTCCATTCTTTCCTCCAGGAAGGTCCCCGGTGACCTTTCAGTGAAATCAAAAGCGACAGATAAATCACTGTCAGGCAGACGACCCACATGGAACTTTTGGAGAAGGTCAACGTGTAATTGGCCGCGACGTCCATTGCTGTTCCGACAGAAGAAAAGTCGGTCGCTGTCAGCGGCGAATTCCTGAACAGAATCAGGAAATAATTTGTCATGGAAAAGGCAAAGCATATAAACACCGTTATAATCGAAGAGATCCGCATTCGGTTAGTAATCGCGTAGATCGTCCACCATACCATGATCAGGATCAGGATTGTCAGGATCCCGGTAATGGTCGGGAAGGTTCTTATGACGGACCCCATGCTTTTTCCAACTATCCGCAGGGTCATCCAGAAGCAGAACGGTGTTGTCAGGATGAACAGCAGCTTAAGAAAAGACCGGTTCAGATCGATTTCCTTCTTCATTCTGACGGATAGTTTTTTACTCAGATAGAACAAAGGAAGCAGAATCAGGATCATCGCCAGCACAAGACAGGCCAGCAGGAACAAAATGATGATCATCGGTTTATGCATATAGTTCACAGCACTGAGCAGACGCTTCTGTCCATAGTCTTTTCCGTTAATGGTCAGACTCCCGTCTGTATAGTTTTCTTTGCCGAGGTAAACAGCAAAAGCCGCAGGAGTTTTTATGTTTTCTGTTACGATTTTCAGCGTATACGTCTTTCCCTTTTTTATATGATAACCGTTGGAAGTTCTGGTCGTGACCTTATTTTTCAGAACAACGGCGCTGTTGATCTCCTCATTGTTTTGTGTGAAGTCAAAATTTGTCGGGATTCGGTTCTGGATCAGATTGGCGTCCAGCCAGGCTTTGGCGACCGTTTCATTGTCTGGCCCCAGAACGGAAACATAGACTTTACCGCTCGCTTCATAATTCTTCGGATTATAGAAACAGATGCGGATTCTTTTCAGCTTGGATTCATCCGCAGTGAATTTCTGTTCAACCGTGCTGTTTGGCTTCAGGTTTACTACTTTCCCCTGGGGGATTTTTTCAGCGTATTGTTCCAGATCGGGAAGATCAGCAAACCGGTCCGTAGCGATTTCGGCTTTCGGTTTACCAAGTTTTCCGACTTTGGTTCCCTGCAGGTAGGATATCCCGTATTCAAAGGTCGTGATTTCATAAAAGAAAAACACGATGCAGAGAATCAGTAACAGCAGCGCGAATGCTTTTCGGAAACCAAATTCCGATTTAACTGCTTTAAAAAACTGTTTATTCATGTGAAAATAGCCTCCGTGATGTAGATGGAGTCTCCGCTCCTGGTTTTATCGGTAATTCCTGTTGAGTATAACATGGTTTTTCATTTTTGTGTAGTGTCAGGCTTCTGAATATTTTGAAATGACTGGACAGGTATTATGCGGTTTTGATAGAATGAAGCGATAGTTTTATCGAGTTCAGGAAAAGGAGATTCGCATGACTGATCTGCAGAAACACTTATTGATGCTGCTGAAGGAGATTGACAGTATCTGCAGAGAAAACGAGATTGAATATTATCTTGCGGCGGGTACCGCACTGGGAGCCGCTCGTCATCAGGGCTTTATTCCCTGGGATGACGACGCAGACATTTATATGACAGATGAAAACTGGAGAAAATTTTACTCGGTGAGGAATCGGATCCCGGCGGGCCGGAAAGTGATTTCCGTTGAAGAGGACTTCAGCGCGGGCTACACGGTCAACCGCTATGTCGATCTCACAACCACCAGACTGTACCGGTACCTGTGCGCCAGCCCTCAGGACGCGGGCATCATCGTGGACATACTTGTCCTTGATCCCGTACCGGACGACCCGCGGAAAATCCGTGAGCACATCGTCGATCTGACCGATTATACGAATATCCTGACCATTGCTCAAATGTATACACAGCAGTGTCCGTATCCTCTCCATTACGAAGAGAATGTGCGTGCATGTAAAAAAGAGGGACGAGAAGCCGTATTGGAAAAGCTCAGGCAGCGTACGGTCGAAAAGTATCGGGACACGTCGGGCGGTGTACTCGTACAGAGGGACGCAGTCGCTCCGCACGTCTGGAAAGAAGAACTTTTCGGACGACCGCGCTATGTGCCGTTTGAAGACACGGAGCTTCCGGTCGCGGAAAAACTGTATGAGCAGCTCTGCGACGCCTTTGACGAGGATTGGATGTACATACCGAAAGGCGCGGGAAGGACTCTCCACCGGAAAGGGTATAATCTGAATATCAGCAATAACAACGCGTATGAAGATTATTTGTCCCTGGTCGATCAGAAGAAAGTCGCGGAGCTTTACAGGAAGCGGCTGCATTACGGAAATCTGGCTGGTCTGCTTCACCGGGACCAGACCGAAGCGCGCTTCCCGATCACGGAAACGGCGCTGGTTTATTACTATAATAAGCTGAATACGCCGCTTTCCGAGGTAGAAGCTATGCTGGACAAAGGGGATTACGACGGGCTCGACGCTTATTTTCGGCGCTATCGGGAGGTTCAGTGCCACCGGGATCTGATCGGCGATGTCCGGGAAACCGGCTGGCTGCGCTCACAGGATCCATACTATATCCACATCAGCGATGATTTCCTCTATCTGTTCATGCGTTACTGCCTGCATGAGGAAAATACTTTTGCCAGGATGAACCGGCTGCTGAAAGGACGTGAGGCGGACCGGATTCCGACGGAGAAAGTGACTGAACTGCGGACGCTCCTGGATTCGATCAGAAGATGCTGCAGCCTGATGGAGAACGGATCCTTTGAAGAGGTTTTATCAATAGCGGGTCCTTTGTCGGAAAAATACCCGGAGAATCTGCTGCTGAAGAGACTGACTTTTGTAGCAAGGTATTATACTGCGTCGGATGAAGAGGTCAGGCAGATGTATGATGAGCTGACCCAGATGGCTGAACAGGGGAGTGAAGTGCGGCTCAGCGGTGAACCGGGAAGCCGGGAAACGGGGCTCGGGGAAGCGGAAACCGGGGAAACGGGCGAGAGAGAACTGCAGACCGGGCTTGACAGTGTCCTTCTGGCCATTCTTGCGGACATTGAACTGAAGAAGGGAAATCAGGACCGGGCGCTGGCGTATTATGACGTAATTTGCAGGACCAGCAGCCACGGACTTGTTTTGCTGTATATTTATAATACGACAAAGGAACTCGCCGGAAACGCGGACGCGCTTCGCGTGCACCGGGCCGCGGGCCGCCGGATGGGCATTATCTATGAAGACGAGCCGGCGGAGGAAGTGCCGGATCCGCTTCCGGAGCGGGAACTGAACGATCATCAGGCGGTTCTTCTGAAGCTGCTTCACGAAATCGACGAGATCTGCAGAGAACATGAAATCCGTTATTATCTGGGCGGGAAATCCGCGCTGGCAGCTGTACGGAGCGGGGGATTTGAAAAGGACATGACCTGCCTCCACCTGATGATGGACGGCGTCAACATGAAAAAGTTTATGGACGCGGCGGCTGACGCGGGCCGCGATGACCGTTATCTGGAGTCAATGCTGAATAATGAAGACTTTCCGACGACGGCCGCGTTTTATGGAGATCTGAACACGGTTGATTTCATGACCTGGACATGGTATGTTTATCAAAAACATGGAATCCATGTCACGATTCATCTGCTGCGGGAAAAGGAACGCTCACGCGCTGCAGCTAAAAACAATGTCATTATGGAGAATATCTGGACGTTCCGTGACGCGCCGAGAATGGAAGGTTCAAAGCGGCGTTTTTACCAGCTGGCCGGCCGGTTCTGCGAAAAAAGAGACCGGAAAAAGATGGCTGAAACGCTTTTTGACGCCTTTACAAAGGATGAGAATCATTCTGCCGGGAAGTATTTTATCCGATCCCGAAAAAGTAATAAACGTATTTACTTTGACCGGAAGCTGTTCAGCGGGGTTCGGATGGCGCCTTTTGAAGATATGCAGGTGCCGCTCCCGAAGGATCCTGAGGCGTATCTGAAAGCGCGTTTCGGGAATAACTGGATGAAAGTGAAGACAAAGGGTAATGTTATTGCCGCGCAGCATCTGGTTTATAC
>ONJN01000136.1 GCA_900318155.1 uncultured Eubacteriales bacterium
AACACTCCATGTTTTATACCATAAGAGTCCATTTGGCAGTACACAACTGTCGTTCGGAAAACCGAAATACCGCCCATCATCTCTCTTATGAGGATGGGAGAAAACCTCTAGCCCATCCTTCCGTAAGATCACATATCGTTCGTTGACTGTATGTCCTTCTTCTTTCTCATAAACTTCAAGGATTGCGTAGCCATTCTGAAACGTGTATTCCGGAAGCGCATCCCCTGATTCGATCCGATAAAGTGGCTTAACGATCACGTTACCGTCTAAATCCATGTGTCCGCAGAGAATGCCGTCCTCTGTCCATTCAAGAATGCATATCATTCCATCTGTATCCGGTTCCATCAGCCAATCATATTTCGGTTCTACGATGATTGTTCCGTCTGTTTTTGCAATCCCTTTTTTCCATGCGATGTTCTTCCTATTGCTGCTTTCATCAGTGCTCTCCTCTTCTCGGCTTATAATAACGCGGTCACGACTTACTCCGCTGACCGCATGAATACCATCCGGGAACAGCGTTTCATTCCCTGCTTGGTCGATCAAATGATAAGCATAATGAACGTCCACTTCCTCGCCGCTTTCGTCGTAAACCGGATACTCATTTGTGCAAAGCGCATATCCGTTTCTGAAGTAGTCGTCATCGAATTCACTGTCGTACTGAAATGGAATGATCAGATCACCGGTCTGTCTGTCTACATAGCCCAGCCGTCCATCATCATCCACAACACCAATTGGGCCGGTTCCATCTTCACCCCAAAGATCTATTTGGCGATAGCGCGAGCCAAACATCTGACAGAACCCGCTGGCTTTGTCGCAGAATCCTTCGCCTTTATTTTCGTGAATGCGATAAGCAAATGGGTATTCTTCGACTGTTCGTCCGATTTCAGGTTCAACCACATAATTGCCCTGGCAATCAATAACCGCATCACCATACCATTCATATCCTATAATGTGTGGTTGCGTCCAGACGAGCGCAGTTTTCCCGGAGAAGGGGAAAGCCATTGCCCACTGCGGTACAATGACAGTTTCTCCTTCTCGATTCATATATCCCCAGAGGCCGTTTTGCCGAATCGGATACAGAGGAGAAGCTGTCTCTTCAGCAAAGCATGTTCCAAGTACAAGAAGCAAGAATAATCCAATTAAGACCACACAGCGCTGAAATCTCATTCTCATTCTTTCTCCTTATACCCCGCCAGTTCGCCCGGTATTCGACCGATTTCTATGAGTTTCTGCAGCAACCGCCAGCTGTTCTCCATTTCCATGGTAAAGATGGCAACACATTCTTGTCTCACAAAGATTTGATAATTGATTTCCCCCGTTCGAAGAGCTCTGTTACCAACGAGAAGCCCACTATAGGTTTTTACCTCCGTGATTTCCGAGAAAGAATAACTCTTCCCTTTGATTCCATTTGTTTCAAAACAGAAGGTCTCACCTGTCACATGGATAATCCTCTCAGATACAGGTTTCATCAAGATATGGCTGGCTAAGGCGAAGAAAACTGTTGGCGCTGCTAAAGTCAAGCATTCCGCTTTCCAGCGAACATTAAATTCACCTGTCGTTTTGTATTCAGAATACAGCCACAGTCCACAAACAAAAAGCCAAAGGAAAAACACAACGTAAGAAGTACCAGCCCGGGATTCGCCTCTCACCTTATCGTTTTTGGGGAAACGCACCACGTAGTTCTCCGATTCAATTTGCTGTTCCATCGTTATACCTCGATCTTATTCTTCCAATCGTAGCGATGTTTCATTCATAAACAATACAAATACTATCTCTGAACGCTTCCGGCCATTTAAACTGTGCGTCTTTTGAAATATAAATCGTTTCTACGCCGGTTTCCTCAAAAGCTCCATCGCCGATATTTTGCAAGTTTCTGGGCAGACGAATCCGCAACAGGTTCTCACAGCCCCAAAATGCGTTGTTTCCAATTTCTTCCATATGCTCGGGCAATTCGATATTTCTCAGTGACTGGCAAAAATAGAACGCCTCATCTTCGATCAGTTTGATACTCTGCGGGAGCGCGATTTCATACAGCGAGATGCATTCAAAGAAGGTTCTCCATCCGATTTTTTTGAGTTGTGCGTCAATGCGAACGCTCCTCAAATTGCTGCATCCGTAGAAAGCAGATTGCTCCATTTTCTCAACCGAAGCAGGAATATAAATGGATGTTATTCTGCTTCGGGCAAATGCCGCTTCGTCAATTTCCTTCAGCCCCTCGTTTATGACAATGCTTCTGACTCCGGAATCGGAAAACGCACTCCTGCCTATGGTCTGAATCGAATTTGGAAGAACCACTGACCAGACATTTTTTACTCCGCAAAATGCCATTTCACCGATTGCAATGACAGGCTGGCCAGCAATCGTCTCAGGGATTTTTAGTACACCGCTGAAATCCGGCGAAAGGAATTTTGAAAGAGTAACTCCCTCTTCTGACGATATATACGCATAGATTCCCGATTCATCAACCTGCATTTCTTCGGTTTCGCTCGCAAATGCACTGCAGAGCAAGGATAAGCAGATCCATATCAGAAAGGGAAAACGCAGCTTTTTCATATTTACCTCCTTTGATAACCGCCATCTATCAGTAATCATTTGTTCGCCTCTGGATCAGTCAAACTAACAATTACTCCGTCGTGATTGATCCACTCATTGCAGTATTTATCTTTTGTCCTATAAGTCACGGTTGCATATCCATCTTTGAACGGTTCTGCCCATTCCCATTGCGGTGGAATGACGAATTTCCCTGTCAAGTCTATGTATCCAAACCGA
>ONJN01000093.1 GCA_900318155.1 uncultured Eubacteriales bacterium
TACTGGTCGTGCAGCAAATGTTGTTTCGGATAAGACGGTAAATTGGATTATGGAAGAATTGAAAACAAATGGGGTGTTTAATTTGAAAGCAAGTCATGAAAAACATGGATTGGTTATTTATCCAGGGAAATAAAACACCACCTACGACGCATGCGCGCTTTCAGTGGTTCAAGTATATTATCACATTTGCCATAGAAAAAGTCAATAAAACAACTTTGTTTTATTGACTTTTTATTACTAAATGTATTTTATTGCACTGAATCGTTCGTATCTATAAAGCTATAGTGGAAACTTAGTACATGAGACTATAAAATGTAGTATTATATATTCAAGTCACAATACAAGACCGCGCCGCGGCAGCGGGCGCGGAGAAAAGTGGCTAAAATCCACACATCAAACAAATCTTAGTCACAAAGCAAGGCCGCGCCGCGGCAGCGGGCGCGGAAAAATGTGGCTAAATCCAACACATCAAACAAATCTTAGTCCCAAAGCAAGGCCGCGCCGCCGAAGCGGGCGCGGAGAAATGTGGCTAGATCCAACACATCAAACGAATCTTAGTCACAAAGCAAGACCGCGCCGCGTCCAAGCGAGCGCGGAGTAAGGGAGGAGGGCAGCATATGAGTGAAATCTCTGAACTGGTAATGAAGCGTATGAATGAAATTGATGCAGAAATCCAATCCTGTCAATCCTATCAACGGGGCTCCGGGGATTTGGAGAGCAAACCCGAAGGCTATTTGCGGTTAAGTAAAAGTAAAGGATACTGCCGGTATTATCAATGCCGGAAAGGAGAGAACACGGGGACATATCTTAAGAAATCACAGCTTGAAACAGCTAAAAAACTGGCGCAAAATGAATATCAGGAAAGCGTTTTGAAGTCGCTGAACAAAGAGCGGCAGCTCTTAGAGAAGCTTTATCAATTCTATTCAGAATCGGCGAAAGATGGGGAACATTTTTTTGCAGGCCCTGAAGAACTGATATGGTCAAATATGAGAGAAGAGCGAAAAAAATTGGTCGATCCGATTGTGCCGGACGATGAACTATATTGTAAAGAATGGCTGTCAGAAACGTATGAAAAGAAGCCTTTTCATGAAGATGCACCGGAGTATTATACTGAGTCCGGAATACGTGTGCGTTCGAAATCCGAGTTGATCATAGCAGAAAAACTGGAAAAGGCAGGAATTCCATTTTATTATGAAAAACCGCTTTATATTAAGGGCTGGGGAACTATACATCCGGACTTTACTGTTTTGAATGTGCGTAGACGAAAAACCATGTTTTGGGAGCATCAAGGGATGATGGATGAGGAGGACTACAGGGAATATGCTACGGAGCGCATTAACCAATATGCGTTGGATGGGTATTATGTGGGAACAGAACTGATCCTGACGCATGAGACCAAAAACAGGCCTCTCAGAACCCGCATCATTGATAGTACAATTGAGAAGTATCTATTATAAGACTTTGACGATGCAGGTCATAAGCGATTATTTCCGGAGGACTCGTATATTATATTGTAAGTGTTTTGTTCAACAGGAATGCATAAAGTAGGGATTGCCATGATTTCAAGTAAAAAGAAAAAACAGAGATTGGTATCTGGTGTTGCTGCCTTTACAGTGCTTTCACTGGTTTTCTGTGGTGCAGGCGCGGTTATGGCAGAAGAAACGTCCGGGAGCAGTGCAGTTGTTGAAGAGAAATTGTCTGAGAGTTCAGAAAGTACGGAGCAGGCCGCGCAGGACGATGCGCAGCAGGAGGAGCCCGGGTTAAAGCGCCGGGTGATCATCGACACCGATACGGGTGCAGATGATGCTTCCGCCCTGATTTTGGCGGCGAATGATGAAGATCTTGACATCCTCGGTGTGACCGTGCAGGTGGGAAACGTAGATCTTGAGCAGGGTGTGAAGAATGCGCTGGCGGCGCTCGAGACTGCGGGATGTGATGTGCCTGTCTATATGGGAGCGGATTCCACTTATACCGGAGAGAGAAAAGAGGCGTTTAGTGTTTTCGGAGAAGACGGCATGGGAGATGCGGACCTGATCCATCCGAAGGGGGAAGCCGAGGAGGAAGACGCGGTTGACTTCATACTGGACACCATAAAAGAATATCCGGGAGAGGTGGAGATTATTGCGCTCGGTCCGGCCACCAATATTGCGCGGGCGATCGATAAGGATCCGGAGACGA
>ONJN01000234.1 GCA_900318155.1 uncultured Eubacteriales bacterium
CACAAAGGGTGCTTCCATCATGGCTACTAACGGCGGCGACGTTAAGGATTACGAAGGCGTTAACAAGTCCAAGGTTCCTGGCGCTCCTATGATCGCAATCAATACTACAGCTGGTACTGGTTCCGAAGTAACTCTGTTCTACATCATTACTGATGAAGAACGTAAAGTTAAGATGGCAATGGTTGACCCTAACTGTCTCGCTTATGCTGCTATCGATGACCCTGTAGTAATGTCTGGTATGCCGCCTAGACTTACGGCTGCAACTGGTATGGACGCTCTCACTCACGCTATCGAAGCTTACACAGCTAACGGCAAATTCCCGTTCACTGACGGTCTTGCTCTCGAAGCAATCAAGCTGATCGCAAGATTCCTCGAAAGAGCTGTAGTAAACGGCAAAGACATGGTAGCAAGAGAGAATATGTGCTGGGCTCAGTACATGGCAGGTGTTGCATTCTCCAATGCAGGACTTGGTATCGTACACGCTATGGCACATCAGCTCGGCGGCTTCTACAACATGCCTCACGGTGAATGTAATGCTATGCTGCTTCCACACTGCATGCGCTACAACTTCGAAATCAATAAGAAGAGATATGCGAAGATCGCTGCTGCTCTCGGTATCCCTACAGATGCCATGACAGATGCTCAGGCTGCAGAAGCTGCTATTAAGTGGGTTGTTGATATTTCCAAGAGAATCAACATTCCTGCACTGAAGGATTCTATCTTTGATCCTAAGGATGTTCCTACTCTGTCCGCAAATGCAATGAAGGACGCTTGTATGGCAGGTAATGCCCGTCAGCCAGTCGTTGCAGATGTTGAACAGGTATTCATGAACACTTACGCTGCAGAATAATAGCGATTTTGTTCGTAAGGATGTTCCGAACATCCTGAAGATACGACCACCTTGTAAGTAAGATGACCGGCGCTGCTTCGTTGGAAACGGCGGAGCAGCGCTTTACATGATTCGTTAGCTCAGCTGGGAGAGCGTCTGGGTGACAACCAGAAGGTCGGCAGTTCAAGTCTGCCACGAATCACCAATTACCCGCCGGTAACGGCGGGTTTTTCTTATTTGCATTGATGATTCCTGTGTCAGAACAGGCGGAGTATCAGGAGAGATTGTAAAGCTTTTGTCTTTTGAATATGCATAAGAGATTCTATTCTATGGAACTGACACCGAATTCAGGTATGGACTGTGAGGTGAATTATGAGACCGTCGACATTTCTGCGGCTTACCGGTTTTGGCTTAAAAACCATTCTCTTCAGGAGCAGAAAGCCGATTTTAGGGACTGTCATTATTACAGATAAATGTAATTTGAAGTGTAAGCACTGTTCTGTGAATAACATAACTGCCGTGGTGCACCCTTATGAGCAAATAAAGAATGAGATGCAACAGTTATATGATATGGGGGTACGTATCTTGTTCTTCTGTGGCGGAGAGACTTTCCTGTGGCGTGACAATGATAAAACTTTGAGGGAACTGGTGATTGAGGCGAGAAAGATGGGATTTTTGATCGTCA
Source organism: uncultured Eubacteriales bacterium (assembly GCA_900318155.1). Lineage (GTDB taxonomy): Bacteria > Bacillota > Clostridia > Peptostreptococcales > Anaerovoracaceae > Aminicella. The sequence goes on from ONJN01000234.1 coordinate 1,515, forward strand.
ATGTTGTTACAAATGGGACGTTTTCCATCGATCTTCCTGAGGCAGATCTCATTCTGCTGAGTCTGGATGGTGACAGGGAACATCATAATGCAATACGTGGAGACACCTATGATACCATTATGCGGAATATCCAGAACGCGACATCAGACAACATCTGCCTGTACATGGCGATTAACCGGATTAATCAGAGTACTGTCCGCAATGTCTGCATCACAGCGCGGGATACAAAAAATGTGAGAGCGGTTTCTTTCAATTTCCATACACCCTATCCGGACACCCGTGAACTGGCACTGTCCAAAGAAGAAAAAGCGAAATGCTGTGCAACCATTGTTCAGATGATGAGGGAAAAGGTGCCGGTATTCAACCTGAAGAGCGCTTTTCCTTACCTGATCGATAATCGTTTTCCGACACCCTGCCATCAATGCCTCGTCATCGAAGATGGAAAACTCTCAGTCTGCGGACGCTGCATTGATGTCCCAGGCTTGTGTAACGAATGCGGCTATTTCTTTGTCGCTGAATATACCCTGTTGTTCCGGGGCAAACTCAGAGTAATTCTTGAAATGCTCAGGACTTATCTGAAATACGTATAGGAGTCCTGTGATGAGCATGATGACAGATTTGGCCAGAATGTGGCTTACCCGCTCCACCAGGCCATTTGTTTTCAGGAGCGAATATGATGAAAAACTGCCCTTTTCAGACTGTGAGAGCCTTGGACTGTATGTTCATATCCCGTTTTGCAGGAGCATATGCAGCTTCTGCCCATACTGCAAAGAGATCTATGAGAAAGAAAAATGCGACAGATACATTGATGCTTTGATCCGTGAAATCCATATGGTCGGGAATCAACATAAAGGAAAAAAAGCAGTCACAAGTCTGTATTTTGGGGGAGGTACCCCTGCGTTAGCCGCAGACCGGCTGAATGATATTATAACGGCGCTTCGTCAGCATTTTGATATTACGGAAGGGATTGGCGTGGAACTGCATCCTGAAAATGTGACCCCTTCTGTTCTCCAGAAACTCAAGGATGCCGGTGTTTCAAAAATCAGCATAGGAATACAGTCCTTCCGCTCAAAGTATCAGAGGATTCTCGGGCGGGCCCCGATAGACACAGAGACGCTTCAGAAAAATCTTTCCAGGGTCTCTTTTGAAACTGTCTCCATGGACTTTATTTTTGCACTTCCGGACCAGACATACGAAGATCTGAAAGCGGATATTGATGACGCTTTCAGAATCGGCGCAAACCATGTGGCCATTTATCCGTTTATTGATTTTACCTTTACAAACAGTACCGTGAAAGGAATGCCGAAAAAACAAAAAAGGGAACTGCTTGATCGCATTACCGTTTACTGTAAAGAAAAAGGATATGTCAGAAGCTCGATCTGGACATTCTCCAGTGAGCAGAACGCCCGGTACTCCTCCATGACAAGAGACAATTTCCTTGGATTCGGATGTTCCGCAACATCCCTTCTGAAGGATCAATTCAAGATCAATACCTTCTCGGTTCAGGCATATTGTGACCGGATCGACAGCCAGACGCTTCCGACATCGCTTACCATTCGTTTTACGCTCCGTCAGCGGATGGTTTATTATCTTTTCTGGACGGCTTATAGCACGAAAGTCGACCCGAAGGCTTTTGAGAGATTCTTCGGTGTTCCCTTATCAAAGATGTATGGCTTTGAACTGAGATTGGCCCGGCTGTTCGGATTCGCCGAAGAACATAATGGAATCCTTGAGATGACGCTGAAAGGCGCTTTCTATTATCATTATTATGAAAACTTCTACACCCTGGCTTACATCGACAAAATGTGGGGGATTATGCGAAAAGATGCTTTTCCCGGAAAGCTTGTTTTGTAAAAACAAGCGATGAAGGGAATACTTCAGATTGCGGCAGATGTGAAAAACAGATATAATAATGGAAAGTCGAACAGTTAATGCGAATCATGGAGGTTACAGAATATGGTAGCAAAAGTGGCATTCATTTATCTGGCCGGAGGGCTTGACCCTGAAAAGCAGAACGGCATTATTCAGTCGAAAAATATAGAACTGAAGATCGTCGGCGTATCCAGTTATGATCAGGCTTGTGAAGTCGCGAAAACACTGGTTCAGGCAGGAGCAGAATCCATCCTTCTCTGTGCCGGCTTTGGTTACAGAGGAACGGCAATGATCAAGGAAGCTGTGCCTGGTATCCCTGTTGGTTCCGCGAGATTTGATTATCATCCTGGACTGGGTCAGTCCGGAGACGCAGTTTTCAATAAGTAGAGTGAGACAACGGAGGATACAAAATGTTTAATTGTGGATTTATTTTTATTACAGACGAGTGTAATCCTGCAGTTGATCACACTTATATTCCTGGTGACAGC
>ONJN01000090.1 GCA_900318155.1 uncultured Eubacteriales bacterium
CTCCATATGCACTTTGAAAAGTTCTTCACCGTTGAGTGTCGCCTCAAATTCGGTCGGCTCTTCTTCTGTTCCTTCGATCACGAAATCAAGCGGACCGACCAGGCCGTAACGGTCCAGAACTTCCTGTTTCGTCATGACAACGCCGATCGGGAATTCCGGATCATCGCGCAGTTCAAGAAGCAGGTCATAGACTTTTTTATACATCACCGGATCGTCGGGGTCCTTCAGTTTGATCCAGCCGGACATACAGGTGGAGAAGCAGTAGGCATCATAATCCACCAGCTCATTTTTCTCATTGACCCGGATCAGTCCTTTTTGTTTCAGCAGCAGATTCATGTTCAGATAGTGTTTGATATCCTGATGCCCATGGTCTCCGAGAATGACAAAATTGGTATTTTCATAGTCGCCGTATCTTTTGATGCTTTCTTCAAGAACGGCGAATTCCTCATCGTGTTTGCGGAGCTGTTCTTCCATCTGCGGACCGTGTACACCGTAATTATGGCGTTTGGTGTCCAGATCGCACATTTTGACGTACATCAGATCCGGCTGTCCGTAGTCGCGGATGATGTCCGGCGCCAGCGCCATTGTGAAAAGGTCCAGACTTCGGTCCTGGCCTTTGATATAGCGCCCGTACTTCCAGAAATAACGGTCAAGCAGCTCCTGTGTGGCATTCCCGGTCAGAAAAGGCAGCGGGTCATAACCGGTATACCACATCGGCACGATCATCGGCATGTTGAGGTCAATATCCGCGCCGCCGGAAACCGGCCAGCTGATCGAACAGGTCTTTTTGCCGGCACGTCGGGCGTAATCGAAGATCGTGTCGCATTTCAGGTCGCTGCGCTGGTTGTACCATGGCGCATTGTTGTTTTCGACCTGCAGTTTTTCATTGTGCGGTACGCCGTGCCCTTTGACTGTGTTGCCGGTGATGATGGCGCAGTGACATGGATAAGTGAATGACGGGTAGATCGGCTCGACATGCTCGATCAGGGCACCGTCACGGATAACTCTGCCCATATGCGGCAGTGTCTTGATAAATTCAACATCCGAAGCGCAAAGCGCATCCAGCAAAAAGACGAGTAATTTTCTTGATTTATCCATTCTGTAGGCTTCTGTAATTATAAGATTTTTATTAATAAATTTATTATAGCAGAAAACCGTTTTTAGAAAAGTTCTTTTTTCGGCCGTTTTCGGTTGATTTTATTGATTCGGATGAAAAGATTTTTTGATTCGGTTGTTTGAGGGACGGTTTATTTCCCGAGCGCTTTGATGGCGCTCTCAAGCTTATGCATGAATTCGTCCGGCGGAAGGACAGGTGTCTGTTTCAGCCAGCGCAGTATGGCTGCCTGAATGGCGTCGGTCAGAAACTGGATGAAAAAATGCGAGTCTTCCAGCGGACCGATCCGGTCACGCATGATTTCCGGCAGGATCCCGCCGATCGCTGCGGCAAAATAGTCCCGGAATGCATTCTGACCTTCTACCTGAAGAGCATTGGTATAAAAAGTCCGTTCGGAATAGAGATAAAAGCAAATGTCGGAAAGCAGCTGCCATCCGGAAGTGTAGTTCTGGGTTTTCATCATTTCCAGAAATTCGGTCTGGAAGATCCAGTTTACAAGGTCGTATTTATCTTTGAAATGGTAATAAAAGGTTTTGCGGTTCATGCCGCAGCGTTCACAAATATCCCCGATGCTGATTTTAGCGAAGGGCTTTTCCCTCATCAGCGCTTTCATTGACTCTGCCATCGCGGTTTTTGTGATATTTGAATAAGCCATTATCCCTCTTGATTTAAGTATACAACAGTTGTAAGTCGGGAAGCAGATTTTTGTTGATTCGGCCTGATGCACCAAAAAAATCCGGTTTCTCTGGCGGGACAGATACGCTTTGGCTAAAAATCATGAATTTTCAAAATACACTTGACAGAGATCCCGGATCACATATAATTAGCACTGTTGATCCTCGATAGCTCAACGGCAGAGCGAGCGGCTGTTAACCGTTAGGTTCCCGGTTCGAATCCAGGTCGAGGAGCAGAAGA
>ONJN01000087.1 GCA_900318155.1 uncultured Eubacteriales bacterium
CCGATGCCCCGTTCTTCTGCGGGAGCTGCCGTATCGGGGTCCTTTCTGGCCAGCGGATCAAAGGGGATACCGCTGTCAATGAATGTTATTTCGATAAAGGCAGGGTCGTAGGAAACCCCGGTCTTTACCGTTACGCTGCCCTTTTCTCCTTCATACGCGTAATTCGCTATATTGACGAAGAATTCTTCCGCAGCGATCTCGATCTGAAGCCTTTTACCCGGATCACAGTCGAGTTTTTCGAGGTACAGATTCACAAAATCCTGCATCACCGGAAGATTTTCCACTTCCGCCGCAATGACGATCTGTTCCCCTTCGTCATTCTTTTGTGGCATGGTAATCTTTCCTTTTTACACAATCGTAAGGATCTCGGAAAAACCGGTCACTTCAAATATTTCCATTACAGGTTCGCTTACGGCAGTCACTTTCATCTCGCCCTGTTTGTTCATAGTCTTCTGAGAAGCGAGAAGCACACGGAGTCCTGCTGATGAGATATATTCCAGATCCTCAAGATCGAATATCAGCTCTGTAACGCCGTCTACCGATTCTTTGATCTCTCCGTCAAGCTGCGGGGCTGTAGTCGTGTCAAGCCTTCCGCTCACTTTGATCTCAAGCTTTCCGCCGTCCTTGTTTTTAGTAATGTCCACTTTTTACCTCCATAGAGAATTGAGATTCTCTTTCTATTTACTGACGCGCCCGGATCATTTCCTGCTTTTCTGCCGGGGCCTCTTTTCATTTTTACTCTTAATATGCAGTATAACATAAAGTATTGCAAACAGCACTATTATCGTCAGACTCAGTACCTGGGCCTGTTTGAAAGGTCCGATCATCAGGCTGTCTGTACGCAGGGATTCCACGAAAAACCTCTCTATGGAATAGAGTATCCCATACAGCAGGAATGTCTGTCCGTAAAACCGCCTGTGGTTGTCCACGTAAATCAGGATGAAAAACAGTATCACACACCATATGGATTCGTATAAAAACGTAGGGTGATACGTCTGCCCTCCTACTGTGACCGCCCATGGCAGGTCGGTCGGTCCGCCGTGAGCCTCCGAGTTGAAATAATTCCCCCATCTTCCGATGGCCTGTGCCAGCACTATTCCCGGCATGGCCAGGTCCAGGATGTTCAGCGTTTTGTATTTCCATATCCTGCACAGTATAAAAACCGCAAGCAGGCTGAGTATGAGTCCTCCGTGTATCGCAAGCCCGCCGCCTCTCAGGTCAAAGACCGAAAGCGGGTCATCCCTGTAATGCTCCCATCTGAAAAGCACATAGTAGATGCGTGCTCCGATAATGCCCGCAGGTATGCATATCACACCAAAATCAAGCACCTTTTCCCTCGGAAGGTCGTGGAAAGGCGCTCTCTTGTATATTATCAAAGTTGCTACTACGATGCCGATGGCAATGAGTATCCCGTACCATCTGACATCAAGGCCAAATATTGTAAAAGCTATAGGTTCAGGTACTGGCATTTTTCTCCTTTATCGCATCCGGCGTGTTAGCCGCACCCGGTGCGTTGATCATATCCACGCGCTGATCGCCTCCGGCGCGTTACCTGATTTAATTATACTGTATTTTCACGCAAACGCAAAAGAATCATGCCGTTGATTATTTCCCCTGTTTATTATATTATTTAATCAGCGAAAGCTATCTCAGATTTTGAAATGGAGAAAACTATGAAATTACAGGAATCAGGCGAAATGTATCTGGAGACGATATATGTCCTCAGTCAGGATAATCCGGAAGTGCATTCTGTGGATGTGGCTTCGGAGATGGGATTCAGCAAGCCCAGCGTGAGCCGCGCCGTGAATCTGCTGAAAGACAACGGTTATCTGAATATAGATAAGGGCGGCGCTCTTTCTCTGACCGAATCCGGTCTGGAGATCGCTGAATGCATCTATGAACGTCACCGCGTCCTCTCTGAAATACTGATCGAACTGGGGGTAAGGAAAAAAACCGCAGTAGATGACGCCTGCAGGATCGAGCATGTGATCAGCGCGGAAACATTCGAAAAGATCAAAGAACATATCGCTGAAAAAAAGAATAAATGATCCAGATATATCATGAAAGTAAAAAAGACTCCGGATAACCGGAGTCTTTTATTATTCTGAAAATGAAAGCTTTCTCGCGTCAGCCAAGGGCCTCGCGGGCGGCTTTTCAGCCAAG
>ONJN01000086.1 GCA_900318155.1 uncultured Eubacteriales bacterium
GAGGCGGTTCCCGAAGCGCCCGCAGTTTTCGCGGATACGGTGTCCGCCTGGTTCGATGATCCGGATGGATCCGGAACCGCGCCGCCCGGCGGCATACCTTCGCCCGGGCCGCCTCCGTTGTTATCTCTTCCGAAATAGCTCTGTCTGTCCTTCATCTGACTCTGCTGCTGAGCGATCTGTGACGATAAAAGTGCCTTTGTCACCGGCGCGGCCGACACCGCGCCGATCGCTCCGCCGATCACGACGCCCGCAAGTGTGAGCGCCATAATCTCCGCGATAAATAACTTTGCGACTTGTTTTTTCTTCATGCCGATCGCCGTCAGGACACCGATCTCATATTTTCTTTCTCTCGTACTGAAAATATTCATAACGACCAGAATCACCGCCCCGAGTATGAGGATGACGAGAAGGAAGTATCCTGCGAATTCAGCGAGGTTATTCAGAGGCCGCGCACTCTGCTCATAACGCTCGATGTCCTGCGACGAAACCGTGTATTTACTTGAAAGTCCAAGTGTTCTGACTTCCTTTTTAAAGCTGTTGTATTTGGCAGCTGTTCCGAGCACGTAGGTGCCGTTCAGCTGGCTGCTGAGCTGCGTACTGCTGTCTGAATTCTTTTTCTTTGACGCGGAAACTATCTTATTCAGCGTATTGTAACTCGTATATATGTTATTTGCCGGATCGATCCTTTGACCCGGGCCGCCGGCTTCTGCCTGCGCGCTGCTCCGGCTGTTCTTATAGATCCCGACAATTCTCAGCGTATATTTTTCACTGGCCTTATTCGGATTGGCAACGGTGATTTTAGTGCCGGTTTTCAGATTGTTGTACTCAGCGAGTTCACTGGAAATGACACAAACCATGTCTCCGGTGTTTTCAGCAAACATTTTGCCGCTTGTGATTTTACTCGTTCCGTTGACAAAGTCCGTCATTGCCTCATCCGAGGAATACCCGGTAATCGTGAGGTCGCCGCTGTTCATGCCGCCGAATCCTTTTTCGCCCCCCGGCATCTGCGGATTTCTGTTTTCAGCGCCTGATTCAGAGCTGGATGATGAACCGGAACTGCCGGATGATGAAGATCCATCCGATCCGGACGAACTGTATGCCTGAAGACTTCCGGACGCATCGACCGGTGTCGACAGCGTATAATAGAAGGATTGTACCGATTCCGCCCCGGCATACTTTTTAAGCTGCGCCAGCGAAAGCGAAGATGCCATCAGGTCTTTGATCTTTGACCGGTCAAAAGTCGCGGAGCCGCTCCGCGCTTCCTTCATTGCCTTTTCTCTGTCCGGCGAAATCGTCGCTGTGATCTTCATCTGCGACAAAGCCGTTTCCTTCGCGTCCGCGGCCGACTGCCTGATACAAAGACCGATACAGATCGCCAGTGCGATGATCGTAATGATGATCCCGATCAGGATACTTCGGCCCTTTGCCCGGCTGATGTTTCTTAACGCATTTCTGATTGTGAACATATATTACCTCCCTATAGCCTTAATCTCATAACCTTGATCCCATACCCCTTTTCCGGATCATCCGGCTGCACCCGCGATTCAATCATCCGATTTCACCTGTGATTCAATCATAAGACTACGTCCGCGATTCACCCGATTACATCTGCAACTATAAATGACAAAGCTAAACCAAACCTAAAATTGCAGCTTAAACCAACTTAAAAATCTGTACTCAGACAAAAAAAGCAGACCTTTCGGTCTGCCGATGATCTGCCGGCGTATTCAGCCCGGGCAGTTCTTTGTCCAGCCTCTCACTGATGGCATCAATGGCGCCCTTTCCCCAGAAACCCTTTCTGGAATTCAGGGAGATGTTTTTCCCGATGCCGTAATAGAGCTTCAGTTACTTCTCATTTACAGAACGTGCCGCGTCATACTGGCTCTGCAGGATTGCCGTCTTGATAATTTCCACAGCTTTATCATAATTCACGATCTCATTCATGGAAGTTCCTCGTTTCTCCGTAAGTCTTTTTCCTGTTCACGGTTTTCAGGTTTCACCTGTTTTTCTCTGTTCCCGCGCCTTCAACTTCTTCAACCTTCTCCTGGTACAATCGCATCAGCCAGGCCACGCAGGCCGCCTCGTCAGTTTCTTTAACCGGCATACCATAAGCAGCCATGACCGCTTTATCGTTAAGCTGATGGGCTTTACGCAGTTCCGGCGTCATGGTCAGCTCGTCATAAAGATCAGCCAACGATGCATCCGGCCTCCGCATAACCAAATGGAATATAACGCCTCCTGATACTGGAAGCACTTGGCATTACAATAAATGATTCTTCCTTAAACCGTGTGTTTTTTCTCATATACATCGGTTGGTTTCTCAGTTTACAGGCATCTCCGGTCTCCTTCTGAGCCTTCCGCCATTCATAACAATCCGATACGCGTTTCCTGATTAACGGATGCTTATTAAGTTCTGACGGACTCATTCCATGCAGCCACAAACACCATCTGCTGATCCCATTAATGTATTCGCGTGCACTTATAAACGGACGGATCCATTTTTCCGCTTTTGGGTCAGCTTTTAGAAGTTCCTGCTTTTCATCATCAGAAAGGATCAGGTTCCCGTCATCCGTTGGCTGCAGGCCTTTAATTACTATTGGAACGTCTGAGATAGCTTTTTTGCGTTTTTCAATCAGCACATCCGGCGCATCCACCAGATACGCATTGATATGACTGACACTCAGAATCCGGCCATCTTCTTCGAATATCAGAGCAGGTTTTATCGGCTGCTTTGAAAACCCGATTATTACGCAATGTACATTTGCTTTAACGGACGCTTCGCTGTTCCATACAAAAGTTTTATACGCAAAGTTGATGATAATACCAGATTCTAACAACGACCCCCATAACGGCGGCACTTGCTGCCCCTGACAAATAGAATTTGTAGAAACAAAGGCGCACCTTATTGGATAATTCTTAATATAATCCGCTGCTTTTTTGTACCAACATGCGACATAATCCAAATCTCCCGCATGCCACTCAAAACACTGTTCGCGATCCTCTTTTTGTTCATTGGTTAATCGGGCATTTCTATTAAATGGCGGATTCCCCATAATGTAATTCAGTTTATCTTTCGGAATCACGTCTTCCCAGTCCATCCGGAGCGCGTTTCCTTCCACAATATTTGCAGCAGTCGTGAGCGGCAGGAAATCCAGATCCATCCGAACAATATCCTCGGTTTCTTTCAGCATCTGGTTCTCTGCAATCCAGAGAGCTGTTCTCGCCACTGTAACGGCAAAGTCATTAATCTCAATCCCGGAAAACTGTCCGATGCTTACTTTGACCGGATTAATCGCCGCCCCGAGCGTAATCTGTCCGCCGGACAGGATTCGCAGCGCTTCATTTTCCAGTTTCGAAGACTTGTATAGGATTCCGTCAGAAAATTTCCGGAGCCGGCGGCGGGATCCAGAAATGACAAAGACGCCAGTTTGTCCTGAAACGCTTCCAGTTTCTTTTTCTTCGTTTTAAACACATCGATCTTTCGGATCTCTTCCAGCTCTTCCTTCAGATCATCAAGGAACAAAGGATCAATCACCTTATGAATATTCTCGATTGACGTATAATGCATCCCGCCGGATCTGCGTGTTTCCGGATTCAGCGTACTCTCGAAGACCGCGCCGAAAATCGTCGGTGAGATACCGCTCCAGTCGAAATCATCCGATGCCCTTGTCAGAAGAAGATCCAGAATATCATCTGTAAATGGCGGAATCTCAATATCGTCGCCGTCAAATAATCCTCCGTTCACATAGGGAAACGCCGCCAACAAAGGATCATCATCCGAAAGATAGGGCATCTTCATCCTCTTTCCCTTTGCCCTTCCATTTATAGAAAAACTGTCTGGCCGCCTCTCTCTGCCGGGCATCCGTCACAATACACACACCTCTCCAATCCATCTAAAAAAATCAAATACAGAAAACCGATCCGTGCAACCCGGATAAAAAAACACCGGCGAAAGCAATCTGCGCTCCCGCCGGTTCGTATTCTCTCCGCTTATACAGACCCGCCGGCGTTACATCCGCTCCGGCGCTTTCACACCGAGGAGTGCGAGGCCGTTCCGGACGGTGTTTCGCGCGGCGATCGTCAAAGCGATCTTGGC
>ONJN01000157.1 GCA_900318155.1 uncultured Eubacteriales bacterium
GATGGCAATGGTTCCAATCCCGGCAAAAAGGAACTAATTGCTGTCGGAAAAAAAGCAGGGATCTCTGTTCAACTTTGTAGGCAAATTACAGAGGAGATCCAGGAAAAAGCCATACTGTTGGATAAGAAATTCAAGGATATACAATCATACCGCTAAGGCAGAGTTTTACACAGAACTAAATGAAAATAATTCTGTAGTTATTCAAATTCGCAATACAATTATCCGGAAAATAGAGGACTTATTATTTGCGAGTTGATAACAATGAATACAAGCATAGCGAATGCTTCGTAATGATATACAATGAAATATTTAATGACAGTAGAAAGGAATGAAAAAAGAATGCCTGAAGAAAGCAGCATAACCTGTCCCAAGGCTCCAAATGAAGAGATCATGCGTATGCTGATCAGGGCGAATCAGTTTTTGAATCATGCGAAAGAACATGCTCTTTCAAACACAGAATTTGATGTGATGATTGCGATTCATAATTTGGACAACGCTTTGGAGTATATTCTTCGTATTTTAATTAAACATTTCGACATAGAATCTGTAGAAGGGAGAAACGTAGAGTCATCAGAGATTGACCAGTTAATCGGAATCATCTCAAAATTCTTTGCCAAAAATACTTTGCCTGCTCTGCCTTATGCCTCCGATATTAAGCTTATCCGGAAGCAGCGGAACTTAGTTCAGCATGCCATTACTAATCCTGCGTCAGAAATGAAGATATACATAGCAAATGGCGAGAAGTTTTTTTCCCGTACGTTAGAGCGATACTTTGGAATTCAACTTTCTGATCTTCATTTCTCAACATTAATTGAAGATTCTTTTGTAAAGGACCTGATAACAAGCGCCGAACAAAAAATCGCAAATAAAAAATATATTGAAGCGATTGTAGATGTTCGCGATGCATTTGACTATGCTACGTTTCAGAATCCACTATATCGCTTTGGAGAGTTGTCAAGTGGTCCAGCGATTGTCGAGGCACGAAATAGTGGTGCCGAAATACCCCCTTTTCTGGAGTATATCCATGACACTCTCTGGATGACGGCTTTATCCGTAGACATGGGAAAATACAATCGCTATCTGGAATATACCAAGTATATACCACACGAATACTGCAAGGACCATGCTATACAATATGTGTTGCAAAGAAAGTGGGAAAAACGGGATGCAGATTTCTGCTATCTGTTTGTATGCGATACTTTGCTTCAATGGCAATCTATGGACACATCAGATATTGATCCTCGTGACGACAACGAAATTTTCTTCCCAAACAGTGAATTCATTGATTTGATCGAGGGCGTGGATATCCGAGAGACGTTTGAATCAAAAGGTTGTACCTATGGGCTTAATGGACATAAGGGAAAACTGTTTTTTGTGAACAGTGAGGAAAAGCTGTTGCAGATTAAGGGAGGCGCAGAGAGAGGCTATCTAAAACAATCGTTTAGACGAACAGAAAACGGTGTACTTCACTCCAGCCACAGTTCCATCATTCACTCGCTTGGTATGGACTGGAAGCTTGCAATGAACAATCCAGAAACATGGCAAGTATTCTTGCTTTTTGATGCGGTGCCTTTTACAGAAAAAGACGAACTTTCTGAACAGACCAATATAGATGATATGACAGAAGATGACGAGTATTCTGATATCATACTTCCTTTTGTACCACTTATATCAATTGAAGCGGCACAGACATTGGAGGAGAGACTAAAAACAGAAGGAATAGATCCCTATCAATACTATAGCAGCAAGTTGATTGAAAAACTGAGCAAATAAAAAGATATCAGACAGTTTCACCAGCACAGAGGTTCAAAAACCCTCGGAAACCGGACACAACTCTTTTAAGCATGATAGGTTCCGGTCCACCAGATATCAAAAGATTCTGATAGAGCGCTATTTTGACGGAAAAACAGTTCGCGCCATAAGTCAAATGATTCACGTAACAAAGCGGCAAGCACAACGAAGAATCAATGAGGCGATAGAGGAGCTGCAAAACATTCTTAACAGCTGATTATAATTATTGCTTGCATTTTCTCCTGGTTATAATTATAATAGTCGCGTATTCTAATAATTTGATAATTAGAATATAAGAAAAGCCGGAGGATGGTATGATGGAAAGTAAAACGCTGGAGTACAAGCGGGAATATATAGACGAAATCAAATATACCGTGGTTGCTTTTGTTAATACCGATGGCGGAAAGCTGTATATCGGCATGGAAGATAACGAGCAAGTATGCGGTGTTGCCGATCCCGACGATACTATGCTGCGCGTTACCAATATCATCCGTGATTCAATCCGGCCAGATGTGACCATGTTTACTGAAGTAAGCGTCACAGAAATAAATGGAAAGCCGGTTGTTGTCGTACAAGTACAGCGCGGTACTGCCCGACCGTACTATCTGGCAGCAAAAGGCGTGCGGCCAGAAGGTGTCTATGTAAGACAGGGCTCGTCCACTGTGCCCGCTTCTGAAACAGCCATTCTGAATATGATTCGGGAAACCAGCGGAGACCGGTATGAGGATGCCCGTTCCCTAAATCAGCAGCTGACCTTTGACGCAGCTGCAGCCTATTTCGCGCGTAAAGAGATTCCTTTTGGCGAAAAGCAGATGCGCAGCTTGAATATGATCGGCGATGATGGTACCTATACTAACCTGGCGATGCTTCTGTCCGATCAATGCGTGCATACCATTAAGCTGGCAGTTTTTGAAGGCAGCAAAAAGACCATTTTCCGTGACCGTCGGGAATTGACCGGTTCAGTGTTAAATCAACTTGAGGAAGCTTTTTCCTATATTGATCAATTCAATCACACCCGAGCAGAATTCAA
>ONJN01000108.1 GCA_900318155.1 uncultured Eubacteriales bacterium
AACGTGAAATCTTTGAATCAGCCGGTTTGTTTTACGACTTTGTGCAGGATAATTATTCATGTTCCGGAAAAGGTGTGCTCAGGGGACTGCATTTTCAGAAGACCCATCCTCAGGCTAAGCTCGTGCATGTTATCAGAGGCGAAGTGTTCGATGCGGCGGTTGATCTCAGAAAAGGCAGCGCAACCTATGGCAAAAGTGTGTGTGTATATTTGTCGGGCGATAATCATAAACAGCTTTTAATCCCCAGAGGCTTTGCGCATGGATTCGTGGTTTTGAGTGATCAGGCAGAGCTGATTTATAAGTGTGATGATTATTATCACCCTGAGGATGAAGGCGGGATCGTGTGGAACGATCCGGAACTCGCGATTCCGTGGCCGGCTCACAGACCGATTCTGAGTGAAAAAGACAGGAATAATCCGACGCTGGCAGAATGTGGATTTATATTTGACTTTCAGGCAGGAGTTCGGGTATGAAGGTGCTGGTAACGGGTGCTTCGGGACAGCTCGGACGCGAAGTGATGAAGAAACTGACACAGAAAGGCTTTGAAGCCGTCGGAACATATTTTACGGGAGCCAGTGCGGTAATTACGCCGGGCAGAAGTGTGTCAGACATGCCGCGGTCTTACGTGATGGATATAACGGACTGCGATGTTGTCTTTTCGCTGTTCAGACAGGTAATGCCGGATGCCGTAATCCACTGTGCCGCGTGGACGGATGTTGACGCGGCGGAGGCGGTGGAAAACAAAGCGGCTGTACACCGTGTGAATGCTGAAGGTACGGAAAATGTTGCGAAAGCAGCAAAGAGTATCGGCGCGAAGCTGGTATACATATCTACAGATTATGTGTTCGGCGGAGCAGGTGATAACCCGTGGAAACCGGATGATAAGTGTTTTGCTCCTTTGAACTATTATGGAATGACCAAGCTGGAAGGTGAGGTGGCTGTAGCTGAATATATGGACAGATTCTTTATTGTGCGTATTTCCTGGCTGTTCGGAACCGGCGGAAGGAATTTTATAAGTACAATGATTAATGCCGGCAGAAAACACGATACTGTGCGTGTTGTGAATGACCAGTTCGGGACTCCGACCTATGCGCGTGACCTTGCCGGACTTCTTGCGGAAATGATCAAAACGGATAAATATGGTTATTACCATGTTACAAATTCTGAAACAGAACCCGGCGGCATGTTTGTAAAGCTGGGGTTCTCTGTTGCTTTTCATCTGGACAGCGAGATCATGATAATGGATGAAGTTCTGGCAGTCGGAGATATGGCATTTCAGCAAAAATGCATAAGCTCCCTGAAAAGCGCGGCGAAAAATGATGACAGAACGGTTTTATACGTAAGTCATAATATGAATACTGTGAGGGAACTGTGCGACCGGTGCGTTGTCATTGACAAAGGCAGAGTCGTCTTTGACGGAGAAACGGACAAAGCCATCGCGGTATATCTGGGCACACGTGATCTTATGCCGGCAGAAATACGATATGGCGCCAGGCACAGGCCGGATGATCGTATCATACGGGCTTACAAAAGGTTTTCTATGGATAGTCTGCGCCTGATAAATCGTACGGATCCGGTTTTCTACAGCACAGATGAAGCGATTTTTGAAATGGAGTGTACAGCGGAAGAACCACTGAAAGATCTGGGGCTGCGGTTTGAATTGTGGTATCAGGACGGGACAAAGGTCGCGACGGCATTGTCGGGGAACTTTGTCAGTCTTGAACCCGGCCCCAATACTATACAGATCAGGCTTCCGATGCATCATCTGGCTTCGGGACAGTACAGAGCGGATATCGTTGCCTTTCTCTTTGACGGTTCCAGAAATGAGAACAAGATCGATGCCGTATATCCGGGGTTCAGTTTTCAGATTGAGTCGAGTATGGACAGCGATGATTATCTGGAATGGAATCATCGGTTCTGGGGCGTGATACGATTAGATGACGCAGTGCTGGAAAAGAAGTAATAGATGAAGGAGAGCTTTCTTATGGCAATGATTTCTGGGAAAAAGGCATGGCTGAATTCGCTGGCGGAAGCTGTGCGAAAAACTCCGGATAGTTTGTATTTTACGATGCTGGTGCTGTATCTTCTCAGCATGCTTCTTTGGAAGGTGAGCTTTACCGCGCCAATCGGATTATCTGGCAGGTTTATTAAAGAGGTACTCACTGACTGTTATCTCGTGTGTCTGGGAGTTTTCCTTGTTTCTGTTTTTTTTCGGTGCATACGGAACGTATGGGCAATGCTGCCGGTTTCCGCAGCAGTCGTTCTCTTCCTGTTATTCTTTGCAGGGATGCAGGCAAACAACTTTAATGGCTGTGTAATCGTTGTTCTGGCCGCCGGTGCTTACGGAAGGGATTATGGGAAGATTCTGAAGCTATATTTATGGTGTATGGCCGCCGTGATCATTCTGGCGGGGATCGGCGTACTGGCAGGCTTTGCAAAAGAAGTGCCGAAGGTGGGGGCGTATGGCAAAGGCCTTTCTTTTGGCTTTATCCATGCGAATTTCTTGGGAATCTTTGTTATGATAACGTTCTGTCTTGCGTGGTATATATTCGCAAAAAACAGGGCGGGAATAAACCGAAAGGGGTTCTTTGCACTTTCATGGGTTCTCGCGTGGGCGCTCGGCGTTTTTACGATGTTTGTGCCGAAATGTCGCACCGCCGCGCTGCTGCTGTTTTTATTTCCTCTGTTATTGGTTTTCTGCGGGAAACTTATCGGTGATCCGGGAACAAAAAAGCGCAGGGGGAACAGTAATATTGTTGTTTTTTTTGTCTGGATATTGATTCTGCTGCCGTTTCTCTGCTATCTTATTACAGTGATTGTCGGCACACAAAGGGAATGGCTGGTTGTCCATACGTTCGGGACTTATATTGAAAATTTCAGCAAACGTTTTATCCAGGGCGGTCTGGCCTTTAAGGAATATGGTTTTCCGCTGACCGGGAAACTGATCCGCTTTCCTTCCGGCCCGGCGGAACTTCTCGGGAATTATCGAATACGTTTGTATATTCTGGATAACGCGTATGCAGCTTACACGGTTTTCCGGGGGATGATCTGGATGGTGCCTGCGATGCTGTGGGTGAGCTATGCGAACCTGAAAATGGTTCAGCGAAAGGATTATAACCTCCTGACGATATCGGTTCTGTTCTGTCTTATGGGGCTGATGGAACGGTTTCCTTTTGATATTCATAATTTTGTCTTACTGTATCCGCTGGCTTCTGCATCCGGAAGCGGAATAAACGCGAAGAGACGATATCGTACGACATTTACAGAAGATTGTACAGCAAACAAAGATAAATAGGGGACTTGCGGATGGATTCGAAGACTATGCACATTGTTTATGCATCGGATAAGAATTATGGGCCGATCATGGGCATTTCCGTGATTTCTTTGCTTGAAAACAATAAATCCGAAAGAATATGCCTTCATTTTCTGGACGGCGGAATCGACGGCGAGGATAAAAAGAGAATTGAAGAACTGTGTGGTGTGTACGGCATGCCTCGTCCCCACTGGATGCCGTCAGATGATATCAGCAGAGAGCTGAGGATGAAGGTGAACTGTGACCGGGGCAGCCTGAGCCAGTTCGCCCGGATTTTTGTTTCCCGCCATATAGACGAAAGCATTGATCGTATTCTGTCTCTTGACTGTGATACGATTGTTCGGAAATCGCTCCGGGAGTTATGGGATCTGAATCTGAAAGACAAGACCGCCGCTGTCCTGAAAGATGCGTTTTCAAAGCATTACAGGGCGAATATTGCACTGGCACCTGATGATATCATTTTTAATGCCGGCGTCATGCTGATTGACCTGAAACGATGGCGTGAACGGGATATAGAAGGAAGAATACTGGACTTTATTCGTCTGCGCCGCGGGTTTGTCGAGAAGTGCGACCAGGGGGCGCTGAACTCGGCGCTCAGCCGGGACTGCCTGTGCTTCTCACCGGAGTTCAACGCGGTAACCATTTTCTTTGATTTCACTTACCGGGAAATGCTTAGCTACCGGAAACCGCCGGACTATTACATGGAAGAGGAAGTAATCCGGGCAGCCGAAGATCCCATCATTGTTCACTATACAGCCAGTTTCCTGTCAAAGCGTCCGTGGATGAAGAACTGCATGCATCCGTGGGCCGGGGAATGGCTGAAGTATAAAGAAATGAGTCCATGGAAGGATGAGCCGCTGTCAGAAGAGCATCTAAGCCTGCGTGTCCGGATCATGCGTAAGCTGCCGCGCGCACTGATGTTGCGGCTGGCCGGGTTGCTGCAGGCGTACGGCAGGCCATGGCTGTACGCTGTCAGGCGGCGGAGGCTTGAGCGGTCGAAATAGTGCGAGGAGTTGATGGTATGAGGTACACACCGAAATACTTTAAAGATGCGATGCCGGAATGGAAGAGGAAAAAAGATCCGCCGCTGAGCAGGATTTTTTACAGGCCGGCCGGATATGTGCTGGCGACGCTGTTTTCCAATGCCGGGGTCTCGGCAAACACGGTGTCTTACCTCTCTATTATCGAGGGAATAATTGCCTGTGTGTTGCTTTTACCGGATCATTATGGGTGCCGCGTTGCCGGAGCGGTGCTTGTCAATCTCTGGCTGGTTCTCGACTGTACAGACGGTTGTATAGCCAGGGGCGTCAAAGCGCAGCCGTTTGGGGAATTTGTGGACGGGATCAGCAGTTATATCATTGTGGCGCTGCTTGGGATTTGTATGGGCATGGCGGTATTCTCTGAAGGCGGGTTACTGATAAAGCCGGGCTGCCCCTGGATGATTCTGGCCGGCGCACTGGCGTCCGTATCCGATACACTAATGAGGCTGATTTATCAGAAATTTAAAGCGGAGGAAGCGGCGTTGGCGGAAAAGGGCATCATTGAACGTGTGTCTGACCGAAGGACGGATCATCAAGAGGTCGGCAGTCTGCGTGTGAAGATTGAACAGGATTTTGGCATCGGCGGGATACTGCCGGTGCTGGTTCTGCTGGGCTGCGTTTTCCGCGCGCTGGATCTGGTACTGCTTTATTGTCTTTTCTACTATGGCGGTTCGTGTATGATGGTTACGATAAGTTATATCCGGAAAGCGCGTAAGGCGGAGAAGCGGGGATAGGTGATGGCAGTTAAGATCAGTGTTCTGGTTCCGGTGTATAAAACAAAGGAAGAATACCTGCGCAGATGCATTGAAAGCCTTTGTTCGCAGACACTGAAGGAGATTCAGATTATACTTGTGGATGACGGGTCACCGGATGACAGGGGCCGGATCTGTGACCAGTATGCGGAGACTGACCGGCGGATTCTTGTCATTCATCAGAACAATAAAGGGCTTGC
>ONJN01000091.1 GCA_900318155.1 uncultured Eubacteriales bacterium
ACGGATCAGACAAAAAAGGCAATCCGGCTGATGTACCGCGCTCATAAAGACCAGACGGACAAGTCCGGTCTTCCGTATGTTTTCCATCCGTGGCATGTTGCGGAGAGCATGGAGGACGAGAACAGCACTGTTGTTGCGCTGCTTCATGACGTGGTTGAGGATACCGACATCACGTTGGACGATCTGCGCGGCATGGGGTTTCATGAAGAAGTGCTGGAAGCGCTTTCGCTGATGACGAGAACGGAGGACGAAGATTATTTTGTCTATGTAAGGCGTCTGGCGCAGAATCCGATCGCGCGTCGGGTGAAGCTGGCAGATCTGGCGCACAACTCGGATTTGTCGCGGCTCGATAAAGTCACGGACAAAGATCGGGCGCGGCGGGAAAAGTATCGGAAGGCGGAGGAAATGCTGCGGGCGTTGGAGAAAATGCTGTGAGCACAGCTTGAATAAAAGCGTGTATGCGTAGATAGAGTGTAAAAGATGTATTTTCGTAAAATATTAAACCTAAAGGTTGACAAATTGTTCTGTGTGCGTTACTATTATATAAATATAGAATTCAATATTAGGAGGTCTACACATGTTGACTAGTATAGGGAAATTTTTTCGAAAACTACGGATTGATGAAGGAGAAATATTAAAAGATATGGCTGAAAAGCTAGGTGTTAGTGTTTCATTTCTCTCTGCTGTCGAAAATGGAAAAAAGCGCATGCCATCTGCCTGGAACAAAAAGATTTGTGATATTTATCATTTGACTGAAGAGCAGCGAAAAGCATTTACCACATCTGTTGCCGAAACTGAAGATGCTATTGAGATGAGTTTTATTGGTCAAAGCCTTCAGAATCGTGAATTGGCTGTATCTTTCGCACGTAAATTTTCAGACATAAACGATATGCAGGCTGAAGCTATCAGAAGAATTCTTTCAGGAGACGCGGACAAATAATGGATTATTACAAAGCAGATGCAATTTCAAGAAACGATATACGAAGATTCATACGAGTCTTGAAAAAAAACATCGGATTAGAAAAAGAACTCTATTTCCCAATTCTATCATTTGTGGAAAATGTTCTGCCAATACTAATCCCTGATTTTCAATTTGAAGTAGTTCCCGTTTATCAGATGGGGAGTAAACATGGAGAAACCTATCCAAGTAAAAATCTTATCAGGATTCGTGAAGACGTTTATCTCCGTGCAGCTGCCGGCGAAGGTCGTGATCGACTGACTATCGCTCACGAAGCAGGACACTTATTCCTGCACGAAGACGACTGCATTGCCCTGTGCCGGTTAGCTCCTTCTGAGAAGCTCAAACCTTACGAAGATCCGGAATGGCAAGCCAATGCATTCGGAGGAGAATTATTAGCCTCCTCGTATCTGATTAAGGGAATGACTATCATGGAAGTGTCTGAAAAATGCGGCGTATCTGTATCTGCAGCAAAAGTTCAGCTTAGGAGTCTTAAATAACTTAAGGAGGTGGTGTTTTTATGAATGAAAAAGAATAAAACGCATTGGGAAACTGTTACCAGCAGTATTGCAATGCGTTTCATTCCTCAGATATGCTTTCACATAGCTAAGTACATCTAATTAAAAATGATAGCATATCTGAGTTTGATCGTCAAATAGCGAGATAAAAAGTAAATACCTATTTCCTCGTTTTTACCCTTATCGAAGGGAGAAAGGACTTAGATATGAGTAAAACTAATTCACAACGAAAAAATTGTAAAGATGTTTTTAATGCTTTTCTTATAGCGTCAGCGTATTATGACGGGGTTTTCGAGTTTCCTGTTATCCAGCCTACATACCTGATTCCAAATAAATTGATTGCATTTTCGAAAGCAATTTCATGTACTGATTACAATCAGTGGATCCACTTTTATGAAGATGATTATCTCTTCGAAAGAATTTGGAGGAGTCCAAAACGATATCTCGATATTTTACGTAGGTACAATGGTGTAATCCTCCCTGATTTCAGTCTGTATCGCGACATGCCATATGTGATGCAGTTATGGAATATTTACCGCAGTAGAGCTATCGGATTCTGGTTACAACAAAATGGAATAAGAGTTATCGTGAATATTCGATATGCAGACAGACGAACCTGTCATTTTTGTTGTGACGGTGTGGCACAACATTGCGTGATTGCTATTGGAAGCCACGGAACAATAAAAAATAAAACAGACCGACAGTTCTTCTGCGAAGGTCTTGACGTAATCATGAAGAGACTGGAGCCATCCGCTATAGTGGTGTATGGAAAAACGCCGGATGCTATCTTTGGAAAAGGCAAACGCTCAGGTATTCAGATCATCCAGTTTGATAGTGACTGCTCTATATCTCACAGGAAGGTATGATAATGGGTACTGGTTACCATGGGGGTTTTGGACAGACAAAAGGTTCCCGGTATAGAAACCGAATATTCACTCCTGTTTATTACGAAGGAACCGTTAAAGTTAATGGTATAGAAAGGAATGTCAGCCGACGAGTATATCAAAGAAATGATATAAATTTTGATTACGTTGATATAGATACCGGCCAGACAAATCTTCAAAGAATGCTTAAGGGAAAAGCACCCTATGGAAGAGATGGAAAACCGTTAGAGTTACACCATATATTGCAGAAAGAAGTTGGTCCAATGGTAGAGGTTCATGAAACAACCCACCAGGAGTATAAAAGAATCCTTCATGGATTACGTAATAGTGGCGAAAGTTTTAGAAATGATAAGGATCTTGACAGTCAGTATAGGAACTTTAGGCGTGCTTATTGGAAATGGCGTGCACAGCAATATCTGAAAGGGCGAAAGAAAGGAGAAGGGCGATGAATAATCAAATTCTTGAAACGATCAAAAAATATGAAATAACCGGTGACTTTACTTATGCTACAGTTACTGATGAAATGATTACAATGGCTGAGATAAGACTTAATGTGAAACTCTCGGAACAGTATATCATATTCTTGAAGATGTTTGGGCATGGTGGTATATGTGGTATTGAGATCATGGGCGTGGGATTAACTGGAAGAATGATTTTTGTTGACACCACTATGGATTATCGTGATGAAGGATTGCCTGATAATTTGGTTGTAATTGAAAATGTTGACGAATGGTTATCCTGTATAGATTGCAATACTGGGAAAATTGTATCATGGGACTTTACTGGCTATATAAAGGAGGACTATTCCTGTTTTGACGATTATTTAATGGATCAGATGAATAGCGCTATAGAAAACCTGTAAATACGGAAGTTTAAGAGATACGCCGGGAAATTTTATGAAAAAGTCGCAGGAAAACGCCAAAGAACAAAAGAATAACATGATCCTGCGGATGGAGCTGGAAGGGCTGACGCTGGTGTCCGGCGAACTGGCGCTTCGGGGGGATTTCTCGCGGATGCTCAAGCGGATCCGGCCGGATAATCTGCGGCGGGAATTCCTGGTGAAAGCGGCCGGGATCAAAGGTGTGGATGATTTCGGCGGCGCAGACGGTGCTGTTGAATCTGATGGCTGGAACAGTCTGACCGCGATTGACGCGACGGCGGGGCTCGGCGAGGATTCGCTGATACTGGCGGCGGCCGGTTTTTCTGTAAAGTTATATGAATACAATCCGGTGATTGCGGCACTTTTGAAGGACGCGCTGCGCCGGGCCGCGGATATTCCGGAGCTTAAAGATGCGGTCGATCGGATGGAGGTCTTTGAGGAGGACAGCCTGGAAGTGTTACCGTATCTTACGGAGAGACCGGATGTGATTCTGCTCGATCCGATGTTTCCAGCCCGAAAGAAAAGTGCGCTGGTCAAAAAAAAGCTCCAGCTGCTTCAAAAACTGGAGCGCCCCTGCGCCGATGAAGCCGCGCTGCTGGATGCGGCGATCGCGGCCGGGCCGCGCAGGGTCATCATCAAGCGGCCGCCAAAGGGGCCGTATCTTGCCGGGCGGAAGCCGAGTTTTTCGATCCGGGGAAAGGCGGTTCGTTTTGACTGCATCGTGCCGGCACCGCGGGGCTGAGTCGGCACCGCAGGGTTCAGTCGGCTGCGCGCGGCGCAGCGGCCTTAAAAACTTATAACAGACGCCGGATATCCCCCGCCTCTGCGTTTTACGAGGGCGGCGGGTTCTATCTTCGAACATCGGTGGCGGGTATCAATCCCCCCACCGACGCTCTCAGGAGCTGAAGCTCCCGGCATCTGTTGACGGCGTCGCTCGCGCCAAACAAGCGAGCTTGTTGGAGCTTCGCTCCTGGTTGAATAAAATGGAAGTCTTATGCAAAAATGATTGCGCGGACCGGGCAGACCGGCGCGCAGTAGCCGCAGTGTATGCAGCGTGCCTGGTCGATTTCGGCCAGGCCGTTTTCATTCCGGTGGATCGCGCGGCTCACGCAACGCCGTATACAGGTGCCGCAGCCTTCACAGTCGGATTGATCGACCATTAGCCGTTTTCCCTTTGTCGATGGAATGAAACCGGGATCCAGTTTACCGCTGAAATAGCGTACTGCTGCGTCCACCTGCGTTTTGTCCGCCATGCCGATCATGACGGAGGTGTTTCCTTTGACGGATGAAGCGTAATCAAGGCAGGAAATGTAGTCGCGAATCAGGTTGCCGCCTCCGAAGGCTTTCATTGTAAACACGCCGACTCCGGCCCGGTCGCAGTCAAGGATCGCGTCTTCCATCGCTTCGCGGGTTCCCGGACAGTTATTTTTCAGGGACAAAGGCATCCGCGCGTTTTCTTCTTCGGACGTGATGCCGGAATCCCGGATTCCGAGGCCGGCGCGGTTGATCAGTGTGAAAACGACGTCGCAGTCTTTCTCTGAGGCCATGCCGCGGCAGGCGTCTACATGATGAGTGGAGATGCCGATCGCCCGGATTTTTCCGGCTTCGCGGAGTTCGCGGAGCGCGCGCCAGGCGCCTTTTCTGGCGTTAAAATCCGCCATGCCGCGGATTTCGTGCAGCAGAAAAATATCGATCCGGGGGAGATCGAGTTCCCGGAGGCATTCCAGTACAGCTTCGTGGGCGCCGTTATAGTCTGGTGCCAGTGTTTTACTGCAGATCACCGGCAGCGCGGGTGCACTGGAGGATTGTGCCGGCTCGTTGTGTGCCGGCAGCGACGAATCGGAGCCCTTTGTCCGGGCCGTTTCCATGTCCTGTTTAATTATATCTAATGCCGGGCGGATGTAGCGGTACGTGTCGTAGTACTGCGCGGTATCCAGAAAATTGATGCCGCGGCGGACGGCGTACACGATAAGCGCGGCGCCGTCTTCAACGGAAAGGTTTTTCTGAGAGAATCCCATTGTCAGAGT
>ONJN01000210.1 GCA_900318155.1 uncultured Eubacteriales bacterium
CAGGAGCGTGTGCTTGATTTCAACGGGAAGATCGCACAGGTTTTCGCGAAACTGATTCGGCGGGATTTCCTTGTGCAGAACCACATACGTCATGTTGAAGAACTCCGCCAGGGAGCAGAAGGAATCGTTTTTTGTCTGTGTTTGTTCGAATATACCCGGTCGGCGTACTACCTGAATAAGACCCTGAATCATTACGTGTACCATGAAGGATCGATCTCCCATTCTTACAGCGAGGAAAATATTCGCTGCATCGTGCGTTGTTTTGAGTATATGGAAGAATTCATAAGCAGGAGCAGTCATCCCGACAGACAGCGCCTCAGAAATCTGCTTTATACACGGCTTCTTTATGTGGTTGTTACGACGGGGATTACAGGGTATTTTAATCCTGATAATCAGGAATCTTTCCGGGAAAAATGCCGTGGTTACAGCGATTTTCTTAAAATACCCATCGTAAAGAAGGCACTGTGGGAGGCGAGCCGGAAAAAACTGACGATGCAGCGAAAAGTGGTGTTGTTCCTTGCTGAAACACATCGGTTTCGAATCATCGCAATACTCGGAAAGCTCAGACGACTGCAGCTGAGGCTGCGGTAAAGGAATGATAAATATGGAAGAAACAAGGAGCAGGGAAGAATCGAAACTGCGCGTACTGGAAGTTATAGGTGGCATGATCAGAAATCGCGGACAGGATGGCTTTGTCAGATTACTGATTCAGAATTTTGATTCGGAAGGGATGCAGATCGATTGCTTTGTCCCATATGACTGCCCGTTTCCTTCATATAGAAAATGTATAGAAGAACAAGGCAGCGGGTTCTACGAGCTGGGTCTGCCCTATATGCCGGAAAGAAGCGTCAACTATATTTATCGTCCGTTTCTGAAATTCTTACGGGAACATCCGTATGATATAATCCATATTCATTCCAGTAAAACAACGATGATGGCCATGATGGCGGCAGCGGCGAAGAAAACCGGAGTTCCAAGGGTGATTATCCATGCTCACAGCGGGGGAGGCCGGGAAACAATAAAGCACCGGCTGCTGCGGTTTCTGGGGGATCTTACCATGAGGAACCGTGTAGATCTTTACTGCGCCTGTTCCCGTTCTGCGGCGGAGTGGAAGTTTGCCGGAGGATACGCGGAAAAGGCGCTGGTTATAAAAAACGGGATTGATGTCGGGAAGTACCGGTTTGATCCGGAGGTCAGGAAGCAAATAAGAAATAAGCTGGGAGTTTTTTCGGACACGTTTGTTGTCGGGAATACCGGCAGCCTGACTGCCCCTAAGAACCAGTCGTTCCTGATTCGGGTTTTTGCGGCGGTTGCTGAAGAGGACCCGTCTGTCGTGCTGCTGCTTGTCGGAGACGGTGAAGACCGGCCGATGCTTGAGGAATTGATCACGTGTCTGCATTTATCTGACAAAGTGATTTTTGCGGGGAATGTCTCCGATGTGGAAATCTGGCTGCAGGCCATGGATGTATTCGTCTTCCCGTCTTTGTTTGAGGGTTTTGGTATTGCCGCCCTGGAAGCGCAGGCCGCGGGGCTTCCGGTGATCGCGTCAGATATTGTGCCGGATGATGTTGCTGTGACTGATTATGTGCGGTTCCTTTCTCTGAAGGCGGGCGCCCGGAAATGGGCTGAAGAGGTGCTGCAGCACAGGAATCGGGCGCGAAAAGATTGTACGGAAGCGGTTCGGCGGGCTGGGTACGATATCCGTGAGACGGCAGGCTTTGTAAGGGATGTTTACAGAAAACTGGAAAAAGGAAAAATCCCTGCGGATTCCGGAAATGCAGGCTGTGACAGACAATAACGGGGACACCGGTGCGCGGGGAGAGTCCATGCAGATGTTTACTGATCAGGAGGCCGGTCCTTTGACAATGAGTAAGGTTTCAATCAAAAAGAATTTTATACTGAACCTTTTATTAAGGGTCACGCGCGTCACCATCCCGCTGATTACGTTCCCATATGTTTCGCGGATTCTTCAGCCGGAAGGTCTTGGAAGGGTGACTTTTGCGGAATCTTTTATAGCCTATCTGATTCTGATCGCGCAGCTTGGTGTTCCGACCTATGGGATCCGCGCCTGTGCCCGCGTGCGTGACGACCGGGAAAAACTGTCGCGGACAGTGCATGAACTGGTGGCAATTAATCTGCTTATGAGTCTGCTGGCTTATGCGATACTGATCATTTGTATGATGAAGGTGCCCCGCATTGGAAATGACCGGGAAATTTTTGTTATTTTCTCGATTAATATTGTTATGGGCGCAGTCGGGATGGACTGGATGTATGAAGGACTGGAGCAGTATTCCTACATAACCGTACGGACACTTACGCTGAGGCTGGTCTCTGTCATCCTGATATTCCTGCTGATCCATCGTCCTGAACAGGCTCCGCTTTATGCCGGGATTGTGGTGTTTTCTGTATCCGGCCCGCAGCTGGTAAACCTGATTCACGCGAGGAAATATATCGCACTCCGACCGGTGGGCAGGTATCATCTTTCGCCTCATATGAAAGCGGCATTAATTTTCTTCCTGATGGCCGGCATAACCGCAGTCTATACAAGCCTGGACAAAGTCATGCTTGGGTTTATAGCAGGGGATGCTCCGGTTGGTTATTACAGCGTCGCTGTCAAAGTTAAAAATGTACTGTTTCTGTGCATTTCCGCACTGGCTGCCGTTCTTCTTCCGCGCTCTTCCTACTACGTTGGAACAGGCAGAATGGAGGCACAGAGGAAACTAAGCAATAAAGCACTGAATTATGTGTTCATTGTTTCCCTTTCTCTGGCGCTGTTCTTTTTTCTTTACACGGAAGAATCGGTTCTGTTCCTCTCAGGTAAGAATTACGTCCCGGCGGTTCTCCCGATGAAGATCATCATGCCGGGCGTCGGACTGATCGGCCTTACAAATGTGTTTACCACGCAGGTGCTGATTCCGATCGGGAAAGAGAAACAGGTGCTGAGCGCGAACGTGGCAGGGGCCGTGATTGACGTGCTGCTGAACCTGATGCTGATACCGAAGTACGGCGCGGTCGGGGCGGCCGTCGGGACTCTGGCGGCGGAAATCGGTGTTTTTTGTACGTTGTTGTATTACGGGAGGCGGCATGTAGATCTCCATTCGGTTGAGTACCGAAAAATTATACCGGCTCTTCTGCTGGCCGGTCTTGCCGGGTGGGTCTTCCGCATAATGGAGATGAACGCGTTCCTGAAGCTGCTTCTTGCCTCAGTAGTATTTTTCGGGGTCTATGGCACGGTGCTGATCGTCACAAAAGAAAAGCTGACGATGGAAGTGGCGGGACTTTTGAAAATCCGCTTCAGAAATCGGGCATCGTAGTGCGGAAACGACTGGCTGTTAAGCAGGAAAGCGTGGAACGGAATCATATTAGCCGCTGAGAATAGTACAGGGAGCTGGGTGTATGGCAATGATCACTGTAACGGTACCGATCTATAATAAGGAAGAATACCTTCACCGTTCGATTCCGGCATTGTTGTCGCAAACATACGGTGATTATGAGATCCTGCTTGTGGATGATGGATCCACAGACAGAAGCCCTGAGATCTGTGACTGGTATGCGGCGCAGAATCCGGGGGTAAAAGTATTCCATAAAGAGAATGGCGGGCTGTCTTCCGCGCGGAACTGCGGTATTGAAAACGCCCGGGGGGAGTATATCATATTTCCGGATCCGGACGACCTGACGTCGCCGGGCTACCTTGAGACTTTGATGGAACTCCATGAGGAGCATCGGACGGATCTTGAGATCGCCGGGCATTACATCATAAAAGGCGGAAAAGAAATTCTGTGGAACAAGAATGGCAGGAATGCAGTTATGAATACGGAGGAAGCTTTGTCCATGCTTATGAGATGGGATTCCTTCAATGGCTATACCTGGAACAAGCTTTTCCATATGGATATTATCAGAAAGAATCGGCTTCGCTTTGATGAGGAACTGGGAACCATTCAGGATCTTCATTTCTGTTTTCGATATATCTGCCTGTGCAGCTCCGTCGTCTATGATCCGGGACCGGTTTACTATTATGACATGGCGGCCGGCGTTTCTTCCCCGTTCACACCACTGACGGAACGAAAAATGAGCGGACTCGCGGCGTATGAGAAGATCGCGGATCTCGCCAGGGAAGACTATCCTGCGATGGAAGCAGCAGCATATAGTCTGCTCTATAATATTTGCATGAGTTATATGTACGCATATTATTATTCCGGCATGGATGAACCGGAAAAGCTGGCACTTCTCCGGAGGAATCTCAGGAAGTACCGTACCTGTTTTTTTGCGGACAAAGCGCATTCAGTACCGCATAAGCTTCTCGGTATAACGGCGCTGGCAAGCCCGAAGACATATTACAGATGTTCGCGAATTGTGAGAAAACTGCCCAGGCGCCGCGAGCGAACATGAAAGCAGCCGGATGTACCGGGAGAAGTGTTTATCCGGGCGGGGAATCGACTGAGATATGTGCATGAAAAACAGGGGAAGGCCTGATAAGGAAAATATGATAAAAAAAAGGAATAATCGTGTCTTCGGCCGAAATCTAAAAAGGCTTTGCGACGTGCTGTTCAGCGCGCTTGGGATTGTTTTTCTGTCTCCGCTCTGGATTATCGTCGCAGTAATCATTAAACTGAATATTCCGGGCAGCATCCTGTTCCGGCAAACAAGGGTGGGGTATGAAGGAAGTAGATTTAAAATTCTGAAATTCCGTACCATGGAGAAGAATTCAGTCGCAGAATGCGATACGGATCCTGATGTCGATACAGACTGTGTGTCTTTTACCGGAAAATGGATTCGCAGGTTGAAACTGGACGAACTGCCGCAGCTGATCAATATTCTGATCGGAGACATGAGCTTTATCGGGCCGAGACCATATATTGAGAAAGAAAGTGCGGGATTATCGGCAGAACGGTATGAAATGCGGCCGGGACTGACCGGCCTTGCGCAGGTATACGGAAACCGGGAACTGACCTGGGAAGAGCGGACGGCGTATGATGTTGATTATGTACGGAATTTCAGCCTTTGGCTGGACATGAAGGTCCTCCTTCGTACCGTGCGGGTCGTTGTATTTGGAGAGAAAGCGTGTGTAAGGCACAGAAAAGGATAATGCCGATAACAGGGCAGCATCGTGGTCAGGCGTGATCAGGGAGACGTCTGAAGTTTATATAACAGGGAGATGAAATATTCATGACATCCAAACAACCAATTGATTTGACAGACAAAACAATCCTTGTCACCGGTTCTCCGGGCTTTATCGGGGCGAACCTTGTTATGAGGCTTTTGCGCACAATGTCCGCCGGGACCGTAATCAGCTTTGACAATATGGATCCTTATTATGATCCGGCGCTGAAGGAACACAGACTGCAGTTGATTGAGGAAACGGCATCCTCTTCTTCGGTTCAGCACATTTTCATTAAAGGGAGCATTGCGGATTCTGATTGTGTTGACAAAGTATTCACTGACTATTGTCCCGATATTGTGGTCAACCTGGCGGCGCAGGCCGGCGTAAGGTCTTCCATTGATAATCCGGACGCCTGTTTTGAATCAAATATTATTGGTTTTTATAATATTCTGGAAGCCTGCCGTCATTCTTATCCTTTAGATAAGTATGTCACAGCCGGTACAGCGGCCGGCGCAGAGGATGAAGAAGCAGGCAATAAAAAAGAATCCGTCCGGAAGGAGACTGCCTGCGGCGTTCAGCATCTGGTTTATGCATCCAGTTCTTCTGTTTACGGCAACAATGACCGGATTCCGTTCAGCACGGAGGATAAGGCTGATGAACCGGTATCGCTTTACGCCGCCACAAAGAAAGCGGATGAGATTCTGGCTCACTCGTATTCTAAACTTTATAACATTCCCAGCACAGGTCTTCGTTTCTTCACGGTCTATGGTCCGGCAGGACGTCCGGATATGTTTTACTATTCCGCTGCAGAGAAACTGATGGCCGGCGAAAGTATTAAACTCTTCAATTACGGGAATTGTCAGCGTGATTTTACCTATGTTGATGACATTGTGGAAGGCATTATCCGGGTGATGCAGGGAGCACCGGAGAAGGTGACCGGCGCAGACGGGCTGCCGGTTCCGCCGTATGCTTTGTATAATATCGGCACCGGGAGGCCTGTGAATCTCATGGATTTTGTGCGTGTGCTTCAGGAAGAACTGGTAAGCAATGAGCTGCTTCCTCCGGATTATAATTTTGCCTCCCGCCGGGAGCTGGTTCCTATGCAGCCGGGAGACGTTGCTGTGACGTATGCTGACACTTCGGCGCTGGAAAGGGATTATGGATACCGGCCTGCAGTCGATATCAGGACGGGTCTGCGTTCATTTGTGGAGTGGTATAAGGTGTACAGGGAAAGGTGTAATGGAATGACAAAGGATGAGTTGAACATCGCCATCGCGGGGATGGGTTATGTCGGCCTGTCGCTGGCAGTCCTTTTGTCGCGGAAGAATAAAGTCACTGTTGTTGATATTCTTCGGGAGAAGGTCGACGCGCTTAGCCGCTTTATATCTCCGATCCGGGATGACCTGATTCAGCAGTATCTGGACGAGGCAAAAAGCGGAAGAAGGCGGCTCAGTATTACGGCATCTTTATCCACGGATTCTTACACATCCGCTGATTTTGTCATCGTAGCCACTCAGGCGGATTACGATCCGAAAACGGATTGTTTTGATACGAGTGCAGTGGAGAGTGTGGTGAATACTGTGCTGGATAATTGCCGGGCGGCAGAGAAAGAAGCTCCGGTTATTGTGATCAAATCCACCGTCCCGGTTGGCTATACCGAGGAACTGCGGAAACGAACCGGCGCGAAAATTCTGTTTTCACCGGAATTTCTGCGGGAATCCACGGCACTCTTTGATAACCTGTATCCGGGCAGAATCATTGTCGGAGCAGGGAATACTGATGAGGATGATTTGGTGCTGTTGCAGGCTGCGGAAGCCTTTGCCGAACTGTTAAAGTCAGGATCGGAAAAAACGGATGTGGAAACGTTGATCATGTCCTCCGCAGAAGCCGAAGCGGTGAAGCTTTTTTCCAACACGTACCTTGCGCTTCGGGTTTCTTTCTTCAATGAGCTGGACACTTATGCAGAGGTAAAAGGATTGCGGACAGCGAATGTCATCCGGGGTGTTTGTCTTGATCCGAGGATCGGGGATTTTTATAATAATCCGTCTTTCGGTTATGGCGGTTACTGTCTGCCGAAGGATACGAAGCAGCTTCTGGCAAATTACAGGGATGTGCCGGAGAATCTGATCGGGGCGATTGTAGAAAGCAACCGGACACGAAAGGATTTTGTGGCGGACCGGGTGCTTTCGATGGCTGGTTATTATAGCTATACGGAAGGTATCTGGGATGAGAGCCGGGAACGGCAGGTGATCATCGGAGTGTACCGGCTTACGATGAAGACAAACAGTGATAATTTTCGTCACAGCAGTATCCAGGGAGTTATGAAGCGGATCAGGGCCAAAGGGGCGATGATGATCGTTTATGAGCCGGTACTGGAAGATGGCACATTATTTTTTGGGAGCCAGGTTGTAAACGATCTGGAGACGTTCAAGAAAAAGAGCGATGTTATTATCGCAAACCGATATGACGCGGAAGCTCTTAACGATGTGAAGGAAAAAGTCTATACAAGGGATTTGTTTATGAGGGATTAAGAATTGGAAGTATTTCAGCAGAGATTACGCGTCCGCGCTGTTACGGCGGGAGACCGGCCGGTCTCCTGTTTTTTTATTTGGGCGGTGATCCGGCGATTCGATTAAAGATATCTTACTTCTTCTATAGACAATGAAGAGTTTCAAACGTATAATGTAATACATACCGTGCTGTAATCGTGATGAACGGGAAAAGAATGAACATGAACGGAGAATGAATGATTTCAATGGGGTGAGGACGCTGAAAAACGATAGAGCGACGATGGAAAGCGATAATAATATGGGAATTGATAATTATAAGAGAATTTTCGGTTTGGCGGATTGTTCGGCTGCGTCCAGGTCCGGAGTATCCGTACTGACTTTGGAAACCGGCGCCGAAAGCGCTGGAAAGAGAAAAAAAACTGTAGGTCCGGGAATCTGCCGGAAGGCGGCTGTCGCGCTTGTGATACTCGTTGCCGTACTGGCGCTGATGCTGACGGCCTGCGGATCAGCGAATGAGAAGGTTAAGAACGCGATGACAAAGGAGAGTTATTACTTTGACACGATCTGCAGGATCAGTATTTACAACATGAAAAACATGAGCGATGAACAGGCGGAAAAAGCAATCGACGGCGCGTTTCGTCTTTGCGCGGATTATGAGAAACTTTTAAGTAAGACAAAGGCGGGTTCAGACATTTACCGTGTGAATCATGCCGCGGGGAAACCTGTCCGATGTGATCCCAGGACGATCAGTGTTATAAAAAAAGGCATCTATTATGGGAAGATCTCCGGCGGAGATTTTGATATTACAATCGGCAAAGCAGAAGATTTGTATAACTTCCACAGTGAAAATCCGAAAGTTCCGACAAAGAAACAGCTCGCCGAGGCCGCAAAATATGTAAATTATAAGCAGATAAAGATTAATGGCGACAATGTCCGAATGACGACAAAAAAAGGCGAAATTGATCTCGGAGGCATTGCCAAAGGATATATCGGTGACCGCGTCGGGGAGTATCTGCAGAAACAGGGTGTTACATCCGCGATTGTCAGCCTCGGCGGTAATATTATTACCGTTGGCGACAAAGGCGGGCACCCGTTCAGGATCGGTATTGAGAAGCCGTTTTCAGAACAAAGCGAGATCGTCGGTTTTACTGAAGTGAAGGATAAAACGGTTGTGACATCCGGCATTTATGAACGGTATTTTAAGAAAAACGGAAAGCTGTATCATCATATTTTGATCCCGAAAACCGGGGAGCCGGCAAATACCGATATTCAGGGTGTTACGATTACGGCGGAAAGCGGCCGTTCTGCGGATTGCGACGCGCTGGCGACAATCTGTCAGATCAAGGGCAAAAAAAAGGCGCTGGCCTTTATGGAAAAACAGAAAGGCTGCAGCGCGCTCATTATTGATGATAGCGGGAAGATCAGCAAGACCGCGAGTATGGATTTCACGGCATCGTAAGAGCGTAGCGCCGGCCGGTCCGCCCACTGGGTTTCGCCAGGTTATTACTTCGAGTACGGCCGTCGGTAAACGAGTGCGGTCGGCTGCGAAGGGTGAATCCCGGCTACTCCTGAATCAGTGCCTTTGTCTGGCGGCAGATTGAAAGCTCTTCATTTGTCGGGATGACGAGAACTTTGACTCTGGAGTCCGGCGTGGAGATAATCCGTTCATCGTTTCCATTCTCATTGGCGGTTTCATCAATCGTAATGCCGAAAACGCTCAGGCGCTGGCAGACGAGACTGCGCACCAGACTGCTGTTTTCACCGATGCCGGCAGTGAAGGTTATAGCATCGGTTCCGCCCATCGCGGTCGTATAGGCTCCGATGTATTTGACGATCTGGTAAACGTAGGCTTTGATCGCGCGGATCGCGTTCGGATTTCCTTTATGATAGGCGGCGGTCAGATCGCGCATATCCGGCGAAAGGTAGTCCGAGAGACCATAGATCCCGGACTTTGTGTGAAGGATATCCATGACCTGAGAGAGTGTTTTATGGTCGTTCTCGGAAATAACGTTGATGATTTCCGGGTCGATGCTGCCGCTTCGTGTACCCATGATAATCCCTTCCAACGGTGTGTAGCCCATTGAAGTATCTACGGACTTTCCGTTTTTTACGGCTGTGATGCTGGCGCCGTTTCCAAGATGGCATGTTATGACTTTCAGCTCGGAAGGGTTAACTCCAAGGATCCGCGCGGTTTCTTCCGATACGTACTGATGACTCATGCCGTGGAAGCCATAACGCCGGATTTGTTCATTTTTATAGTATTCATATGGAATACCATACAGATAGGCTTCTTCCGGGAGTGTAGAGTGGAATGCTGTGTCAAAGACGCCGACCATTTTCGTTTTCGGCATGTATTTCATACATGCGCGGATGCCGTGCAGATTGACCGGATTATGATTCGGCGCGAGGTTTGAGCAGGCTTCGATCTCTTTCAGAACCTGCGGTGTGAGTACAACGGCATCAGTGAATTTATTGCCGCCGTGCACGATGCGGTGACCGATCGCTTCGATTTCGTCCAGGCTTTCAAGGTCGCCCATGTCAGGGTCAGTGAGGATCCGGACGAGGAGGCGGACCGCTTCCTCGTGATCCGGAATATAGGCGTTGCGCTCAAGGCTTCCGCCATTTTTTTGTTTATATGTAAAATGTCCGCCGTCGATACCGATCCGTTCGAACTGTCCTTTGACGATAACATCTTCCGTGTCCGCTTCAATGAGTCTGTATTTCAGCGAAGAGCTTCCGCAGTTGATTATCAGGATTTTCATTGTGTCCTCCGTTCTTAAATTCTTCTGAATTTGACAAAACGAGTTTTTTTGTCGAAAAACTGAATATGTCGAAAAATCGTACTTTTTTCTATTAAAATGTTAATACAGACCTTAAGAATTTTCAACTTCTCTTAAATTGTTTTCACATACCTTTTTTAAGGCGGGTTGTGTGCTAAAATAAACACATTAGAACATATTGGATCTGTTGCGGTATTTATCGTTTGACGGATTCAGAAAGAGAGAGGTTATGATGAAAAAGATCCTGAAACGGCTGATGCTGATCACTGTTTTTTCGGCCGTTATGATTTCAGC